>JAEULW010000199.1 GCA_016793505.1 Methylobacteriaceae bacterium | reverse complement strand
CCCTGATCACGCCGCACGGGATAGCGCGCGCGCCGCCGCGGCGCAACGCCCCGGCGTCGTCGCGCCCTGTGACGCAGGCGCGCAGGAGCGCTATAAGCGGGCGACCCGCGAAGGCCCCGCCCATGACCGCATCGAACCAGTCGCCGCGCCGCACCATGTTGCTGACCGGCGCCTCGCGCGGCATCGGCCATGCGACGGTGAAGCGCTTCTCGTCCGCCGGCTGGCGGATCATCACCTGCTCGCGCCATCCTTTTCCCGAGGAATGCCCCTGGATGGCCGGCCCCGAGGATCATCTGCAGATCGATCTCGCCGATCCGGTCGACACCCGCCGCGCCATCGCCGAGGTGCGCTCGCGCCTCGCTGACGGCAAGCTCGACGCGCTGGTCAACAACGCCGCGATCTCGCCCAAGGGGCCGGGCGGATCGCGGCTCGGCACGATCGAGACCGAGTTCGCCGACTGGCTGAAGGTCTTTCAGGTCAATTTCTTCGCCCCCGTGATGCTGGCGCGCGGCCTGCTCGCCGAGCTCGAGGCGGCGAAGGCCTCGGTCGTCAACGTCACCTCGATCGCCGGCTCGCGCGTGCATCCTTTCGCGGGAGCGGCCTACGCCACCTCGAAAGCCGCGCTCGCCGCGCTGACGCGCGAGATGGCCTCCGATCTCGGGCCGCGCGGGGTGCGCGTCAACGCCATCTCGCCCGGCGAGATCGACACCGCCATCCTGTCGCCCGGCACGGACAAGATCGTCGCGCAGATCCCGATGCGCCGGCTCGGATCGCCCGAGGAAGTCGCCAAGGCGATCTATTTCCTGTGCACCGACCAGTCGAGCTATGTGCATGGCGCGGAGATCCACATCAATGGCGGCCAGCACGTCTGAGCCTGCGCAGGGATGAGCGATCGCCTCTATCCGACGCGCCCGGTGCTGGCGGCGAGCGTCGCGGTGTTCCGCGCCGGCCGCGTGCTTCTGGCGACGCGCACCCGCCCGCCGGTCGCCGGCCTGTGGTCGCTGCCCGGCGGCGGCGTCGAGCCGGGCGAGACGCTGGCGCAGGCGGCGCTGCGCGAACTGCGCGAGGAGGTCGACGTCGAGGCCGCGATTATAGGTTTCAACCGCCATGTCGAGGTGATCGAGCGCGACGAGGCGGGCCGGCTGCGCGCCCACTTCGTCATCGCCTCCTTCGTCGCGCGCTGGATCGCCGGCGAGGGCCGCACCGGGCCGGAGGCGGGCGCGGTCGCCTGGGTCGATCCCGACGCGCTCGCCGGTTACCCCTGCACGCGCGGCCTGCCCGAGGTGCTGCGCGCCGCCCGCCGCATCCTCGAGGCGGCAGAATGAGCGTCCGCGCCGCCCTGGCTCTGACGCTCGCCGCCGCGCTCGCCCTCGCCCCGCCGGCGCTCGCCCAGCAGCGCGGCCGCGCCCCGGCCGCGCCGCCGGCTGAGCCCGCGCCCGCGCCCGAGCCGCCGCCGCCGCCCTACGAGCCGATGCTGTTGCGGCTCTCCGAGATCATGGGCGCGCTCGCCTTCCTGCGAGACCTGTGCGGCGAGCGCGACGGCGAGGTCTGGCGCGCCCGCATGGGCAAGCTGCTCGAGGCCGAGGCGACCACCGAGGCGCGCAAGGCGCGCCTCGCCGGCGCCTACAATCGCGGCTATCGCGGCTTCGAGCTGACCTATCGCGTCTGCACCCCCGCCGCCGAGACGGCGATCGTCCGTTACCTTGCGGAAGGACAACGCCTGGCGCGCGACCTGTCGAGCCGCTGGGGCGGCGGGTGAAGCGGCGTCGCCGCGCATTGCGCCGGCGCCGTTAACCTTCGTTTAAGAGCCCTGTCGCCGGCCGCGCCGCGCCCGGCTAGTGTGGCTGCGCAATGTCCCGCGCCCATCCCCGCATCGAAGATTCGGCCGCCGACGAGAAGCGCGCCGCGCTGTCCTTCGTCAACGAGGCTTTCGCCGAGGCGATCCTGTCCGGCGTCGAGGCTGACTGCTTCGCCCAGGCGGCGATCTTCACCGCCTTCCAGGAGCTGGTCGAGACCTACGGGGAAGATGCGGTGGCGCAGTTCGCCGAACGCCTGCCCGAACGCATCCGCTGCGGCGAATTCTCGATCGCTCTGCGTCAGTGACGCAGGGCCCGCGTTCTCACAGGAACTGCGCGCTGGCGCGCTGAACCTTCGTCTGGCCCCAGACGCGCACCGTGCCGGCGCCGGCGGCGCGGCTGCCCAGCGTCACGCCGTCGCCGGGCAACAGCTGCATCCGCCGCTGGCCCGCCGTCACCGCCACCTCGCCGCGATAGACGAACACCTCGAGCGGCGTGTCGAGTTCGCCGGCGAAGAAGCTGGTGCCGCGCACCGCGATCACCGCATAGGGCGTCTTGACGCTGAGGCCCTTGGGGAAGCCGCCATCCTTGCCGTCGAACAGAATCGAACCGCGCTCCAGCGTCAGCTCGCCGCCGGCGTCGACGAGGAAACGGTCGATGCGCACCCGCGTGTCCGAGCCGAGCTTCAGCGTCGTCGAGGCGCCGAGCTTCATCGAAAGCTTCGAGGCGACGTCGGTGCGCACCATCTCTTCGAGATAGACCGGCGTGTTGGCGCCGAGCGGCCGCCGTCCGGCGAAGGCCTGGCCCTCGAGCGCGGTGACCGCGCCGACCGCGTCCGGCGCGCCGATCGCCGGCAGCCCGGCGCAGCCCGCCGCCGTCGCGGCGCCGGCGACGAGCGCCCGCCGCGTCCACAGCCGGTCTTCGGTCGCCCCAGACATGCGCGGCATCTGTCCCTCCGTTTGCGGGGCGCGATCTGCGCCGCCTGCTCGCGTCATTGCCTAGCCGTCGGCCGGCGCGCCCGCCATGCGCCAGCGCACATGCTCACTCGTCCTCGCCGAAGCGGTTGGCCACCAGTTCGGCGATCGCCTCCAGCGCCGCCGCGGCGTCGGCGCCCTTGGCGTGGACGGTGATGGTCGAGCCGATGCCGGCCCCCAGCGTCAGGATGCCCATGATCGATTCGCCGCCCACGGTCTCGCCGCAGCGCGTGACATGGATGTCGGAGTCGAAGCGTTCGACGCATTGCACGAACTTGGCGGTGGCGCGGGCGTGCAGGCCCTTCTTGTTGACGATGCGCATGTCGCGCGTGATGGCGCCGTCGAGCGTCGGGGGCGGCGGGCAGTCTTCCTCCTCGCTCATTGTCCGCTCAACACGCGGCTGGCGACGTTGATGTATTTCCGCCCCGCGTCCTGCGCCTGCGACACCGCCTGGTCGAGCGTGGCGACGTCGCGCACCGAGGCGAGCTTGATCAGCATCGGCAGGTTGACGCCGGCCACCACCTCGACGGCGCCGCCATTCATCACCGAGATCGCCAGGTTGGAGGGCGTGCCGCCGAACATGTCGGTGAGCAGCACCACGCCCTTGCCGTCGTCGACCGCCTTGACGGCCGCGACGATGTCGCGGCGGCGCTGCTCCATGTCGTCATCCGGCCCGATCGACACGGTGGCGACCTGCTTCTGGGGTCCGACCACATGTTCGAGCGCGGCGCGGAACTCCGTCGCCAAATGGCCATGGGTCACGAGGACCATGCCGATCATGTCACGCTGCTCTCTCTCCTGCCCGCCCCGCCGGCGGGGCCGTCGGCGCGCCGCAGCGCCCGGTCAGCTGCCTATTTTTGTGCATTGCGGCATAAAATATCAAGCGGAGTGGCGACAAATCAGTCTACCGGGGCGCGGCCGCTGTCCGCAAGCGCGCCAGAATGGCGGCCGCCGCCGCCAGCGGGTCGGCCCCGACCGTCATCCGGTCGAGCTCGACTCCCGCGATCGTCGCCCGCCGGTCCGCCGGCTCCGGCAGGCGCGGCCCGTCCGCGGCGATGTCGACCACCAGCCCGATGACCGCCCGCGACAGATGCGGCGTCGCCTCGATGCCCTGGCCGCGCCGCTCGATCCGCCCGGCGATGGCCGGATGCGGCGAGGCGACGAGCCGGCCGCCGACCGCCGCCAGCCGCACCCGGTCGTCGGCCACCAGCCGGGCGAACAGCCCGCGCCGCGCGCCGAACTCGATCAGCGCCAGCGCCACCGCGCTCTTGCCGGCGCCTGACGGCCCGCGCAGCAGCACGCCGGTCTCGCCGACCACGACGGCGGTGGCGTGGATGGCGGGCGGGGCCGGCGCGTCGTTCACGCCGCCGCCCTCAGCCACACCGTGAACCGCGCCCCGGCGACCCGCGCCTCCCCGTCCGGCCCGGGCGGGGCGGGGCGGTTCGAGGCGGCGATCTCGCCGCCATGCGCCTCGACGATCTGCCGCGAGATCGACAGGCCGAGGCCGGAATTCTGGCCGAAGCCCTGATCCGGCCGGTCGGTGTAGAAGCGCTCGAAGATGCGCTCGAAGGCGTGGGCGGGCACGCCGGGCCCGTCGTCGTCGACGAGGATCTCGACGCCGGCGGCGCCGTCCGCCCGTATCCGCCGGGCGAGCGCCACCCGCACCTCGCCGCCCGCCGGCGAGAAGGAGCGGGCGTTGTCGAGGAGATTGTTGACCACCTGGCCGAGGCGCGAGGCGTGGCCCTGCACGGCGTAGGCGCGCCGGCCCTCGGCCGGCGCGACCGACAGCCGCACGCGGACGCCGCCCTGGCGCATCGTCTGGTTGGCGAGCCCGACCACCGCCTCGAGCAGGGCGGCGACATCGACCTCGCCGACATCGCCGCGCGCCAGTTCGGCGTCGAGGCGCGAGGCGTCGGAAATGTCGGAGATCAGCCGGTCGAGACGGCGCACGTCGTGCTGGATCACCTCGAGCAGCCGCGCCCGCGCCTCGTCGCTGCGCACCCGCGGCAGCGTCTCGACGGCGCTGCGCAGCGAGGTCAGCGGGTTCTTCAATTCGTGCGCGACGTCGGCGGCGAACCGTTCGATCGCCTCGATGCGGCTGTAGAGCGCCTGCGTCATGTCGCGCAACGCGCCCGACAGATGGCCGATCTCGTCGGAGCGCGACGTGAAGTCGGGAATCTCCTGCCGGGACGTGACGCCGCGGCGCACCCGCTCGGCCGCCTCGGCGAGCTTGCGCATCGGCCCGGCGATGGCGCCGGCCATGAACACCGACAACACCAGCATCACCGCGGCCGACACCAGGAACACGCGCAGGATCGCCCAGCGCTCCGAGGCGATGATGCTGTCGATGTCGCCGCCCTGCGTCGACAGCAGCAGCGCCCCGCGCACGACGCGGAAGCGCTGGATCGGCACCGTCACCGAGACGATCGTCTGTCCGCGCGTGTTGACGAAGGAGGTCGAGCGCGTCTCCCCGCGCAGCGCCGCCATGACTTCGGGATTGTCCCTGCCCTGCGCCGCGGGCGCCTCGTCCTCGCTGCTCGGCGCCGGCGGCCGGCGGAACGGCGCGCGCACCGCCGCCCACAATTTTTCCAGCCAGGTGCGCCCGTCCGCCGCGCCCGCCGGCGAGGGCAGATCATAGCGCAGGATGTTGCCGCGCAGCGTCAGCGAGCGCGAATCGAGCAGGAGATAGGCTTCACGGTCGTAGATGCGCGCCCGCGTGCGCGTCGGCGAGACGAGGCGGCGCAGCACCGGCCCGATCCGCTCCGGGTTGATCGAGAATTGCGTCTGGTCGGCGTCGTCCGGCTCGCCGAGGCTCTCGCCCGGGGCGAGCTGCATCAGCTTTTCCGGATCGAGCGTGATCGCGTCGGTCTCGACATTGGCGGAAGCGGCGATCGCCGCGGCGATGATCTCGCCCTGCGTGCGCAGGCTCTGCACGCGCGCGTCGATCAGCCCTTCGCGGAACTGGTTGAGGTAGAGGAAGCCGAGAAGCAGCGCGACGAGGCCGCCGAGATTGAGGAAGACGATTCGTCGCGTCAGCGAGGAGACGAGGCGCGCCACCGCCGCCCGGCGCAGCCGCCGCAACCGCACGACGAACCGCGTCGCCGCGCCGGCGCGGTGCGCGGGCGCGGCTGGCTGCGCCTCGCCCGGCTCCTCGCGCTGCGCGCGCTCCCCGCCCGCGTGAATGTTCATCGCGGTTCGCCTTTGTCGCGGCGGCTCAGGCTTCCTTGAAGCGGTAGCCGACGCCGTAGAGCGTCTCGATCATCTCGAAGTCGTCGTCGACCGCCTTGAACTTCTTGCGCAGCCGCTTGATGTGGCTGTCGATGGTGCGGTCGTCGACATAGACCTGATCGTCATAGGCCGCGTCCATCAGCGCGTTGCGGCTCTTGACGACTCCGGGCCGCTGGGCGAGCGCCTGCAGGATCAGGAATTCGGTGACGGTGAGCGTCACCGCCTCGCCCTTCCAGGTGCAGGTGTGGCGCTCCGGGTCCATGCGCAACAGACCGCGCTCGAGGATGCGCGCCTCGCTCTCCTTCTGCGCCGCCGCCTCCTTCGGATTGGCGCGCCGCAGGATCGCCTTGACGCGCTCGACCAGCAGGCGCTGCGAGAACGGTTTGCGGATGAAGTCGTCCGCGCCCATCTTCAGGCCGAACAGTTCGTCGATCTCCTCGTCCTTCGAGGTCAGGAAGATCACCGGCAGGTCGGAGCGCTGGCGCAGCCGGCGGAGCAGCTCCATCCCGTCCATGCGCGGCATCTTGATGTCGAAGATGGCGAGATCGGGCGGATTGGTCTTCAGCCCGTCGAGCGCGCTCGCCCCGTCGGTGTAGGTCTGCACCCGCCAGCCCTCCGCCTCCAGCGACAGCGAGACGGAGGTGAGGATGTTGCGGTCGTCGTCGACGAGAGCGATGGTCGGCATGAAGGGGAACTTTCCTCGCGGTCGGGCCGGCCCTTGGCCCGGCCGGACCCTCGGTCGGCTTGCCGGCCGAATTGTGACAGGATGGCGCAGCGCGGATGGCACCGCCCCGCCCGATTTCAGGCAATATAGGCGCTCGCCGCCCGATTTGCACCGCCCGAGGACGCTCATGACCGACCCTGCGACGCCCGCGCCGCCGCCGCGCGATCCGCGCCAGCCCGCCGATTTCGACGCCGTGGTCGAGTCCAAACGCCTGCTCAGGGTCATCCGCTCGGGCGCGCTGGCGACGCTGGAGGAGGGCGGGGCGCCCTTCGTCTCGCTGGTCAATGTCGCGACCGACGTCGACGGCGCGCCGCTGCTGCTGGTCTCGGGCCTGTCCCGCCATACGCGTCTGCTGCAGCGTGACGGGCGCTGCTCGCTGCTGCTGGCCCAGGGCGGCAAGGGCGATCCCGCCGCCCATCCGCGCCTGACCGTCGCCGGGACGGCCGCCCCGACCGGGGCGCCGCGCGTGCGCGCCCGCTTCCTCGCCCGTCATCCGAAGTCGGCGCTCTACGCCGATTTTCCCGATTTCTCCTTTTGGCGCCTCGAGCCGTCGGCCTTCCACATCAATGGCGGCTTCGCCCGCGCCGCCGATCTCGCCCCGGCGCATGTGATGACGCCGCTCGCCGGCGCCGATGAACTCGTGGAGATCGAGGCCGACGCCCTCGAACACGTCAATGGCGACCATCGCGACGCCGTCGCCGTCTACGCCCGCATGGCGAAGGCCGAGGGCGAGGGCTGGAAGGCGAGCGGCATCGACCCGGAGGGCATCGACCTGCAGGCCGGCGACCGCACCGCGCGCCTCGCCTTCCCGCGGCCGATCGCCACGGGAGGGCAATTGCGTTCGGTCCTGGCCGAACTCGCCAGGCAGGGACGGTCCGCGGGTTGATCCAGATTCAGGTTCCTTTCAGTCAAATCGGTTAGAGCATCCCTGCCCAGTTGCCGCGGCGACGATGCGGGACTAAGGGTCGCGCCGGACAGCCGGCGCAACGGCGTCGGCGGCGCGTCTGCGCCGCCTCTCGAGACGGAGCCACCATGAAACAGACGGGCGTCTGCAATCCGGCCTTCGGTCCGGCCGCCTTCGGGTTCAGGAACCTCAAGAGCGTGCTGTTCAACCTCGAGCCGCCGGAGCTCTACGAGGAGTCGCTGCGCCGCGGCGAGACGCAGATCGCCGCCGGCGGCGCGCTCGCCGCCGACACCGGCGTCCACACCGGCCGCAGCCCGAAGGACAAGTTCGTCGTCCGCGACGCCACCACCGAATCGACGGTCTGGTGGGACAACAACGGCGCCATCTCGCCGGCCCAGTTCGACGTCCTGCTCGCCGACTTCCGCAAGCACGCCGAAGGCAAGGACCTGTTCGCCCAGGATCTCTACGGCGGCGCCGACGCCTCGAGCCGCGTGCGCTGCCGCGTCTACACCGAGTTCGCCTGGCACTCGCTGTTCATCCGCACCATGCTGATCCGCCCGCCGCGCGACGAACTCGGCCATTTCGTCGCTGATCTGACGATCGTCGATCTGCCCTCCTTCAAGGCCGATCCCAAACGCCATGGCTGCCGCTCCGAGACCGTCATCGCGATGGATCTGACGCGCAAGATCGTGCTGATCGGCGGCACCAGCTACGCCGGCGAGATGAAGAAGTCGGTCTTCACCTATCTCAACTTCGTGCTGCCGCAGACGCATGTCATGCCGATGCACTGCTCGGCCAATGTCGGCCCGCAGGGCGACACGGCGGTGTTCTTCGGCCTGTCGGGCACCGGCAAGACGACGCTCTCGGCCGATCCCGCCCGCACCCTGCTCGGCGACGACGAGCACGGCTGGAACCGCGACGGCGTGTTCAATTTCGAGGGCGGCTGCTACGCCAAGGCGATCAAGCTGTCGCGCGAGGCCGAGCCCGAGATCTACGCCACGACCGAGCGCTTCGGCACCGTGTTCGAGAACATCACGCTCGATCCGCACACCCGCCGGCCCGATTTCGACGACGGCTCGCGCACCGAGAACACCCGCATCGCCTATCCGATCGACTACATCCCCAACGCCTCGCCGACCGGCCGCGCCGGCCATCCCAAGAACATCGTGATGCTGACCTGCGACGCCTTCGGCGTGCTGCCGCCGATCGCCAAGCTCGACGCCAGCCAGGCGATGTATCACTTCCTGTCCGGCTACACCGCCAAGGTCGCCGGCACCGAGAAGGGCGTCACCGAGCCGCAGGCGACCTTCTCGACCTGCTTCGGCGCGCCCTTCATGCCGCGCCATCCCAGCGTCTACGGCAATCTGTTGCGCGATCTCATCGCCAAGCATTCGGTCGATTGCTGGCTCGTCAACACCGGCTGGACCGGCGGCAAATACGGCGTCGGCCGGCGCATGCCGATCCGCGTCACCCGCCGCCTGCTGACCGCCGCGCTCGACGGCTCGCTGAACAAGGCGAAGTTCCGCACCGATCCCTATTTCGGCGTCGCCGTGCCGAGCTCGGTGCCCGGCGTCGAGCCGCACATCCTCTCGCCGGTCAAGACCTGGGCCTCCAAGGCCGAGTTCGCCGAGACGGCGAAGAAGCTCGTCGGCATGTTCCGCGACAACTTCGTCAAGTTCGAGAGCCATGTCGACGCCGAGGTGAAGGCCGCCGCGCCGACCATGAGAATCGCCGCCGAGTGAGCGCGGGGCGCGCAACCCTCTCCCATCGGGAGAGGGTCGGCGCGGAGCGCCGGGGTGAGGGGCGGCATGTGGCCGATTTTCAGCCGTTTCCGCAACGCGCGTCCCCTCATCCGGCCGCTCCGCGGCCACCTTCTCCCGGCGGGAGAAGGACGCTCGCGATCTGCATCGTGGTCTCTTGCAGAGGTCGCTCTGCGTAGCGCAGGATCGACTGCGTCGCTCCCGGCGCTCCCTGTCTCGCGCAGGGCCGGCGAGGGGGTGATCGGGCTTCTGCTGGCGTTGCTGTTTGGCTTCCTCGCCCCCGCGGCGCTCGCCGCGGACGGCGTCTTCATTCCGCGCTTCTTCGATCCGGGTCGCCGCATCGAGAGGCCCGAGCTCGGCGCCGGGCGCACGCTGCGCATCCTCACCGACGACGACTATCCGCCCTTCCATTTCCTCGCCCCCGACGGCCAGCTCGCCGGCTTCGACGTCGATCTCGCCCGGGCGATCTGCGAGGAGCTCGGCGTGACCTGCACCGTGCAGGCGCGGCGCTGGGACACGCTGGTCGACGCGCTGGTCGAGGGTCAGGGCGACGCCGTCTTCGCCGCCCTCGCCGTCACCGAGGCGGCGCGCCGGCGCGTCGATTTTTCGCTGCCCTACCTGCGCACCCCCGCCCGCTTCGTCGTCAACGATCAGAAGCGCTGGGCCGATCCGACGCCCGAGAGCTGGGCCGGCCGCGTCGTCGCCGTCGAGGCGCGCACGGCGCACGAGGCCTATCTGCGCGCCTTCTTTCCGGCGCTCGACATCCGCCCCTTCGACACCCAGGCCGCCGCCCGCTCGGCGATCCGCTCCGGCGCGGTCGACGCGCTGTTCGGCGACGGCGTCGGGCTGGCGCTGTGGCTCAACGGCGCCGATTCCGATCGCTGCTGCCGTTTCTCCGGGGGGCCGTTCACCGAAAGCCGCTGGTTCGGCGACGGCGTCGGGATCGCCGTGCGCCGGGGCGACGCGCCGCTGCGCCGCGCCCTCGACTGGGCGCTGCACCGCCTCGCCCAGAAAGGCCTGACGGCCGAGCTCTACCTCAAATATTTCCCGGTCGGCTTCTACTGACCTCACCCGCCTTTGGCGGCGAGGATGATGCAGGTCTCCGTGCCGTGCGCCAGCAGCTTGCCATGGGCGTCGACGAGGCGGCCTTCCGAGGTGGCGATGGTTCGCCCCGCCGAGACGATCCGCCCCTCGCAACGCACCCGGCCGGTCGCCTCGGTGATCGGCCGCACGCAGTTCACCTTGAATTCGACCGTGGTGTAGCCCTGTCCGGGCTTCAGCGTGGAATGCACCGCGCAGGCCATGGCGCTGTCGAGCAGCGTCGCCGTCCAGCCGCCATGGATGGTGCCGAGCGGATTGTCGAAGGCGTGGCGCGGCGTTCCCTCGAACACGACGAACCCCTCGTCGGCCTCGGTCAGGCGGAAATCCAGCGTCTGCGAGATCGGCGGGCCGGGCAGGCGGCCGGCCAGCATCTCGCGCAGCAGGTCGAGGCCGGAGAGCCGGTGCATGGCCTCGTGCGGAATGTGCCCGGTCCTGCTCATGCTGTCCTCCATGGCCCCCGGTCTGTCGAGCCCGGCCCTCGGCGCTTAACCCTTCGTCGGCGAATCCGTCCCGGCCGGCGATTTTCCGCCTCGGCCCCGGCTTGACTCATCCTAAAGGCGAACTTATCTCCTCCGCAGCCTGTTAGCACTCGCCTCGCGTGAGTGCCAGCAGCGCTCCTCAGGACATTCGCCCGGCGGCGCCGCCGCCCGGGCCCATACAGGGAAAAACGACCCCATGAAGTTCCGTCCCCTGCACGACCGCGTCGTCGTCAAGCGCATCGACAGCGAAGAGAAGACCAAGGGCGGCATCATCATCCCGGACACCGCGAAGGAAAAGCCCCAGGAGGGCGAGATCATCGCGGTCGGCTCGGGCGCTCGCGACGAGAACGGCAAGCTCGTCCCCCTCGACGTCAAGAAGGGCGACCGCGTGCTGTTCGGCAAGTGGTCCGGCACCGAGGTCAAGATCGACGGCCAGGAGCTCCTGATCATGAAGGAGTCCGACATCATGGGCGTGATCGCCTGATCGCCCCATCCGCCCATCCCATCGTCTGAAGACCCGCACGGGTTCAGGAGAGACACATGGCTGCCAAAGAAGTCCGCTTTTCCGCCGACGCGCGCGACCGCATGCTGCGCGGCGTCGACATCCTCGCCAACGCGGTGAAGGTGACGCTCGGCCCGAAGGGTCGCAACGTCGTCATCGACAAGTCGTTCGGCGCCCCGCGCATCACCAAGGACGGCGTCACCGTCGCCAAGGAGATCGAGCTCGAGGACAAGTTCGAGAACATGGGCGCGCAGATGGTCCGCGAGGTCGCCTCGAAGACCAATGACGCGGCCGGCGACGGCACCACCACCGCCACGGTTCTGGCCCAGGCGATCGTGCGCGAAGGCGCCAAGTATGTCGCGGCCGGCATCAACCCGATGGATCTCAAGCGCGGCGTCGACATGGCCGTCGCGGCGGCCGTGAAGGACATCCAGTCCCGCTCGGTCAAGATCAAGAACTCCGACGAGGTCGCCCAGGTCGGCACCATCTCGGCGAACGGCGACGAGTCGATCGGCGCGATGATCGCCAAGGCGATGCAGAAGGTCGGCAACGAGGGCGTCATCACGGTCGAGGAGGCCAAGAGCCTCGAGACCGAGCTCGACGTCGTCGAGGGCATGCAGTTCGACCGCGGCTACCTGTCGCCCTACTTCATCACCAACGCCGAGAAGATGGTCGCCGAGCTCGACGACCCCTACATCCTCATCCACGAGAAGAAGCTGTCCTCGCTGCAGGCGATGCTGCCGGTTCTCGAGGCGGTGGTGCAGACCGGCAAGCCGCTGCTGATCGTGGCTGAAGACGTCGAGGGCGAGGCGCTCGCCACGCTCGTCGTCAACAAGCTGCGCGGCGGCCTCAAGGTCGCGGCCGTGAAGGCGCCGGGCTTCGGCGATCGCCGCAAGGCCATGCTCGAGGACATCGCCGTCCTCACCGGCGGCCAGATGATCGCCGAGGATCTCGGCATCAAGCTCGAGAACGTGACGCTCGCCATGCTCGGTCGCTCCAAGAAGGTGCGCATCGACAAGGAGAACACCACGGTCATCGACGGCGCCGGCAAGAAGAAGGACATCGAAGCCCGCGTCGGCCAGATCAAGGCGCAGATCGAGGAGACCACCTCGGACTACGACCGCGAGAAGCTGCAGGAGCGTCTCGCCAAGCTCGCGGGCGGCGTCGCGGTGATCCGCGTCGGCGGCGCGACCGAGGTCGAGGTCAAGGAGAAGAAGGATCGCGTGGACGACGCGCTCAACGCCACCCGCGCGGCGGTCGAGGAGGGCATCGTTCCGGGCGGCGGCGTCGCGCTGCTGCGCGCCAAGGGCGCGGTCGCCAAGCTCAAGAGCGAAGTCTCCGACGTGCAGTCCGGCATCAATCTCGTCATGAAGGCGCTGGAGTCCCCGCTGCGCCAGATCGTCGAGAACGCCGGCGTCGAGGGCTCGATCGTGGTCGGCAAGATCTCCGAGAACAAGTCGATGACCTTCGGCTTCAACGCCCAGACCGAAGAATATGTCGACATGATCAAGGCCGGCATCGTCGATCCGGCCAAGGTCGTGCGCACCGCGCTGCAGGATGCGGCCTCGGTCGCCGGCCTGCTGATCACGACGGAAGCGATGATCGGCGACAAGCCGAAGAAGGAAGCCGCTCCCGCCATGCCGCCGGGCGGCGGCATGGGCGGCATGGACTTCTGAGGAAGTCCATCCGCCCGCAAGGGAACCAAGGTTCAGGTCGGGCAGGCCCGACCTGAACAGGCGGCATGGACTTCTGAGGAAGTCCATCCGCGCATCCGAAACGACGAGGGCCGCCCGTTCGGGCGGCCCTTTTCTTTCGCGTTTCGCGCGCCGCGCCGTCAGGCGGTCAGGACGATCTTCGAGGCGACCGTCGAGTCCGCATTGAGCCGGTAGACCAGCGGCACGCCGGTCTCCAGTTCGAGGCTCGGAATGGTTTTCGGCGTCAGCCGGTCGAGCACCATGACGAGGGCGCGCAGCGAGTTGCCGTGCGCCGCCACGATCGTGCGCTCGCCGCGCAGCACCGCCGGCAGGATGTTCTGGCAGTAGTAGGGCAGGGCGCGCGCCACCGTGTCCTTGAGACTCTCGCCGCCGGGCGGCGGCACGTCGTAGCTGCGCCGCCACAGATGCACCTGCTCCTCGCCCCATTTCTTGCGGGCCTCGTCCTTGTTGAGGCCGGACAGGTCGCCATAGTCGCGCTCGTTGAGCGCCTGGTCGCGCAGCGTCGGCAGGTCGCTCTGGCCGAGTTCGGCCAGCGCCAGCGCCAGCGTGCGCTGGGCGCGCGACAGGTCGGAGGTGAAAGCCCGGTCGAAGACGAGGCCCTGCGCCTTCAGGCGCCGGCCGGCGGCCTTCGCCTCCGCGACGCCCTTCTCGGTCAGATCAGGGTCCTTCCAGCCGGTGAACAGGTTTTTCAGGTTCCAGTCGCTCTGGCCGTGGCGGACGAGGACGAGCAGACGATCCATCGGAAGATTCCTTGCAAGAGGCGCGCGTGTTGCTAACGGCGCCGGCGCCCCGCCCGTCAAGGCGCCCATCGTCGCGCCGGCCCTTCACGGCGTCGCAACCTGTCCGGTCGATACTGGCGGCGCGGAGGGACAAGAGATGGCGAACAAGGACTGGACGGTCCGCCTGCGCGGCGAGGCCTGGCGCGACGACCCCTCGGGCGCCGAGAACGTCAACGGTTTTGCCGGCAAGGCGCTGTGCGCCGACATGGCCGCGGCGTTGCGCGCCGCCTGTCCGGGCGCGACGGTCGGCGAGCCGGTCGCCGAAGATTACGGCTGGGGCCTGTCCGCCCGCCTGACCGGCGCGCCGGTCTGGATCGCCGCTTCCTGTGTCGGCGACGGCGAGGACGACGCGCCTGAGGACGACCCGCCGGAATACGTCGTCAGCGTCGTCGCGCCCAAAACCTCGATCCTGCCCTGGAAGAAGCCCGATCCCGCCGCCGCAGCGGATTTCGCCGCCGTCGTCGCCGCGCTCGAAGCCTGGCTCGCCGCCCGCGGGATCGCGCATCAGCGCGAGGCGTGAGGCGCGCCGGGCGCGTTACGCCGTCTCGCCGGCCAGCGCCGCGCGATTGGCGCGGATCAGCCGCGCCAGCGCCCGCGCCGTCGCCTCGACCGCCGCGTCGGCGCGCGAGGCCGGGGCGCGGACGAGGAACAGATCATCCCGCACCTCGTAGTCCGGCCCGTGATAGAGCCGCACGAGGTCCGGCTCGGCGTCGCCGATGAAGCAGGGCAGCGAGCCGGCGCCGACGCCCGATTTCACCGCCTGGATGCGCAGATGGATTTCGTCGATCTCCG
>JAEULW010000197.1 GCA_016793505.1 Methylobacteriaceae bacterium | reverse complement strand
GTCCGCGGACGAGCACTTCGTCGACCAGCTCGCCGATGCCGGTCTGGCGCGCGACCGCGGCGTCATCTACGGCGTCGGGCGGATCGCGCTGTTCGCCCCGCATGGCTCGCCGCTTGCGGTCGACGCCAAACTTGATGGCCTGCGCACGGCGCTGGCCGCCGGTTCGATCCGCCGCTTCGCCATCGCCAATCCGCAGCTCGCCCCCTACGGCCGCGCGGCCGAGGAGGCGCTGCGCGCCGCCGGGCTGTGGGACGCTGTGCGCCCGCTGCTCGTGCAGGGCGAGAACATCAGCCAGGCCGCGCAATTCGCGTCCGGCGGGTCCGCCGAGGGCGGCGTCATTTCCTTGTCGATGGCCCAGGCCCCGGAATTCGCCAAACTCGGACGCTACGCCCTGATCCGGGCAGAGCTGCATGCGCCGCTGGCCCAGCGCATGGCGCTGTTGCGCTCTGCCGGGGCGCAGGCGGAGGCCTTCTACGCCTACCTCCAGTCGCCGGCGGCGCAGGCGATCTTCCGGCGGCACGGCTTTCTGATGCCCGGCGAGGAAGGCGGCTGATCGCCGATGGACTGGACCGCCTTCGACCTGTCGCTGCGGCTCGCCCTGCTGACGGTGCTGTTGCTCCTGCCCCTCGGCGTGCAGATCGGGCGCTGGCTGGCGCACGCCGCCATCCCCGGAAAGGGCTTCATCGAAGCCCTTTTCGCGCTGCCGCTGGTGCTCCCGCCCACCGTGCTCGGCTACTACATGCTGGTCGGCTTCGGCGCCGCATCGCCGCTTGGACGGTTGTGGGAAGCCCTCTTCGGACGCGGTCTTGTCTTCACCTTCGAGGGACTCGCGGTCGCCTCGGTGATCGCCAATCTGCCGTTCGCCATCCAGCCCGTGCAACGCGCCTTCGAGGCGATCCCGCACGAGGTGCGCGAGGCGGCGAAAGTGTCGGGCCTGTCACCGTTGCAGGCCTTCTGGCGGATCGACCTGCCACTGGCCTGGGCCGGCGTGGCGACCGCCGCGGTGCTCACCTTCGCGCATACGCTCGGGGAATTCGGCGTCGTGCTGATGGTCGGCGGCGCCATTCCCGGCGAGACGCGGACCGTGTCGGTGGCGATCTACGATCGGGTGCAGAGCTTCGACAATGCGGCGGCGGCGCAGATGTCCTTCGTCCTGCTCGCCGTGTCGCTGCTGGCCCTCGGCCTGACCTCGGCCCTCTCGGCCCGAGTGGGGCGCCGTGCCGCCTGAGCCCCTGCGTGTGCAGCTGCGTCAGGACGCGCCGATCCGCCTCGACGTCGCGTTCGAATGCGCCGGCGATCAGACGATCGCGCTGGTCGGCCCGTCCGGCAGCGGCAAGTCGACCGTGTTGCGCTGCATCGCCGGTCTGCACACGCCGCGCGCCGGACTCGTCTCGATCGCCGGGACCGTGTGGCTCGACCGCGCCGCCGACATCGACCTGCCCCCGCACCGCCGCCGGGTCGGCCTCGTGTTCCAGCACTATGCGCTGTTTCCGCATCTCACCGCGCTCGGCAACGTCGCGGTCGCGCTCGGGCATCTGCCGACGCGCCAGCGCCAGGCGCGGGCGATGCAACTTCTGGCGCAGCTGCGCGTCGACGAACTGGCCCGGCGAAAGCCCGCCGAACTGTCCGGCGGCCAGCAGCAGCGCGTCGCCATCGCCCGCGCGCTGGCGCGCGAGCCGGCGACGCTGCTGCTCGACGAACCATTTTCCGCCGTCGATCGCCCGACTCGCCGGCTCCTGCATGGCGAACTGGCGCGGCTGCGCCAGTCCCTGAACATCCCGATCGTCCTCGTCACGCACGACATTGCCGAAGCGATCGATCTCGCTGACCGGCTCGTGGTGCTCGATGCCGGCGTCATGCTGCAGTCGGGCCCCGCCGCTGCGGTGCGCAGCGCGCCGGTCAGCGCGCGCGTCGCCGAAATCCTCGATCTGTGACGCCGCGCCCGTCGCATGCGGATTTCTTGACAGGCGGACGCCGTTCCGTATGGTGCCGGCCGATCGCGCCGGCCCGCCGGCGCGCAACCATTTTGCGCGGCCCGCTCTGGACCGCAGCCGAGGATCGGGACGATGGCCAAGACGGCGATGATCAAGATCAAGCTCGAGTCGACCGCCGACACGGGCTATTTCTACGTGACCAAGAAGAACGCCCGCACCAAGACCGAGAAGCTCACCTTCAAGAAGTACGATCCGGTCGCCCGCAAGCACGTCGAGTTCAAGGAAACCAAGATCAAGTGAGCGCCCCGCGCGCCGCCTGATCCGGCTGCAGACGCGAAAAAGGGCCCGATCGGGCCCTTTTTTCATTTCGGGGCCGGCCCTCGTCTGGCGCGGCGCGGCAGGAATACGTTCCGAAAGGGAATGGTGGCCGGTTCGAGACGGTGTTTGAGGAGGCCACTCCTAACCGCCTCGAACCGGCCGACCCCACGGACCCAGGAGATGCGGCGGACCTGAGCACTCCGCAGGGTATCGGTTTGATCGTACACTGCTTTCCAGCGCCGACCGTGAGTAGAACCTACTGCAACGCGGCGCGAATGCAACGATTCAATTGCGCGCGCGGCGATAACCGAAGCTTTACCTTAATGGGAAAGGATACCAGCCGCCGCCGATTCGGCGCGCCCGGCTTTCGCCTCGCTCACATCACATTTTCGTCACGCCGCGTCGGCGGTCACGCGATTGCGGCCATTCGCCTTGGAGCGGTAGAGCGCCTTGTCCGCCGAGGCCAGGATCGCCGCCGCCTCGCGCGCCTCGCCGCGATCGGCGACGCCGATCGACACCGTGATCGGCACGCCGAAGGCCCCGCCCTGCGCCGGGAACGGCGCCTGCTCGGTCACCTGCCGCACCCGCTCGGCGATGCGGCGCGCCGTTTCCGGCGTCGTGTCCGGCATCACCACGACGAACTCCTCGCCGCCGAGCCGGCACATCAGATCGGCGCTGCGGATCGCCGCCTTCACCCGCGCCGCGAAGCCGCGCAGCACGTCGTCGCCGACGCCATGGCCATGGCTGTCGTTGACCTTCTTGAAGTGGTCGATGTCGAGCGCCATCAGCGACAGCGGCTTGCCCGCCGCCGCCGCCTGCGCGACGAGCGCGGCGAAGTGGCTGTCGAAATAGCGGCGGTTGTGCAGGCCGGTCAGCGCGTCGAAGACGGCCGCCTCCATCGTCGCCTGGACATTCTCGCGCAGGATGTCGGCGACGCGCTTGCGCCGGATCTGCGTGCGCACGCGCGCCACCAGCTCGTTGCGATCGACCGGTCGCGTCAGATAGTCGTTGACCCCGAGATCGAGGCCGCGCAGCAGCCTGTTGCGATCCTCCGGCTCGGCGATCAGCAGCAGCGGCGTCTGTCGCGTGCGCTCCAGCGAACGCAGCTGGCCGGCGAGGCGCAGCGCGTCGTGATCCTGGAAGCCGAGGCTGATGAGAATGAGGTCGTAGCCGCCCTCCGCCGCCTTGAACACGGCCTCGGCGGGATGCGGCTCGACAGTCACCTTCTGCGTGCGCGACAGCGCCGCGGCGATGCGCTCGTAGGAGCTCGGCCGATCGTCGACGATCAGCACCTTGCCCTGCTCGCCCCTGTCGCTGGCGATGACGTCGAAGGCGCTGGGCAGTCCGAGGCCGATCGCCGTCAGCGCCCGGCCGCGCAATTCGTCATGCGCCATCTTCAGCCGCGCCAGCGAGCGCACGCGCGCGATCAGCGCCAGTTCGTCGACCGGCTTGGTCAGAAAATCGTCGGCGCCGGCCTCGAGGCCGCGCACGCGGTCGGCGGGCTGGTCGAGCGCCGTCACCATCACGACGGGCAGATGCGCCGTCGTCGGATCGGCCTTCAGCCTGCGGCAGACCTCGAAGCCGTCCATGCCCGGCATCATCACGTCGAGCACGACGACGTCGCAGCGCCCCTGCGCGCACAGCGCCAGCGCGTCCGGCCCGTTGCTGGCGACGATGACGTCGAAATACTCCGCCCCGAGCCGCGCCTCGAGGAATTTGACGTTGGCCGGAATGTCGTCGACGACGAGAATGCGCGCGCTCATTCCTCTCACCGGTCTCCGATGTAGTTCTTCACGGTCTCGAGGAATTTGGTGACGGAGATCGGCTTCGACAGATACGCCTCGCAGCCGCGGCTGCGGATTTTCTCCTCGTCGCCCTTCATCGCGAAGGCTGTGATGGCGATCACCGGAATCGCGCGCAGCTCGTCGTCCTGCTTGATCCAGTCGGTGACCTGCAGCCCCGAAACCTCCGGCAGCTGGATGTCCATCAGGATGAGGTCGGGCTTGTGCTTGCGCGCCAGTTCGACCGCCCCGACGCCGTTGCGCGACTGCAGCGTGCGGTAGCCGTTGGCCTCGAGAAGATCGTTGAAGAGCTTCATGTTGAGCTCATTGTCTTCTACGATCAGCACGGTCTTCGTCATGCGCGGTCCTGGGGCGGCGAAGCGCGGCGTCGCCGCCGGCCCCGGGTTGCCCGAAAGGGCTCCGGGCGCAGTCGTTCTAGCACCGGAACCTTGCCGAAAGGAAAATGTCGATGTGGACAACAGGGGATAACCTGGCGGGGCGTCGCAACATGCGCGAAGACGCCGAGGCTATCGCCATATCGGCGCTCGGTTTTCTGGCCCGCGACGAGAGCCGGCTGGAGCGCTTTCTGACGCTCTCCGGCCTCGCCCCGGACACGCTGCGCGAGGCCGCCGCGGCGCCGGGCTTTCTGGCCGGCGTGCTCGACCATCTTCTGGCCGACGACGCGCTCGCGCGACAGGCGGCGGAAGACCTCGTTCTGGCCCCCGACTCGCTCGCCCGCGCCCGCGCCGCGCTCGAGCGCGGCCGACCGCCGCTCGCCTCGATCTGAGCCGCGCCATGGCCGCG
>JAEULW010000190.1 GCA_016793505.1 Methylobacteriaceae bacterium | reverse complement strand
GTTGATCACGTAGCGCGTGAACACCACCGCCATCACCACAGCGAACATCGTCAACAGCGACACGCCGGTCGCGATCCAGGCGGCGCGATAGACGAGACGATCGAGCCCGACGATCGCGCGCACCAGGGATTCGGACATGGAGATTTCCGTGACGGCAGGGCGCAGGCGCCGGCTCGGCGCCTGCGGTTGCTCCGGGCTGAGCTTCAGTACTTCGCGGCGTCGGCGAGCGCCTTGTAGAAGCCGTCGACGAACGGCTTGCCCCACTGCTGCTCGGCCCAGCCGCGCACCGGCGCTTCCGTCGCCTGCCGGAATTTCTTCATCTCGTCGGGAGTCGGCGTGTAGATTTTCATGCCGAACTCCCTGAGCTTCTTGGTCGACAGGATCGCCTGCACGGCGCCGACGCCGTCATGCGCGAGATCGGACTCGCGCACCGCGTGATTGACGGCGGCGCGCATCTCGGGCGTCAGCTTCTGATACCATTCCTCGTTGGCGATCAGCGCGCCGACCGTCATCAGATGGCTCGTTTCCGTCATGTGCTGCTGCACCTGATAGAACTTCTGCTGGATGATGTTGGTCGGCGGATTCTCCTGCCCCGACACGACGCCGGTCTGCAGCGAGGTGTAGAGTTCGAGATAGGGGATCGGCACCGGCGAGGCGCCCATCGCTTTCATCATCTCCTGATGCGGCACGACCTCCATGGTGCGCATCTTCAGGCCCGCGAGATCCTTGGGCTCGCGCACCTCCTTGTCCTTCGTCGTCATGTGACGGAAGCCGTAAGGATTGAGCGACAGGATGCGGATGCCGCTGTCCTTCGCCACCTCGTCGAGCAGCTGCTTGATCATCGGGTTGTTGACGTCGAGCGCCTTGCGCAGATGCGAGCGCGACTCGAACAGGAAGGGCAGATCGACGATGCCGAGCTTGGGCGAATAGAGCGAGGCGAGCACGCCGGAGGCGATGTTGGCCATTCCGATCGTGCCGCGGCGCACCTGCTGGATCATCGACTTCTGATCGCCGAGCTGGCCGTTGGGATAGATCTCGGCCTTGATCTGGCCGCCGGTGAAGCGCTCGAGCGCGCCGGCGAGCACATGCATCTCGGCGGCGGTGGCGACCGTCGTGGGATCGTCGGGATCGGTGAAGGTGAGCTTCAGCACCTGCTGCGCCGAGGCTGTGGTCGCCCCGAGCAAGATCAGGCCGGCGAAAAGCGATGCGACGAGCTTCATGCTGGCTCTCTCCCTGAGTTTCGTCCCGTCATGTGCGGCGCGGCGCGCCGTTTCGAGGGCGGCCGACGCCGCATCTTATGTCTCGATTGACAAGACGATAGTCGAGACTGCCGGCGTCAGTCAAGGCGCGCCGGATGCGTTTTGCAGGCTAAAACAGGCCGTTTTCCGCAGTCTCGCCATGCGCAGGCCGCAGGCGAACATTGCGCGCGCTCCCCAATGTATCCCGTAATGCGAGATTATGAGACGGCTCGATCGCCGCGGCGCGCCGGCTTGTAGCCGAGCCGCGCCGACAACAGGCCGGCATGCTCGATCACTTTCTGCGCGAGCGCGTGCAGCCGCTCCTCGGTCATGCGCCGGTCCGGCCCGGTGACGCTGAGCCCGGCGATCACCCGACCGGCGCTGTTGCGCACCGGCGCGGCGACGCAACGCACGCCGATCGAATGCTCGCCGAGATCGAACGCATAGCCGCGCGCGCGGATGGCGGCGAGTTCGGCGCGCAGCGCAGCGGGATCTGTGATGGTGTTCCGCGTGAAGGCGGGCAGACCGAGCCGGATGATGCGCTCGATCACCTGCTCGCTCTGATGGGCGAGCGCCGCCTTGCCGACGCCCGTGCAATGGCACGGCGAGGCTTCCATCACGATGGTCGAATTGTGCTGACCCGTCCGTCCCCCGACCTGACGATCGACGAACACCATCCGCCAGCCGTCGAAGACGCACAGATGCACGCTCTCGCCAGCCGCCTGGCTGAGCAGTTCGACGATGGCGCGCGCCTCCTTGTGAATCTCCATGTTGAACAGCACGGCGCTGCCGAGCTCGAACAGCTTCAGCCCGAGCCTGTATTCGTGTCGTGCGCCGTCCTGATCGAGCAGGCCGATCTCGCGCAGCGACAGCACGAGGCGATGCGCGGTCGAGCGCGGCAGGCCGGAGCGCGCCACGATCTCGGAGACCGACAGCGACCGGTCGACCGAGGAGAAACAGTCGAGGATCGACAGAATTTTCTGGAAGGATTTGACGCCGTAATCGGATGCCATTGCGTCGTCCGCGCCCCGCTCTCGGAATAAGCACAATCCCGTATTACGGGTTAAAACTATGCGCCATCCGCAAGGATGGCAAGCGCCGCCCGCGTAACAAGTGCCAGAAACCGAGATATCTGGCCTCGTTGTGCCGGAAGCAGTTGCGACGACGGCTTGACTCGCGCGAGAGCCGCCGCCTAGCTTGAAACCCATAATACGAGACAATTTGGGAGGCCATCCATGTCGCTGTCCGCCTCGCGCTCCTCGCCCGGCGTCGTCCCGCCGGGCGTCACGCCCGTCACGCGCGAGGGTTGCGCGCCATGACCGCGTTCACCGGCATCATTCCCGCACTGACCACGCCCTTCGACGCGAGGGGCGAGATCGTCGAGAAGAAATATCGCGAGCAGATCGCCTTCATGCTGAAAAAGGGCGTGCACGGCGTCTGCTTCGGCGGCTCCACCGGCGAGGGCCATGCGCTCTCGATCGAGGAATTCCGCCGCCTCGCCGAGATCACCGTCGAGGAGGTCAAGGGCAAGGTTCCGGTCGTCGCCGGCATCATCGCCAATTCCACCCGCGAGGTGATCCGACGCGGCGAGGCGATCGCCGATCTGAAGATCGACGCGCTGCAGGTGACGCCCGTCTTCTATGTCTTCACGCCCGACGACGAATCGAATGTCCGCCATTTCAAGGCGATCACCAAAGCGCTGAATGCGCCGGTCCTGCTTTACAACGTGATCCCCTGGAATCTTCTGTCCACCGATCTCGTTCTGCGCATCCTCAACGAGATCCCGCTCGTGGTCGGCATCAAGCAGAGCCAGGGCCACATCACCCGCGTCGCCGAACTCGTCGCCAACGCGCCGAAGGACAAGTTCATCCTCGCCGCCGTCGACAACCTCTTGTGGTCCTGCTTCAAGTTCGGCGCGCATGGCACGCTCGCCGCCTCGCCTACCGCGGCCCCCGGCCCCTGCGTGCGGCTATGGAACGCGGTGAAGAAGAACGACGACAGGACGGGCCTCGCCATCCACCATCGCCTCGTCAATTTCTGGTCGTCGCTGCCGCACGGCAATCTGCCGGCCTGCGTGAAATACGCGCTCGAATTGCAGGGCGTAGACTGCGGCGTCTCCCGCGCGCCGATGCCGATGCCCGACGCCGCGACGAAGAAGCGCATCGAAAAGACGCTCCGCCCTCTGCTCGAATACGACCTCTGACATCGGCGCCTGGGGAGGCCCGCGATGAAGAAGCTGATGAATGCGCCGGACGCCTTCGTCGACGAGATGCTCGACGGGCTCGTCGCCGCCCATCCCGCGCTCGCGCGCGAGGCCCGCGTCATCCGCCTCGCCGCGCCCGCGCGCAAGGGCAAGGTGGGCATCGTCTCCGGCGGCGGCTCGGGCCACCTGCCGCTGTTCACCGGCTATGTCGGCAGGGGGCTCCTCGACGCCTGCGCCATCGGCGACGTCTTCGCCGGCCCCTCCGTCGACGCCTGCGAACAGGCGATCCGCGCCGCCGACGGCGGCCGCGGCGTGCTGCGCCTCTATGGCAATTACGGCGGCGATCGCATGAATTTCGACCTCGCCGGCGAGATGGTCGAAATCGACGACATCGAGACGACGACGGTGCTGGGAACCGACGACATCGCCTCGGCCGCGCCCGCCGAAAGCGGCAAGCGGCGCGGCGTCGCCGGCATCATCTACGCCTACAAGATCGCCGGCGCGAAGGCGGACGCCGGCGCCGATCTCGCCGAGGTGACGGCGACCGCGCAGGCCGCGGTCGACGCCTGCCGCACCATCGGCGTCGCGCTCTCGCCCTGCCAGATTCCCGGCGCCGCGGCGCCGACTTTCGCCATCGGCGCGGACGAGATCGAGATGGGCATGGGCATCCATGGCGAGCCCGGCATCTGGCGCGACAAGTTGCGCAGCGCCGACGACGTCGCCGACGAGATGGTCAAACGTCTGCTCGCCGACCCGGTGAAGCACGCCTCGGATCGCGTCTCGGTGCTCGTCAACTCGCTCGGCGCAACGCCGCTCGAGGAGCTGTTCATCGTCTATCGCCGCGTCGCGCGTCAGTTGACGAAGAACGGCCTGACCATCGTGCGCCCGCTCGTCGGCCACTATGTTACGTCGATGGAGATGGCGGGGCTGTCGATCAGCCTCATCCATCTCGACGCCGCGCGCGAGGCGCTGCTCGCCGCGCCTGCCGAGTGCCCCTTCTGGCGGGTGTGAGCATGGCGCTCGACGCCGACGATCTGCGCCTCGCCGCCGACCGCGCCCGCGACGCCGCGGCCGCCGCGCATGACGAGCTCAACGCCGCCGACGGCAGGCTCGGCGACGGCGACACCGGCGTCATGCTGAAGCGTCTCTTCGCCGCCATCGCCGAAGCGGCGCCGGCCGACGAGCGGGACGTGTCGAAACTGTTTCAGGCCTTCGCGAAGGCCTGCGCCGCCTCGACCGGCTCGAGCCTCGGCACGCTGGTCACTGTCGCGATGATGACTTTGGCGAAAGCGACAAGAGGGCGCGAGACCGTGCCCGTCGCCGAACTCGCCGGCCTGCTCGCCGCGGTGCGCGACCAGATGATGGCGCGCGGCGGCGCGCAGCTCGGCGACAAGAGCGTCGTCGATGCGCTCGACGCGGTGGCGCGCTCGCTCGATGGCGTCACGGACGGCGCCGCGGCGCGCGCCGCCGCCCGCGCCGCGGCGATCGCCGCGCTCGACGAATTCCGCGGCCGCGAGAACCGGCTCGGCCGCGCCCGCATGTTCGGCGCGCGCACGAAGGGCCTCGACGATCCCGGCATGCTCGCCTTCGCGCGTTTGCTCGATGCGGTGATCGTGTAACATCGCGCGCCTTCCGCCCGGGACCGGTCATGACTGCTCACGCGCCCGCCATCCTCCGCCCCTCGCGCGACGCGGTCGCCGCCGTCATCGCGCAGCTCGTCGCGCGTTTCGGCGCCGAAGCCTCGACGGCGCAGGCCGCGCGCGATCAGCACAGCCATGGCGAAGGGCTCTACGCCGTCGGCCTGCCGGACGTCGTGGTCTGGCCGCAGACCAATGAGGACGTCGCCTTCATCCTGGCGCTGTGTGACGCCCATCGTGTGCCGGTCGTGCCCTTCGGCGCGGGCTCCTCGCTCGAGGGCCAGTTGCCGGCGCTCGCCGGCGGCGTGTCGATCGACATGGCGCGTTTCGACCGCATTCTCGAGGTCAATCCGGACTCGATGGATTGCCGCGTTCAGGCCGGCGTGACGCGCGAGGCGCTGAATGCGCACATCCGCGACAGCGGCCTGTTCTTTCCCGTCGATCCCGGCGCCAACGCCTCGCTCGGCGGCATGGCGGCGACGCGCGCCTCCGGCACCAACGCCGTGCGCTACGGCACGATGCGCGAGAACGTGCTTGGCCTTACCATTGTCACGCCGCAGGGCGAGATCGTGCGCACCGGCTCGCGCGCCCGCAAATCCTCGACCGGCCTCGACCTGACGCATCTCTATGTCGGCAGCGAGGGCACGCTCGGCGTCATCACCGAGGTGGCGCTGAAGCTTTACGGCCAGCCCGAGAGCGTCGTCGCCGCGGTCTGCCCCTTTCCCGATCTCGAGCGCGCCGTCGGCGCCGTCGTCGTCGCGCTGCAGAGCGGGTTGAAGCCGGCGCGCATCGAACTGCTCGACGAGATGCAGGTGCGCGCCAGCAATCTCTATTCCGGCCTCACCCTCGCCGAAACGCCGACGCTGTTCCTCGAATTTCACGGCTCGCCGACAGTCACGGCGCAGGAGGTGGCCAGCATGCAGGCGATCGCCGCCGACCACGGCGGCGGCGACTTCGCCTTCGCCGACAGGCCAGAGGACCGCACGCGCCTTTGGAAAGCGCGGCACAATTCCTATCAGGCGACGATGGCGCTGCGTCCGGGCGCCGCCAACATGGGCACCGACGCCTGCGTGCCGATCGCCGCGTTGCCCGAATGTCTGCTGGCCTGCCAGCGGGACGTGAAGGAGACAGGCCTCATCGTCACCATCGTCGGCCATGTCGGCGACGGCAATTTCCATCTCGGCATCGTCTACGATCCGGCCGACGCGGAGGAAACGGCGCGCGCCGAGGGTCTCGCCTTCCGCACCGCGCGCCGCGCCATCGCGCTCGGCGGCACGGCCTCAGGCGAGCATGGCGTCGGCATGCACAAGATCGCCCACATGCAGGCCGAGCACGGGCCCGGCGTCGCCCTGATGAAACGCCTCAAGGCGGCGCTCGATCCCAACGCGATCATGAACCCGGGCAAGATGTATCCGGACTGAGGCCCGCCGGCCCTCATTTACGTCGGCCGCGCGAACCGCTAACAGGCGCCTCGAACGTCCGCCGCCGCGGCTTCGCCACACTCGCCGCGCAGGAACCGGCCGATGACCGAACGACGCCTCTATCTCCACTCGCCGGCCCTGGCCGAAGCCGAGCCGTTCATCGGCCGGGCCGCCGCCGCGATCGGCGAGGCCGACGCCGTCGCCTGCCTGCTGCTGCGCCTCGCCGAGGTCGACCCCGGCCGCCGCAAGGCTATCGTCCGCGCCGCCTGCGAGGCGCTGCAGCCGCTCGGCGTGGCGGTCATCGTCGAGGGCGACGCCCAGCTCGCCGCCCGCGCCGACGCCGACGGCGTCCACTGCGCCGGGGCCGGCGAGGACTTCGCCGCCGCGCTGAAGAGCCTCAGGCCGAAGCGCATCGTCGGCGTCGGTCGCCTGGCGACGCGCGACGAGGCGATGATCGCCGGCGAGGCGGAGCCCGACTATCTGATGTTCGGCGAACCCGCCGCCGACGGTTTCGTCCGCCCGCTCGACTGGCGCGTCGAACGCCTCGGCTGGTGGGCCGAGATCTTCAACGTGCCCTGCGTCGGCTATGCCGCCGCGGCCGGCGACGTCGATGCCCTCGCCGCGGCCGGCGCCGATTTCGTCGCGCTCGGCGACTGGCTGTGGCGCGAAGCGGACGCGGCCACGATCCTGCGCCGCGCCGCGGCCAGCCTCGCCGCCCACCCGTTGCGGGAGTGAGCGCGATGTCGCGAGCGCTCGCCATCGTCGCCGCCATTGCGCTCGGCGCAGGGCCGGCGCTCGCCCAGTTCGGCGCGACAGGCCCGACCCAGCCCGCCGCCGCCCTTCCCGCTTCGGCCGCGCCGCAGTTCAGCGGCCCCGACGCCGCCTTCGCGGCCTATCAGCGCGGCTATTACGTCACCGCCTATCGCGAGGCGCTGAAGGCGCTGGAAAGCAATCCGAACGACGCCGCCGCCATGGCGCTGCTCGGCCAGATCTACGCCGACGGCCTGTCTCTGGCCCGCGACGAGAAGGAAGCGGCGCGCTGGTTCCGCCTTTCCGCCGACCGCGGCTATGCGCCCGCGATCTTCCAGCTCGGCGTGATGGCGCTCGACGGCCGCGGCGTCGACAAGAACGTCGCCGAGGCGCGACGCCTGTTCGAGGCCGCCGCCGCATCGGGCCATGGCGGCGCGCTCTACAATCTCGGCGTGCTGGAGATCGAGACGGGCGGCGACAAGCCCGATTTCACCAAGGCCGCCGACTATTTCCGCCGCGGCGCCGAGGCCGGCGACGCGGACGCGGCCTATTCGCTCGGCCTGCTGTACCGTCAGGGTCGCGGCGTCGCGCGCGATGCGGCGGAAGCCGCGCGCTGGATCGGCAAGGCCGCCGACGAGCGCCTGCTCGCGGCGGAAGTGGAATACGCGATCATGCTGTTCAACGGCGAGGGCGTCGAGAAGAACGAGCCGGCCGCCGCAAAGCTGTTCCTGCGCGCCGCCTGGCGCGACAACCCGGCGGCGCAGAACCGCATCGCCCGCATCCTCGCCGCCGGGCGCGGCATGCCGAAGAATCTCGTCGAGGCGTTGAAGTGGCACGTGCTGGCCCGCGCCGCCGGAATCGAGGACGCCTGGCTCGACGACCAGATGATCGCCCTGCCCGCCGAGCAGCGCGCCCGGGTCGAGGAGGCGGTGCGCCGCCATCTCGGCCGCTGAAGGCGGATGACAAGCGCCGCGCAACAGGCTTAAGAGGGCGCCGAAAGGCGCCGCCATGATCCGCTCCGCATTGATGAACGTGATGACCGCCGCCGCGCTGAAGGCCGGCAAGGGCCTCAAGCGCGATTTCGGCGAGGTCGAGAATCTGCAGGTCTCGATGAAGGGGCCGGGCGATTTCGTCTCCGCCGCCGACCGGAAGGCCGAGAAGGTGGTGTTCGAGGAGCTCTCTCGCGCCCGCCCCGGCTACGGCTTCGTGATGGAGGAGTCGGGCGTCGTCGAGGGAACCGACAAGTCGCATCGCTGGCATCTCGATCCGCTCGACGGCACCACCAACTTCCTGCACGCCATCCCGATCTTCGCCGTCTCGATCGGCCTCGAGCGCGACGGCCAACTCGTCGCCGGCGTCGTCTACAATCCGGCGACCGACGACATGTATGTCGCCGAGAGAGGCCAGGGCGCCTGGAACAACAATCGCCGCCTGCGCGTCTCGCAACGGCGCGACATGGCGATGTCGCTGATCGGCTGCGGCGTGCCGCATCTCGGCAAGGCGGCGAGCCATCCGCGCTTCAAGGCCGAACTCGCCGCCGTCATGGCGCGCGCCCAGAATGTGCGGCGTCTCGGCGCGGCGGCGCTCGATCTCGCCTATGTCGCAGCGGGCCGCTTCGACGCCTGGTGGGAGCGCGGCCTCAACAGCTGGGACTACGCCGCCGGCGCGCTGCTGGTGCGCGAGGCCGGCGGCTTCGTCTCCGACGCCGACGGCGACGGCGATTTCATGACCTCCGGCGCGCTCTGCGCCGGCAACGAATGGATCCACAAGGAGCTGCTCGCGATCCTGAAATCGGCGCGCTGAGGCGCGACGGCGCGCTCATCGCCGGAATCGGGTGTCGCGCGATCCCTGGACGCGCTTGGCTGCGGCGCATCCAGCATCGCGAGCGCCAGCATGATCCGCCCGGCAAACCCCTCGATTCTCTATTTCGGAACGCCCGTCATCCTCGTCTCGACGCGCAATGCGGACGCGACCTTCAACATCGCGCCGCTCTCGTCGGTGTTCTGGCTGGGCTGGCGCTGCGTCATCGGCGTCGCCGCCACGTCGAAGACGACCGAGAACATCCTGCGCGAGCGCGAATGCGTGGTGAACATGCCTTCGCAGGACATGGTCGAGCACGTCGATCGCCTCGCCCTGACGACCGGCGCCGATCCCGTGCCCGAAACCAAGGCCCGGCGCGGCTATGTGCATCACGCCGACAAGTTCGCCCGCGCCGGCCTGACGCCGGCGTCCGCCGGGACGGTGCGCGCGCCGCGCATCGCCGAATGCCCGGCGCAGTTCGAGGCGCGCCTCGTCTCGCCGCGCCGCCTCGGCGAGGGCGAAGCCGACATGGCCGGCGCGCCTTTCCTGTTCGAACTGCGCGTCACGCGCGTCTGGATCGACGACGCCATCCTGATGGATGGCGCAAGCGACCGCGTCGACCCGCTCAAATGGCGGCCGCTGCTGATGAGCTTCCAGCGCTTCTTCGGCCTCGGCGAGGAGCTCTCGCCCTCACGACTCGCGACCATTCCCGAGCGGATGTATCGCGGCGCCGATTTCGCGCGCGCGCAACGCGAGTCGGCGGCCGCGACCTGAACGCGACGGCGCTCAGGCGATCCTGCCGCCGAGTTCGTCCTCGATATGGGCGCGGATGATCTCGTCGAAACTCGCTTCCGCCTTGAAGCCCAGCGCGGTCGCCCGCTTCGCCTCGAAGCGCGTCGGCCAGCCCGCGACGATCTTCATGATCGCCGCGTCCGGCTGGCGCCGGATGCGCGCGACGACGCGTTCGCCCGCGACGCGGCGCAGCGCCTCGATCTGTTCGGCGACGGTGACGCCGACGCCCGGCATGGTCAGCGCGCGGCGCGGCCCGATCGCCTCGCCGTCGATCTCGGCGGCGCGCAGCAGGAAGCCGACCGCCGCGCGCGGGCTCGCATGCCAGTGCATGACGCTGTCCTCGACCGGCAGCACCGCCTCGTGTCCGGCCAGCGGCTCGCGGATGATGTTGGAGAAGAAGCCCGAGGCCGCCGCGTTCGGCTTGCCCGGCCGCACGCAGATCGTCGGCAGGCGGATCGCCACGCCGTCGACAAAGCCCTTGCGCGTATAGTCCGACAGCAGGAGTTCGCCGATCGCCTTCTGGGTGCCGTAGCTGGTCAGCGGCTGATGGAAGAAATCGTCGGCGATCGTCGAGGCGAAGGGCGCGCCGAACACCGCGATCGACGAGGTGAAGACGAGGCGCGGCCGCCACGCGCCGCCGCTGCGCAGATGCTCCTGACGCACCGCCTCGTAGAGCCAGCGCGCGCCGTCCAGATTGATGGCGTAGCCCTTGTCGAAATTCTGCTCCGCCTCGCCGGAGACGATCGCGGCGAGATGGAAGATCACGTCGGGGCGCGCGGCGGCGAGCTTCGGCGCCGTCGCCGGATCGGCGATGTCGACGGCGGCCGTCGTCACCGCGAAGCCGACTCCGGCGGGCGCCGTCGGCGCGACGACGTCGACCATGTCGAGCGAGGCGATGGCGCGGCCGGCGAGCCGCCCGTCCTTCGCCAGTCTCTCGCACAGCTTGCGGCCGACCATGCCGGCCGCGCCGATCACCAGAACCTTCATTGCGCGCCTCCCTGTCGCGCCGGTTGTGCGCAAGGCCGCGCGCGCCCGTCAAGCCGCAGGCGGCGCAATGTCGCCCCGCGCCCCGCGCGGGCCGCCTTGATTTGGCTCGCTTCCCGGGCCAAAGGCTCCGCCGTTCAAGGAGAACCGATCTTGCGACGCCTGACCCTCGCCTTCGCCATCTGCGCCGCATCCGCGGCGCCGGCCGCCGCCAACTGGACCGGCGAGGCGTCCTATTACGAGCTAAAGGGGCGCACCGCCTCCGGCGCGCGCGTCGGCCATCTCACCGCGGCGCATCGCAGCCTGCCCTTCGGCACGAAGCTCAAGGTGACGAACCTCGCCAACCGGCGCTCCGTCGTCGTCACCGTCAATGATCGCGGCCCGTTCATCCGCCGCCGCATCGTCGACGTCTCGGCGGGCGCAGCGCATGCGCTCGGCTTCCGCAGCGCCGGCGTCGCGCGCGTGCGCGTCGAGATCGCCCGCTGAACCTCAGTCCTCGCTGGCGCGGAAACGGTTGAGCCCTTTGAGCGCAAACGGCGCGATCAGCGCGATCGCCGAAATCGCCAGCAGCGTCGCCGCGATCGGGCTCTGCACCAGCACCAGCGGATCGCCGAGGCTGATCTGCAGCGCGCGCCTGAGCTGGCTCTCGGCCATTGGCCCGAGGATCAGCCCGACCACCATCGGCGCCACCGGATAACCGTGCCGCCGCATCATGAAGCCGAGCACGCCGAAGACCAGCAGCATCAGGAGCTCGGCCACCGAGCCCTTGGTGGCGATCGAGCCCATCGCCGCGAACATCAGGATGCCCGCGTAAAGCCAGGGCGTCGGAATTTTCAGCAGCTGCACCCAGAGGCCGACCAACGGCAGATTGAGCACCACCAGCATGACGTTGGCGATGAACAGCGAGGCGATCAGGCCCCACACCAGCTGCGGGTTCTCGGCGAACAGCAGCGGCCCGGGATTGAGCCCGAACTGCTGGAAGCCGGCGAGCAGAATCGCCGCCGTCGCCGAGGTCGGCAGGCCGAGCGACAGCAGCGGCACCAGCGTGCCGGCGACCGAGGCGTTGTTGGCCGCCTCCGGCCCGGCGACGCCCTCGATCGCGCCGACCGTGTCCCACTCCTGCTGATGTTTCGACAACCGCTTCTCGGTCGAGTAGCTGAGGAAGGTCGGTATCTCGGCCCCGCCCGCCGGCAGCGCGCCGATCGGGAAGCCGAAGGCCGTGCCGCGCAGCCAAGGCCCCCAGGAGCGCCGCCAGTCCTGCGCCGACATCCACAGCGAACCGGTGAGCCGCAAAATCTCGTCCTTGCCGCGATGCTGCGAGACGACGAACAGCGCCTCGCCGATCGCGAACAGGCCGACGGCGAGCGTCGTCACCTCGACGCCGTCGAGCAGCTCCGGCAAGCCGAAGGTCAGCCGCGACTGGCCCGACAGCTTGTCGATGCCGACGAGTCCGAGGGACAGGCCCGCGAACAGCGAGATCAGCCCCTTCAGCGGCGAGTCGCCGAACGTCGCCGAGACGGTGACGAAGGCCAGCACCATCAGCGCGAAATAGTCTTCCGGTCCGAACGAGACCGCGAATTTCACCATCACCGGCGCGAAGAAGGCGATGCCGAGCGTCGCGATCATGCCGGCGACGAAGGAGCCGATCGCCGCCGTCGCCAGCGCCGGCCCGGCGCGGCCGGACTTGGCCATCAGCGAGCCTTGCAGCGCGGTCGCCATCGAGGCGCTCTCGCCCGGCGTGTTGATCAGGATCGACGTCGTCGAGCCGCCATACATCGCCCCATAATAGATGCCGGCGAACATGATCAGCGAGCCCGACGGATCGAGCTTGAACGTGACCGGCAGCAGCAGCGCCACCGTCACCGCCGGGCCGATGCCGGGCAGCACGCCGACCGCCGTGCCGAGCAGCACGCCAAGGCTGGCGTACATCAGCTTGGCCGGCGTCAGCGCGACGGCGAAGCCCTGGAGGAGCGCGGCGAAGGACTCCATGCGCGCCTCAGCCGAACAGCTTTTCGAGGGGGCCGGCGGGCAAGGACAGCGCCAGCAGCTTGGAGAACAGCAGATAGGTCGCCGTGGCGAGCGCCACGCCGAGCGCTGCGTCGACATGCGGCGCGCGCCGCCCGAAGGCCCAGCACGTCGCCACGAACAACAGCGTCATCGCCGCGATGAAGCCGCCGCCGAGGCCGATGCAGGCGGTCAGCGCCAGAAAGCCGAGGCAGATCGTCGCGACATCGGCGACATGGAACCGCCCCGGTCGCGACTCGTCGCTGCGAAGCCCGGCGATCACGGAAAAGACGCCGAGCGCCACGAGGCCGGCCGACACCACGCGCGGCATCACTTCCGGCCCGAAGCCGTAGGCGACGGCGCGATTCAGTTGCGAGGCGTCCCACATGAGCACGCCGGCGAGACCGAACAGCGCCAGCCCGACAACGACGCCGCTGCGGTCCCGACTGCTGGATTGCATCGCCACGCCCCCCCGACGCGCGAACGGGGCGGCCCGCGGCCGCCCCGCCAGGCTCACTTCACCAGACCGACCGACTTGAGCACGCCCTCGACGCGAACCTGCTCGGCCTTGAGGAACTCGCCGAATTGCGGCTCGGCCAGATAGGCGTCGTCCCAGCCGCGCTGCTTGAGCACGTCCTGCCATTCCTTCGACTTGACCAGTTTGTCGATGATCTCCGACAGGGCCTTCTTCTGGTCGGCCGAGATGCCAGGCGCGGCGACGACGGAGCGCCAGTTGATCAGTTCGAGATTGACGCCCTGATCGATGAGGGTCGGCGTCGGGTTGCCCGCAACCTTGGCCTTGCTGGTGATGGCGATCGCCCGCAGCTTGCCGGCCTTGACCTGCCCCTCGAACTCGCCCCAGCCGGAAATGCCGGCGGTGACGCGGTTCGACAAGAGCGCGGCGAGCGCCTCGCCGCCGCCGGCGAAGGGCACGTAGTTCACCTTGGCGCCGTCGAGGCCGATCGTGCCGGCGAGCAGGCCGGCGAGAATGTGGTCGACGCCGCCGGCCGAGCCGCCGGCGAAAGTGACCTTGCCGAGATCGGCCTTCATCGCGTCGATCAGACCCTTGGCGTCCTTGATCGGCGAGGCCTCGGGCACGACGATCACCAGCGGTTCGGCGGTCAGCCGCGCGATCGGCGTCACCATCGACAGGTTGACCGGCGACTTGTTCATGATCAGCGAGCCGACCATGACGAAGCCGTTGACCATCAGCTGGCCGCCGTCGCCCTTGGCGGTGTTGACGAATTGCGCGAGGCCGATCGCCCCGCCGGCGCCCGGCACGTTGGAGACCTGCACGTTCTTGGCGAGGCCGGCGGCCGTCAGGGCCGACTGCATCGAGCGGGCCGTGCCGTCCCAGCCCCCGCCCGGCGCCGCCGGGGCCATGATCTTCAGGTCCTGCGCGATCGCGGCGTGAGCGCCGACCGAAAGCGCCAGAACGGCGGCGAAGCCGACCATGCGGCGGGTGAAAATCATACCTTCCTCCCTCGTATAATTCGTATGCCGACGCCGATAGTCGACCCGGTTCTCAGGCGCAAGCGCGCGGCCGGCGCCCGCTCTGAGAGCTCTTGTTTGTCAGCTTAAACAATGTCCCGTCGCGCTCAAAGCGCGAAACCGCCGTCGGCGAGATGGATCTGGCCGGTCGTGTAGCTGGATTCGTCCGAGGCGAGATAGACCGCGAGCATGGCGATCTCCCGCGCCTTGCCGAGCCGGCCGATCGGCTGGCGGTCGATGAAGGCCTGCCGCACCTTCGCCACCGGCTCGCCCGACTGCTTCGCCAGCGTCGCGATGCGATCATCGAGCGACGGACTCTCGATCGTGCCCGGGCAGATGGCGTTGCAGCGCACGCCCTTGCGGATGAAGTCGGCGGCGACCGACTTGGTCAGGCCGATCACCGCCGCCTTGGTCGCGCCGTAGACGTATCGGTTCGGGATGCCGCGCACCGAGCCGGCCCCCGAGGCGATGTTGACGATCGAGCCGCCGCCCTTCTCCAGCATCCCGGGCAGGAAGGCCTGGATCGTGCGATGCATCGACTTGACGTTGAGGTCGAAGGAGAAGTCCCAGTCCTTCTCGCTGGTCGTCAGCGCCGTGCCGTGATGCACGAAGCCGGCGCAGTTGAACAGGATGTCGATCGCCCCGACGTCTTTCGCCAGCGCGTTCACCGCTTCGGTCGACAGAACGTCGAGCGCGCGCAGATCGCCCTTCAGGCCGGCGAGCTTGGAAAGATCGAGATCGGTGGCGACGATGGTCGCGCCTTCTTCCGCGAAGGCTTCCGCCGTCGCCCGGCCGATGCCGGCGCCGCACGCCGTCAGCACCGCCTTCTTGCCTTGCAGTCGTCCCGCCACATCACCCTCCTCGCGCTGCCGCGCCGCGTCAGATCGCCTTGCTCATGTGAACGGCGCGCCGGTCGCCCATGTCCTCGACGCGGTCGATCGAAAAGCCGCGCCGCAGATACCACTCGACATTGCTCGTCAGTTTCTCGCCGGTGTAGAGCGAGATGCGCCGGGCGCCCGCTTCGCGCGCGCGTCGATGCGCCAGATCGAGCATCAGATTGCCGAGCCCGCGCCCCTGCGCCTGCGGGTGCGTGGCGACGCTCCAGATCAGCAAGGCGTCGCCGTCCTGCTCCAAGGCCAGCGCGCCGAGCGCCTGCCCGTCTTCTTCGGCGATCCACGTCTCCTTGCCGGCGACGATGGCGGCGGCGCTGGTCTTCAGCGGGATCGGCTCGACGCCGAGAATGGCGCGGTTGCGGGCATAGGCGCCGTTCTGGATCGCCGCGACCGCCGCAATGTCAGCGGCGCCCGCGCGCCGCAGCGCGATCGTCACGAGACGCCAAGCCCGTTCAGCGCCGAGAGCGATTGCCGCTGGTAGCCGGAATCGTCGAAATTGGCGGCGCTCAGCCAGGTCTCGAAGGCGCTTCTGCGCTTCGGCCATTCGCCGTCGAGCATCGAGAACCAGGCGGTGTCGCGATTGCGTCCCTTGATGATCATGTGCTGGCGGAACACGCCCTCGAAGGTGAATCCGAAGCGCAGCGCCGCATGCTTGGAGCGCCGGTTGCCCTCGTCGCATTTCCACTCGAAGCGGCGATAGCCGAGATCGTCGAAGACATGCCGCGCCAGCAGATAGATCGACTCGCTCGCCGCCGGCGTGCGCTGCATGACGGGCGCGAAGAAGATGTGGCCCGTCTCGATCACGCCGTTCGGCTGGTCGACGCGCATCAGCGTGACGCAGCCCTGCGCCTTGCCGCTCGTCTTGTCGACGACGGCGAAATAGAGCGGATCGGCCGGCCCCTGTCGCTCCTTCAGCCAGGCGCGGAACGTCGCCTCGTCCCGCCACGGGCCGTAGCTCATGAAAGTCCAGATCGCGTCGGCGCCGTTGATCGCCTGCCAGAGCGAGGCGCCATGGCGCGCCTCCTCGAGCGGCTCGAGCCGGGCGAAGCGGCCATCCATCGCCTCGCGGCGCGGCAGGCCGCGCGCCGGTTGCGGCGTCGTCATCGCATTCTCCTCGCCTCCGGACCGCGCCGGATCGTCAGTGGTTGTCGCGCGGCGCGGGCTGTTTCTGCGCCACACGCTGATACTTGATCGCCGGCTTCAGCACCATGCCCTGATCGAACTGCGCCACCAGCGAGCGCTGGATCTCCTGCCACGGCGTCTGGTGATCGGGATATTTGAAGCCGCCCGCCTTGGCGAGCGCGGCGCGGCGCTTCTCCAGCTCCTTGTCGCTGATCAGAATATTCGCCGAGCGCTTGCCGAGGTCGATGCGCACCTTGTCGCCGGTCTTCAGGAGCGCCAGGCCGCCGCCGACGGCGGCCTCCGGCGAGGCGTTGAGGATCGACGGCGAGGCCGACGTGCCGGACTGGCGCCCGTCGCCGATGCAGGGCAGCGCCAGCACGCCCTTCTTGATCAGCGCCGCCGGCGGCTGCATGTTCACCACTTCCGCGCCGCCCGGATAGCCGATCGGCCCGACGCCGCGGATGAACAGCATGCAGTTCTCGTCGATCTTCAGCGCCGGATCGTCGATGCGGTGGTGATAGTCCTCCGGCCCCTCGAACACGATGGCCCGTCCCTCGAAGGCGTCCGGGTCCTTCGGGTTCGACAGGTAGCGCTTGCGGAACTCGTCGCTGATCACGCTGAGCTTCATGATCGCATTGTCGAACAGATTGCCCGACAGGACGATGAAGCCGGCGTTCTCCATCATCGGCTTCTTGATGGGATAGATGACGTCGGGGTCCTGCACCTCGCGATTGCGGCAGTTCTCGCCCATCGTTCTGCCGTTGACCGTCTTCGCGCCCTCGCGGATCAGCTTGCGTTTCATCAGCTCGTTGACCACGGCCGGCACGCCGCCGGCTCTGAAATATTCCTCGCCGAGATATTTGCCGGCGGGCTGCATGTTGACGAGCAGCGGAACCTTGTGGCCGACGCGCTCCCAGTCGGCGACCTCGAGCGGCACGCCGACATGCCGGGCGATGGCGTTTATGTGGATCGGCGCGTTGGTCGAGCCGCCGATCGCCGAATTGACGACGATGGCGTTTTCGAACGCCTCGCGCGTCAGGATGTCGGAGGGCTTGAGGTCTTCGTGCACCATCTCGACGATGCGTTGGCCCGTTTCATAGGCGATCTGCCCGCGCTCGCGATAGGGCGCCGGGATCGCCGCGCAGCCGGTCAGACTCATGCCGAGCGCCTCGGCCAGCGAGTTCATCGTCGAGGCCGTGCCCATCGTGTTGCAATGCCCGACCGACGGCGCCGAGGCGCCGACGAATTCGATCAACCCCTCGTCGTCGAGCAGGCCGGCGGCGTGCAGCTCGCGGCCCTTCCACATCGCCATGCCCGAGCCCGAGCGCTCGCCCTTGTGCCAGCCGTTCAGCATCGGCCCGCCCGACAGCACGATCGCCGGAATGTTGACGGTCGCCGCCGCCATCAGACAGGCGGGCGTGGTCTTGTCGCAACCCGTGGTCAGCACGACGCCGTCGATCGGATAGCCGTAGAGCGTCTCGACGAGCGAGAGATAGGCGAGGTTGCGGTCGAGATTGGCGGTCGGCCGCTTGCCCGTCTCCTGGATCGGATGCACAGGGAATTCGAAGCACACCCCGCCCGCCGCCGTGATGCCGTCGCGCACCCGCTTGGCGAGCTCGAGATGGTGGCGGTTGCAGGGGGCGATGTCGGAGCCGGTCTGGGCGATGCCGATGATCGGCTTGCCCGAGCGCAACTCCTTCGAGGTGATGCCGAAATTGACCTGCCGCTCGAGATAGAGCGCGGTCATGCCGGGATTGTCGGGATTGTCGTACCACAGCTGCGAACGCAGCCAGCGCTTGCGTTCCGCACCCTTGCCGCCCCGCTTGCCGGCCATCTTTCGCTCCCTGAAGATTGCTTCTCGTCGTCACGGCGGTCGCCGCCGCGCCCGGCGCCAGAATGGCGCCCGCCGCGGGAGGGATCAATCGTTTTAGGCCGCATCGCTTCCATGCGCGCCCCTCAGTCACCGCCGCCGCCGCACCCCCCGCCGCCGTCGCCGCCGCCGTCTCCGCCGCCCCCGTCCGACGAGCCGTCGGCCGAAGCGCCGAAGCCGTCCGAGCCTCCGTCGATGCTGGTGGAGGAGAAATCGCCGCCGCACTGGGTCGGCACGCCGCGCTCGCGCAGCGCCTCGCATTTCGCCTCGTAGTGATAGCCGCCGGGAAACTTCAGCTTCCGGTCGAGCGCGAACAGCAGCGGCAGCCGCGTCGGATTGCGCGGATCGATGTTTTCCTCCTTGCAGCACAGCGTCCAGACGCGGCGCAGCCCGGCATTGCTCGTGCGCTGCTCCGGCGCCAGCGCCACCGCCGGCGTGTGATGCAGCTTCTGCCCGAACGCCTGCTCGCAGAACCGGTCGTAGTCGCGCGTGTAGAGGATGAATTCGTGCCAGAGCTGGTCGGCCGCCTCGGACGGCATCGCCACGTAGCGCCGGCCCGACTTCAGATAGGCGAGGAAGAACTGGCGCAGCCCATTGCCGATCAGCGCCATGTCCTTGCGGGTGAGTTGCGGATGCCGCTTCTGGACGCGCTCGAACAGGCCCGGCGGCCAGGTCGCGGTGCGGATGAATTCGGCGCGTTTGAGGTCCTGCGCGGCGCGATAGAGATGGACGGCGACAGTCGCCGTGATCGCCGCGACGCCGAGCGCCACGAACACCGAAAACATGATGCGAGCCCCCCGCCAGCCGGCGCCATTAGGCGCCCGCCCCGCGGGGCGCGCAAGCCTGCCCTGACAAGCCTCCCCTGAATTGACTCGGCGCCCGCCGCTTGCATGGTGGCGGACCAGACCGGAGCCTTCCCATGCCGCTGACCACCGTGCCCGCCTTCGCCCGCATCGGCGAGGAGAACGCCTTCGCCGTGCTCGCTCGCGCCACCGAGCTGATGCGGCAGGGCAAGGACGTCATCAATCTCGGCATCGGCCAGCCGGATTTTGCGACGCCGCCGCACATCGTCGAGGCGGCGATCAAGGCGCTGCGCGACGGCCAGCACGGCTACACGCCGGCGACCGGCATCCTGCCGCTGCGCGAGGCGATCGCTGAGGATTATCACGCCCGCTTCGGCGTCGACGTCTCGCCCGATCTCGTCATGGTCATGCCCGGCGGCAAGGTGACGATGTTCGCCGCCATCATGATCTTCGGCGAGCCGGGGGCCGACATCCTCTATCCCGATCCCGGCTTCCCGATCTATCGCTCGATGATCGAGTTCACCGGCGCGCGGCCGATTCCCGTGCCGATCCGCGAGGAGAACGGCTTCGCCTTCTCCGCCGAGGAGACGCTGTCGCTGATCACGCCTGAGACGCGCCTGCTGATCCTCAATTCGCCGGCGAACCCCACCGGCGGCGTCACGCCGGCGAGCGAGATCGAGAAACTGGTGCGCGGCCTCGCGCGCTTTCCGCACGTCGCGATCATGTCGGACGAGATCTACGCGCAGATGACCTACGACAATCAGGTGCATCGCACGCTGCTCGCCTATCCCGAGATCCGCGACCGGCTGATCCTGCTCGACGGCGCCTCGAAGACCTATGCGATGACCGGCTGGCGCCTCGGCTGGTCGGTCTGGCCGAAGCCGCTCTACGACATGGCGCGCAAGCTCGCGGTCAACTCCTTCTCCTGCACCAACGCCGCGACGCAGTTCGCCGGCATCGCCGCGCTGACCGGCCCGCAGGACGCCGCGCGCGCCATGGTCGCCGAATTCGACAAGCGCCGGAAGATCGTCGTCGACGGTCTGAACGCGCTGCCGAACGTCTCCTGCGCGACGCCGAAGGGCGCCTTCTACGCCTTCCCCAACATTTCGAAGACCGGCTGGAAGGCGAAGAAACTCGCCTCCGCGCTGCTCGAGGAGGCCGGCGTCGCCACCATCGGCGGGCCCGATTTCGGCGTCTGCGGCGAAGGCTACATCCGCCTGTCCTACGCCAACTCGGCCGACAACATTCGCAAGGCCCTCGCCCGCATGGGCGATTTCCTGGCGCACGCGAAGCCGCAGGGCTGAGCGCTGCGCGCCCGGCGCCGCATCAACGCAGGACGATCGTCATGAGCGCAAAGAAGATCGGATTCGTCGGCCTCGGCGCCATGGGTCTGCCGATGGCGATCAATCTCGCCAGAAAGCAGTTCCATGTCGCCGGCTTCGACCTGCGCGAGGAGGCGCTCGCCGCGCTGGTCGAGGCGGGCGGCCATCGCGCCGTCTCGGCCGCCGAGGCCGCGTCGGGCGCGGACGTTCTCGTGCTGATGGTCGTCAACGCCGCGCAGGCCGAGGCCGTGCTGTTCGCCGCCAGGGCGGCCGAGACCCTGCCGAAGGGCGCGACTGTCGTGCTGATGGCGACCGCCGCCCCCGCGCAGGTCGCCGCGATAGCGCAGCGCCTCGCCGCGCTCGGGCTCGATTTCGTCGACGCGCCGGTCTCGGGCGGCACGAAAGGCGCGACCGCCGGTGCGCTCACCATCATGGCCGCCGCGCCGAAGGCGACGATCGAGCGCGTCCGTCCCGTGCTCGAGAGCCTCGGCGACAAGCTCTTCCATGTCGGCGAGACGCCGGGCCAGGGCGCGGCGGTCAAGACCGTCAACCAGCTGCTCTGCGGCGTCCACATCGCCGCCCTCGCCGAGGCCATGGCGATGGCCGAGAAGGCTGGCCTCGACGGCAAGCTGATGCTGCAGATTCTCGGCGGCTCGGCCGCCTCCTCCTGGATGCTGCACGACCGCGGGCCGCGCATGCTGGAGGCCGAGCCCGTCGTGTCCAGCGCCGTCGACATCTTCGTCAAGGACCTCGGCATCGTGCTCGACGCCGGGCGGGCGGCGAAGCTCGCTTTGCCCCTGTCGGCGGCGGCCCACCAGATGTTCCTCGCCGCCTCCGGCATGGGCCTCGGCGGCAAGGACGACAGCCACGTCGTCGAGGCCTACCGGGTGCTGGCCGGGCGGCCGCCGACCTGAGCGGCGCCGGCGGATGGGCGGGCGGCTGACTCTCTGGGCCCGGGCGATCCGCCGCGACGCGCTCGCCGTCTATCTTGCCGCGCGCGATCCGCGCACGCCCTGGCCGGTCCGGCTGCTCGCCCTGTGCGTGGCGGCCTACGCGTTCTCGCCGATCGACCTCGTCCCCGATTTCATCCCGGTTCTCGGTCTGCTCGACGACCTGCTGATCGTCCCGCTGGGGCTGCTGGCCGTCGTGCGACTGACGCCGCCCGAACGCATGGCCGAGCATCGCGTCGCCGCCTCCGCCATGTTGGAGCGGCCGGTGAGCCGCGCGGCGGCGGCGGCGATCGTCGCGATCTGGCTGCTTGCGCTGGCGCTGGCGGCGGCGGGCGCCGCCGCCCTGCTGCGCAATCCGGCCTCGTGACCTGGCGGCGGGCCGATCCGGGTTGATCCGCGCGGCGAAATCGGGCATAGACCCCGCCGATGGTTTCCGCGGCGGGTCTCCCGCCGCTTTCTTTTCAGGGTTCGTCCGATGAAAGTCCGCAACTCGCTGAAATCGCTGCGCGCGCGCCATCGCGACAATCAGCTGGTGCGCCGCAAGGGCCGCGTCTACATCATCAACAAGACGCAGAAGCGCTTCAAGGCGCGCCAGGGCTGAGCCCGGCGGTCCTTCTCTCACCTGTGTTTTGACGGCCGGCCGGAAGCGCCCTAGCTTTCCGGAATGGCCGTTTTTTCGCGTCTGCTCCCCGTCGCCCTTGCGCTGAGCCTCGCCGGCGGCGCGCTCGCCCAGTCGCCCCGCGAGGGCCGGTCGCCGCGCGAGTCCGCGCCGCGGGCCGCCGCGCCGGCTCCCGCCGACGGCAAGGCGCAGGATGGCAAGACGGCAGACGGCAAGCCCCGCCCGCCGATGACCCGCGAGGCGGTGCTGAACGAGCTCTACGACCGGCTCGCCAAGACGGAGGACGCCGAGGAGGGCAAGGGCATCGCCACGGCGATCGAGCGCGTCAATCTGCGCTCCGGCTCCGATACGGCCGACCTGTTGATGACCCGCGCCATCGCCGCAGCGCATCGCAACAACGCCGAACTCGCCGAGGATCTCGTCGACCGCATCCTGCTGCTCGAGCCGGACTGGGCGGAGGCCTGGCATCGCCGCGCCACGCTGCGCGTCGCGCGCGAGGATATATCGGGCGGGCTCGAGGATCTGGCCCAGGCGCTGAAGCGCGACGCCCGCCACATCGGCGCGCTCGCCGGCCTCGGCTTCACCCTCCTGAAGCAGGAGAACAAGCCGCAGGCCCTGCGCGTGCTGCGCCGCCTTCTGGAGCTCTATCCGCAGTTCGAGCCGGCGAAGAAGGCGGTCGAGCGCCTCGGCCTCGAACTCGACGGAAGGACGCTCTGAGGCGGGGAGAAGAGCGCCTGCGCCGCCTCGCCCCCGCCATGCTGCTGCTTCTGCTCGTCGGCCTCGCCGCGTCCTTCCTGTTCACCCACTGGGCGGCGCGGCGCATCGCGGCCGACTATCCCCCGCAGGGACGATTCGCGCTGGTCGACGGCGCGCAGCTGCATTTCACCGAACGCGCCGCCGCCGCGCCCGGGCGCGGCGCCGTTCTGCTCATCCACGGCGCCAGCGGCAATCAGGCCGATCTGATGAGCGCCCTCGGCGAGCCGCTGGCGGCGCGCGGCTTCCGCGTCGTGGCGATCGACCGGCCCGGCCATGGCTGGTCGGACCGGCCCGGCGGGCGCGCCGACGCCGATCCCGGCCGTCAGGCGGCGCTGCTGCGCGGCGCGGCGCGGGCGGCCGGACTCGAACGGGCGATCGTCCTCGGCCATTCCTTCGGCGGGGCCATCGCCGCGCGCCTGGCCATGGACGATCCCGATTTCGTCGCCGGCCTGGTGCTGGTCGCCCCGGTCACCCATCCCTGGCCGGGCGGCGTCGCCTGGTATTACGACCTCGCCGCGACGCCGATCCTCGGCGAACTGTTCGTGCGCCTCCTCGCCACCCCCGCCGGCCTCGCCAGGCTCGAGAGCGGCGTCGCCAGCGTGTTCGCGCCCGAGGCCGCGCCCGCCGGCTATGTCGAGCGCACGCGCGTCAAACTGGTGTTGCGCCCCGCCACCTTCCTCGCCAACGCTATCGACGTCGCCTCTTTGAAACCGTTCATCGTCGAGCAGGCCCGGCGCATGCCCGTCATCGCCGCGCCGACGGCGATCGTCACCGGCGACGCCGACGACATCGTGCTCACCGAGATCCATTCCTATGGCTCGGCGCGCGACATCCCCGGCGCGACGCTGACCGTCCTGCCCGGCGTCGGCCACGCCCCGCACCACACCCATCCCGAGGCGGTCGTCGCGGCGGTGGAGGCCGTGGCGGCGCGCTGAGCCGACCCGCCTTTCAATCAATTTTAGAGATTGCGCCTCATCTTCGCGAGGACGGAGGCGCCCATGGGTCAGTCGCTCGATCTGGTTCTGGATGAGGCGGTGCGCGACGGCGCCATCGCCGATGGCGAGGTGCGGGCGGTGCGCCGCGCCCTGTATGGCGAAGGCGCGCCGGTCGGCGAGGCGATGCGCCTGCTCTGGGAGGCGGACAAGAAGCGCAAGGCCCATTCGCCCGAATGGTCGGCCCTGTTCGTCGAGGCGGCGCTCGACGTCGCCATCCGCGAGACGCCGCCGCACGGCTACTTCCCCGCCGACAAGGCGCAGAAGGTGATCGAGGCGCTCGGCGAGAAGACCGAGGCGCGCGTCGACACCGTGCTCGAGGCGCTGGTCTCGATCATCGAGAAGGCGCAGGACGTGCCGACCGACTTTTCCGCCTTCGTGCTGCGCAAGCTCAAGAACGCGGTGATCTATTCCGACGAGACCACGGCCTCCGGCGAGAAGCTGACGCCCGGCGTCATCGGCCTGCCCGAACTGGCGCTGATCCGCCGCACCGTGTGGGGCGCAGGCGGCGAGGGGCTGCTCGCCGTCAGCCGCGCCGAGGCCGAAGCGCTGTTCGACATCGCCGACGCCACCGCCGGGGCGCCGAATGCGCCGGAATGGGAGGAGTTCTTCGCCCGCGCCGTCGGCAACTATCTGATCGGCGCGACCGGCCGCACGCCGCTGTCGCGCCAGGAGGCGTTCAGCGCCTGGCACACCGACTACGAGTCCGACATGGTCGGCATGCTCGGCAAGATGCTCGCCGGCGCGGCCCGGACGATGCGCGGCCAGGGAATCGGCGAGGCGTTGAACGAACGCAGCCTGTCGGATCGCGTCGCGCTGCGCATCCACGCCGAGGAAGAGGCCCGCGCCGCCGCCCGCGATCAGGCCGAAAAGCTCACCGGCGAAAAGGCCGACTGGCTGCTCGAGCGCGTGCGCCGCAACGGCCTCGTCAGCGGGCCGGAGGCCAAGCTGCTGCAATTCGTCAAACGCGAAGCCATTCTGCTCTCACCCGAACTGCGCAAGCTGGTCGACGAGGCGGCGTAGGGAATATCGCCCCTCAGCTCTCCGCGCCGGTGAAGGCGATGCGCACCATGTTGGTCGTGCCCGATGACCCGAAGGGCACGCCGGCGACGACGATGATGCGGTCTCCAGGCTTCGAGAAGGCCTCGCGGTTCGACCATTTGGCGGCGCGCTGCACCATGTCGTCGACGTCGCTGGCGTCCTTGGTGACGATCGGATGCACGCCCCAGGCGAGCGTCAGCCGGCGCGCCGTCTCACGGAACGGCGTCAGCGCCAGGATCGGCGCCATCGGCCGCTCGCGGGCGATCAGGAAGGCGGTCGAGCCGGACGAGGTCCAGGCGCAGATCGACTTGCATTCCAGCGTCTCGGCGATGTCGCGCGTCGCCATGGCGATGGCGTCCGCCTCGTTCACCGCCAGCGACGCCGAGCGGCCGCGCTGGGCGTCGATGATCGAGCGGTAGACGCTGTCGCGCTCCACCTCGTCGCCGATGCGGCTCATCATCGTCACGGCTTCCACCGGATATTGACCGGCGGCGCTTTCGGCCGACAGCATCACGGCGTCCGCGCCCTCGAAGACGGCCGTCGCCACGTCCGACACTTCGGCGCGCGTCGGCACGGGCGCGGTGATCATCGATTCCAGCATCTGCGTCGCCACCACCACCGGCTTGCCGAGCCGGCGCGCCTTGCGGGTGATGCGCTTCTGCAACCCCGGCACCTGCTGGATCGGCAGTTCGACGCCGAGGTCGCCGCGCGCCACCATCAGCGCGTCGGACACCTCGATGATCTCGTCGAGCCGCTCGATCGCCTGCGGCTTCTCGATCTTGGCGAGCACGCGGGCGCGGCCGGCGGCGATCGCCTTCACCTCCTCGACGTCCTCGGGCCGCTGCACGAAGGACAGCGCGATCCAGTCGACGCCCTCCGGCAGCACGGCCTCGAGATCGGCCCGGTCCTTCGGCGTCATCGCCGACACCGGAATCGTCGTGTCGGGCAGGCTGACGCCCTTGCGGTCGGAGAACAGCCCGCCGACGAGAACTTGCGTCACCGCGCGTTCGGGCGTTGCGTCCACCACCTTCACGCGCAGCCGGCCGTCATCGATCAGCACGGTGTGGCCAGGCCTCAGCGCGCGCAGGATCTCCGGATGCGGCAGATGCACGCGCGTCGCGTCGCCGGGCTTCGCGTCGGAGTCGAGCGTGAAGGTCGCGCCGGTTTCGACGATCGCCTTGCCCTCGCCGAATTTGCCGATGCGCAGCTTCGGCCCCTGCAGATCGACGAGAATGCCGATCGGCCGGCCGAGCTCCTCCTCGAGCGAGCGGATCATCGCGATGCGTTCGCGCATGCCGGCGTGATCGGCATGGCTCATGTTGATGCGGAAGACGTCGGCGCCGGCCGCGAACAGCTTTGCCACGACGGCCCGGTCGCTGGAGGCGGGGCCGAGCGTCGCGATGATCTTGACGCGGCGGATTCGTCTCATGTCGATCTCTTGCTATTGCTGGGCGGCGGGCGGGCGATTGGGATCGGTGAGTTGCACCGTCCAGTTCTTGGCGTCCTTGCCGGTGTCGACCTCGAAGAATCCGGTGCGGTCGAAGCCGCGGGCGTAGCAGTCCTCGCGCCCCTCGATGCGGAATTCGCGGTCGCGCGTGCACATGAAGGCCTTGTCCTTCCACTCGCCGCCGCGCTCGTCCATGGCGTAGACGTAATAATATTGCGCCGCCAGCGGGCCGCGCAGCAGCGTTTCGCAGGTTCCGCCCTTCAGGTTCCACCAGCCTTCCGAGATCCACGTCCTGGCGTCGGTGTAGGCGATGGCGACGCTGACCCGCGTCGCGGTGTTGTTGCACAGGCGGAAATCGGCCGCAGCCGACAGCGCCGAGGCCATCAGCGCGCCGGCGGCGAGTGCGAGGCGGATCGTCGTCGGTCCCGGCATGTCGGGCGAATCCTGGAGGGCCATGCGAATCAGGCGATCCGGCTGCGCGCCGGCGCGGGGCCGACGCTTTAGACCAGATCGGCGCCGCGGTCACGACGCCCGTGCGTCCGACGCGCCCGCCGTGCGGGCGACCGGTTGCGTTGGCGCAATTTTCGCTTATGTCACCTGCGCCATGTCACGGTCGCCGGCGCGCCGGCTCGCTCTTCGCCGCGGATCGCCAGAAACGTCGCCCCATGAACGTCGCCTCCAGCCCCGCCGTCGCCTCGGTCGATTTTCCCCCGGTGGCGACGATTCCCGGCGCGCTCGACGCCGGCGTCCTGTTCCTGTGCGACCACGCCTCCAACGCCGTGCCGCCCGACTATGGCGACCTCGGCCTGCCGGCCGGGCAGTTCGAGCGGCACATCGCCTACGACATCGGCGCAGCGGCGATGACGCGCCGCCTCGCCGCGCTGTTCGGCGCGCCGGCGGTGATGACCACCTTCTCGCGCCTGCTGATCGACCCGAACCGCGGCGGCGACGATCCGACCCTCGTCATGCGCATCTCGGACGGCGCGCTGATCCCCGGCAACGCCCGCATCGGCGTGGAGGAGATCGAACGTCGCAAGCAGCGCTTCTGGCGGCCCTATCGCGACGCGGTCTCGGCGACGCTCGACGCCATGCTGGCGACCGGCGTGACGCCGGCCATCGTCTCGATCCATTCCTTCACCCCGCGCATGAAAGGCGTCGACCGGCCCTGGCAGGTCGGCTTCCTCTGGGATCTCGACCCGCGCATGACCAAGCCGATGATCGAGTTGATGCAGGCCGACGGCGATCTGACGATCGGCGACAACGAGCCCTATGACGGCGCGCTCGAGGGCGACACGATGGACACGCACGCCACCGCCCGCGGCCTCGCCGGCCTGCTGGTCGAGGTGCGGCAGGAACTGATCGCCGACGAGGCCGGGGCGCACGCCTGGGCCGACCGGCTGGCCGTTCCGCTGCGCCGCGTGCTGGCGCGCGAGGACGTACACCGCATCGAGTTCCACGGCAGCCGCTGCCACATCCGCCACAAGCCGCGCTGATCTGGGGACAGGCTGCCGCGCCGGCTTGACTGCGGCCGGCCCCCGCCGCATCACCCTCGCCTCCCCTTTGCGACCAGGACCGCGACATGAGCGACGTCGACGCCAAACATCTGCGCGCCTTCATCGAGCGCATCGAGAAGCTCGAGGAGGAGAAGAAGGCGATCGCCGACGACATCAAGGACGTCTACGCCGAGGCCAAGGGCAACGGCTACGACGTCAAGATCATGCGCAAGATCGTCTCGCTCAGGAAGCAGGACAAGGACAAGCGCCGCGAGGAGGAGGAGATCCTCGATCTCTATCTCGCCGCGCTCGGCATGATCCAGGGCTGAGACGCGCCGTTCGGGCCGCGCGATCGGGAGCCGCGCCGGCTCAGTCCGCGCGCCGGAACGTCGCGAAGCGGAAGCGCTGGATCGCGCCCCATGGCGTCGCATGCTCGTGCGCCATTTCCTCGACCAGCGCAAAACCCTCGCCCAGTTCACGCGCCAGGCTCGCCGCGTCGTGGCGCATCACCGGCAGGCCGCTGCATTTTTCCGGCCCGTCCGGCGCGAAGGCGGCGAGGATGACATGGCCGCCCGGCGCCAGCGCCCGCTTCAGCACGCCGACATAGGCGGCGCGATCCGCAGGCTCGACAAGGAAATGGAAGGCGGCGCGGTCGTGCCAGACGTCGAAGACGCGATCGGGCGTCCAAGTCGTCGCGTCGGCGACGATCCAGCGTGCCAGACTCGCCCGCTCGCCGAGCCGCGTCTGCGCCCGCGCCAACGCGGCTGCGGACAGATCGAGCACGGCGACATCGCGCCAGCCCGCCGCGAGCAGCGCGTCGACCAGCCGTGAGGCGCCGCCGCCGACATCGATGAGCGAAGCGCCCGGCCCGGCGCCGATCCGCGCCAGCATGTCGAGCGACGGGGCCGGCGTCGGCTGGAACCAGCTGACCTCGGCCTCGCCCTTGGCGGCGTAGACCGTGTCCCAATGCGTTCGGGCGTTGAACGCCGTCATCGCGACGCTCCCGATGGCGCCCGCGCCCTATTCCGCCGGCGCGGCGGCCGGCAGCGCGCCAAACATGTTCGGCTGCGGGATCGACTGCACGGCCGGCCCGGTGAAGCGCGAGGGGATGAGATCGCCGGTCGGCCGGTCGCCGAAGGTCGACACGACGTCGACCGAGGAGCGCAGCATCAGCGCGCCGACATTGGCGCGCGCCGCCTGGCGCACCGGCGCGACGGTCGGGCCGAGCGTCGACTGCGTCGTCGTGCGGGTCGACGGCGCCGAGGCGGTCAGCGCGCGGAAATTCGAGCGGTCGACGCGCGCGGCGACGAAATCGGGCGCAGGCGCCCTGGCGAGGTCGGGCCGCGACAGCGCCGCCTCCTTCGGCCGCGGAACCGGGGCCGGCGCCGTCTCGCCGGCATAGGCGAGCGCGGCATGCACGGAGCGCGTGGCGGATCCTTGCGTGATCACGCCCGGCAGAGCGGCGCGATCGACGGCCGCAAGCTTGGCGGCGATCAGATCGCGCGTCGGGCGGTCGAGCGCCTTCGCCGCCTCGGCCGGCGCGCCGCGCAGGGCGGCGAGTTCGACCGGCCGGCTCGGCGGCAGCGGCGCATTGGCGAAGCCGAGTTCGGCGATCATCATCGAGCTCGGACGGCGCGGCGGCGTCGGCACGTCGGCGACCTTCGGCTCGTTCTTCGCCGCCTCGGGCCTGGCGCCGCGCGTCGCGGTTTCGGCCTCGGCGGCGGGCCGCACGGGCTCGAGCGAGGCGACCTGGGTGGGACGCGCCGGCGGCGTCGGCGCCGCGACGGGCCGCGCCGGCTCGGCGACGGTGGTCTCGGCGGGCTTGGCCTCGACCGGCTTGATCTCGGGCTTCTTCTCCGGTTCGGCCGGGCGCATGACCGCCTCGCCGCGCGGCAGGTTGCGCATCGCCCGCTGCACCGCGGGCGAAGGATTGTCGGCGACCGGCGCCTGACGCGCCCCGCCGACGAAGAAGGTCTTCGAGCCGGCGTCGTCGCCGCCCGCCGAGCTGACGGCGGCGACCTCGAAGCGGCCGTCGCCTCGGCCGCGCTGGGCGATCGCCTGACCGCGCTTGCCGCGTCCGCGCGGAGCGACCGCGACCTCCTCTTCCTCGTCCTCGCCGCCGCCGAACAGGAAGGCGAGCAGCCCCTTCGACTTCTGGCTGGTGACATAGGCCGAGGCGAAGGCGGTGCCGCCATTGCGCTCGATCTCGGCCAGCGCCGCGTCGTAGCCCGGCAGGGGCTGGCCGTTGGAGGGAATGTGGACGGTCTTGCCGTCCGGGAAGATGCGCGCCAGCTGATCGTAGCTCATGCGCGGCCAGTGCCGCACGCTGCCGACGTCGAGATGCACAAAGGGCGAATTGGCGGACGGATAGTAGCCGACGCCGCCGCGCTGCAGTCGCACGCCCATCTCGCGGGCGCGGCTCGCGCCGACATCCGGGAAGTGCACATCCATGGCGTTGCCCTGCATGTGCTGCGAATGCTTGGCGACGGCGCCCGAGCGCCGCCGCAGCATGGCGTTGGTCTGCGGCGAGCGATAGGCCGACATGATCTTGATCGGCGAGCGCGAACCCGACATCCGGTGAACTTCCCACACCAGATCGAACACCCGCGGATTCATGCGGATCGGCTCGTCGCGCCGCCAGTCGCGCGTGATCCAGTTCAGCTTCTCGAGCGCGGAGCTGTCATAGGATCCGTTCACCTTGAAGGTGATCGTCGCCGCCTCGCCCGTGTGCTGATGATAGAGCGACAGGCTGCGCGTATCGCCATTGGCGATGGCGTTCTGCGTCGCCGTCGGCGCCAGCGCCACGCCCGCCGCCGCGACGAGGCCGAGCGCCGAAACGACGCGCCGGACCGATAGGCGGAACCTGTCTCGCAACTGTCGCAATCCGCTCTCGTCGGCTGAAGGGCGCGCGCGCGACGCGCCCGCATGGTGACCAGAGTGTTGCCGAAAAACCTTAACGCCCGGTGGATTCGGCCGGAACGGGGTTTTTCGCCGGCTGTCTCTTTATCGCCACAGCGCCGCCAAGGGAACCCCCCGGATCGTCGCATCCCGGGGATTCAGCCCGGGCGGGCGAGCCCGGCCGCCTCCCGGGCGAGCCTTTCGACGGTCGCGTAGTCGCCCGCCGCCACGGCGGCCTTCGGGACCATCCACGAGCCGCCGACACAGACGACGTTGGGCAGGGCGAGATAGGCCGGGGCCCGGGCGAGGTCGATCCCGCCGGTCGGACAGAATTGCAGGTCGGCGAGCGGGGCGGCGAGCGCGGCGAGCGCCTTGGCCCCGCCTGCCGCCTCGGCGGGGAAGAATTTGAGCTGGCGAAAGCCCAGCTCGCGCAGCGCCATCGCCTCGGAAGCGGTCGCCGCCCCCGGCAGGAACGGCGCGGGCGAAGCGGCGGCGGCCGCCGCCAGATGCGGCGTCGCGCCGGGGCTGACGAGGAAGCGCGCCCCGGCCGCCAGCGCCGCCGCCATGCCGGTCTCGTCCACCACCGTGCCGGCTCCGACCACCGCGCCGGGAACCTCGGCGGCGATGACGCGGATGGCGTCGAGCGCGGCGGCCGTTCGCAGCGTGACCTCGATCGCCGGCAGGCCGCCGGCGACCAGCGCGCGCGCCTGGGCGAGCCCGTCGGCGCGGCTCTGCACGGTCAGCACCGGGATGACCGGCGCGAGCCGCATCAGCGCCAGCGTCTCGTCCTGTCGCGCATAGCGCTGCGGGATCATCTCTCGCCCTTTCCCTCGTCCGTCATTCCGCCGCCTTGGCGAAGTCGTGCGGACCGTAGGACTCGACCGTCGTGGCGACAATCGTCGCGGCCGCCGCAGCCACGGCTGCGTCCCCCGGCTCGTCCTTAGGCCCGACGAAGCGGCCGAACACCCACCAGATCGCGTTGCCCACCGTGTCCATGATGGTGAACACCGACGGCACGAACAGCAGCGACAGGAAGGTCGAGGCGATCAGGCCGCCGATCACCGCCACCGCCATCGGCGCGCGGAACTCGCCGCCGTCGCCGAAGGCGAGCGCCGCCGGCACCATGCCGGCGCCCATGGCGATCGAGGTCATGACGATGGGCCGGGCGCGCTTGGCCCCGGCGTCGACGATCGCCTCGGCGCGGCTCATGCCCTGCGCCATGCGCTCGACGGCGAAGTCGACCAGCATGATGGCGTTCTTGGTGACGATGCCCATCAGCATCAGGAAGCCGATCACGACCGGCATCGAGAAGGCCATGTTCGCCGCCAGCAGTCCGGCGACGACGCCGCCGATCGACAGCGGCAGCGAGAACAGGATGGTGATCGGCTGCAGCACGCTGGCGAACAGCAGCACCAGCACGCCGAACACCATCATCAGACCGGCGCTCATCGCGGTGGCGAAGCCGGCGAACACCTCGCCCATGATCTCGGCGTCGCCGGCCTGCCGCACGACGATGCCGGCCGGCAGGTTCTGCGCCGCGGGCAGCGCCAGCACGGCGTCGACCGCGGCGCCGAGCGCCGTCGTCCCGACCAGATCGGCCTCCACCGCGACGCGGCGCGTGCGGTCGTAACGCTCGATGCTGGCCGGGCCGCGGCCGAAGCCGACATCGGCTATCGCCGCAAGCGGCACCACGGCGCCGCGCAACGTGCCGACCCGCAGCGTCTCGAGCGCCTGCAGGTCGGCGCGCGAACTCTCGGCGATCTGCACGCGGATCGGAATCAGCCGGTCGCCGGCGTCGAACTTGGCGAGATTCGGCCCGACATCGCCGATCGTGGCGACGCGGATCGTCTCGGACAGCGCGTCGGTGGTCACGCCGAGTTCGGCGGCGAGCTCCATGCGCGGCCGGATCTGAATTTCCGGTCGGTCCAGCGAGGCCGACGACACCGGATTGGCGACGAGATCGGACAGGCCGCGCATCTGCGATTGCAGGCGCGCGGCGATGTCGACGACCTTCGCCTGATCCTCGCCGGCGACGAGCATCGAGAAGGTGCGCATGCCGTTCGGCTGGATGTACCAGAAGCGGATGTCGGGCGTCGTGCGCAGCGCGTCGCTGACCTCCGCCTCCATCGTCTTCTGTGATTTCTGGCGCGCCGACTTGTGCGTCAGATTGATGGTCAGAACGGCCTTGCGCACCTCGCTGCCGCCTGTGCCGATCATGTAGCCGCCATTGACGAAGGCGCTGGCGATCTCCGGCTTCTGCTTCAGGCGCCGGGCGATGTCGTCGGTGACGCGCTGCGTGTCGGAAAGCTGCGAGCCCGGCGGCAGCTCGACCGCGAACATCATGCGGCCCTCGTCGATCGGCGGGATGAAGCCCTTGGGCAGCAGCGCCATCGCCTGGATCGAGCCGTAGAAAATGCCGAGCCCGAGCGCCAGCGTCACCCAGCGATGCCGCACCGTCCAGGCGACGAGGCGCGTATAGCCGCGCATGATCAGGCCCGGCCCGCGCTCGTCATGCGCGTGATCGCGCAGGAAATAGGCGGCGAGCAGCGGCGTGATGAGGCGCGCGACCAGCAGCGAAAAGATCACCGCCGCCGCCACCGTCAGGCCGAACTGCTTGAAATACTGCCCGGCGATGCCGCCCATGAAGCTCACCGGCGCGAACACCGCGACGATGGTCAGCGAGATCGCGATGACGGCGAGGCCGATCTCGTCGGCCGCCTCCAGCGCGGCGCGATAGGGCGACTTGCCCATCCGCATGTGGCGCACGATGTTCTCGATCTCGACGATCGCGTCGTCGACCAGCACGCCGGTCGCCAGCGTGATGGCGAGCAGGCTGACGAGATTGAGCGAGAACCCCATCGCGCTGATGGCGAAGAAGGTCGGGATCGCCGACAGCGGCAGCGCCAGCGCCGCGATCAGCGTCGCGCGCCAGTCGCGCAGGAACAGCAGCACGACGATGACCGCCAGAACCGACCCTTCGATCAGCGTCTTCATCGCCGATTCGAAATTGCCGACGGTGTAGCGAACCGTGTTGTCGATCGCCGTCACCGCGTAATCGGGAAAATCCTTGCGCAGCTGCGCGACCTGCTTCTCGACCTCCTTGTAGACGTCGGCGTCGCTCGAGCCCTTGGCGCGGAAGATCGAGAAGGCGACGACCGGCTCGCCGTCGAGCCGGGCGAACTGGCGCGCCTCGGCGGAGGCGTCCTCGATGGTTCCGAGATCGGCGAGGCGCACCTTGCGCCCGCCTGACAGCCAGATCTGCGTGTCCTTGAGATCGGCGAGCGTGCGCGCCCCGGCGAGCGTGCGGATCGACTGTTCCTGTCCGCCGACGTCGCCGCGCCCGCCGGCGAGATCGACATTGGTCGAGCGCAGTTGGCGATTGACCTCGGCGGCGGTGATTCCGAGCGCGTTCAGTCGCGCCGGATCGAGCTCGACGCGGATCTCGCGCGTGACGCCGCCGACGCGCGTGACGCTGGCGACGCCTTTCGACGATTGCAGGCGACGGATCACCGTGTCGTCGATGTGCCAGGAAATCTCCTCGATCGATTTCGTCTTGGCCGAGACGGCGTAGGTCAGGATCGCCGCGCCCTCGATCTCGATGCGCCGGGTGATCGGCTCGTCGACGGTGCGCGGCAATTCGGAGCGGATGCGCGACACCGCGTCCTTGACGTCGTTGACGGCGCGGTCGGTGTTGGTCTCGAGACGGAATTCGACCGTCGTCGTCGAGGCGCCGTCGGTGATCGAGGAGATGATGTGCTTGACGCCGGTGAGGCCGGCGACCGCGTCCTCGATCTTCTTCGTCACCTGCGTTTCGAGTTCGGCCGGCGCCGCGCCGCCCTGCGTCACCGTGACGGCGACGATCGGCACGTCGATGTTCGGGAATTTGGTGATCGGCAATGTCTTGAACGCGAAGACGCCGAGCACCATCAGCACCGCGAACAGCACGATCGACGGCATCGGGTTGCGGATCGCCCAGGCTGAAATGTTCATGCGCATCAGCGCGTCTCCGTCGCCGTCCAGGCGCGCGCAGCGGCCGGGCGCGCCTCCACCGCGTCGCCCTCGCGCAAGAAGGCGCCGGCGCGCGCGACCACCGAGTCGCCGTCGACGAGGCCGTCGAGAATTTCGACGCGCCCGTCGACCGACAGGCCGGTCTTCACCCGGCGCTGGACGATGCGGCCGTCTTTCACGAGCTGCGCATAGGGGCCCTCGCCATCGGTCTGCAGCGCGGAGGCGGGCGCGGCGAGCGCGGTGCGGCGCGCCGTCTCGATCTCGCCGCGGGCAAAGCCGCCGACCCGCAACCCGCGATCGACGCCGACCGCGATGCGCAGCCGACCCATGCGGCTCGCCCGGTCGATCTCCGGCGAGACGAGACGCACCGTTCCCTCGAGGCGACGGTCGGCGGCGTCGAGGATCGCCGCTTTCTGGCCCTCGCGGATGCGGGCGAGACGGAAATCCGGGGCCTCGGCCTCGAGTTCGACGTCGCCGCCGGCGACGATGCGGAACAGCCCGTCGGGCGCCGCCATCGAGGCGATGGCGCCGAGGCGGGCGGATTTGCGGGCGATCAGCCCGGCCGCCGGCGCCTTCACCTCGGTGCGCCCGACGCGAACTTCCAGCTCGCGGCGCGCGGCCTCGAGCGCCTTCTTCTCGGCCTCGGCGGCGACGAGCCCGTCCTTCGCCGAGGCGAGACGCGCCTTGTTGGCGGCGTGCTCGGCCTCGCGCGCGTCGAGCGCCGCGTCGGTGCCGGCCCCGCGCTTGACCAGCGCCTGCGCGCGTTCCAGCGCCGGGCCGCTCTGCATCAGCGCCGCCTCGGCCTGCGCGATCGCCGCGCGCGCCTGCGCGATGGCGGCGTCGGAGCGGGCGAGCTGCGCGGCGGACTGCGCCAGCTGGGCGTCGAGCGTGTCACGGGCGAGGCGGGCGAGAACCTGCCCCTTCTCAACCCGGTCGCCTTCGTCGACGAGAATCTCGACGATGCGCGCGCCTTCGAGCTCCGGGCCGACGACGACGTCCTCGCGGGCGACCAGCGTCCCGGTGACGCGCACCGTCTCGACAAGTTCGGTCGGAGCGATGCGGGCGACGCTGACGACCGGCAGCGCCCGGCCGTCCTTGGCCGCGCCCGGCGGAACCGCGGCGTCGGCCGCGATGGCGGCGGGAGCGGCGAGCGCGAGCAGCGCAGCGAACAGAAGGGCGCGGGTCATCAGGCGTCAGCCATGGTCGGAGGAGCGAGCGCGGGCGCAACGCCCGCATGCGGATTGAGCAGCGAGCCGAACATGCCGGTGATATGCGGCCCGAGCGCGGCGCAGTCGAAGGACGGGTCGACCGCCCGCCGCCAGAACAGCCCGTCGGCGACCACCGCCATCAGCGCCGCGATCGTCGCCGCCGGGACCACCGGGGCGATCTCGCCGCGCGCGATCGCCTCGCCCAGCACCGCCTCGAGCTGGCCGCGGATCGCCCCGTCGCAGGCGAGCACCGTGCGCGACACCGCCGGATTGCGCGTCGCCTCCGCGCCCATCTCCATCAGCAGGGCGGGACGATGGGCGGGCGCGTCGATGACGCAGGCGCGCAGCACCTCCGCGAGCCCGTCGATCAGGCTGGCCTTGCCCGCCGCGACGGCGAATTCGGCCAGCACCTCCTTGCGGTCGCGCTCCGCGATGCCCTCGATGAGGGCCTCCTTGGAGGCGAAATAAAGATAGAGCGCTCCGGGGCTTACCCCCGCCTCCCGACAGATGTCCTGCATCGTCGTGCGGTGGAAGCCGGCGCGGGCGAAACACGCCTCGGCCGCCTCGAGAATATGCGCGCGGCGCGATTCCTGCGCCTGTTCGGACAATTTCGGCATGTCGGAGACGCATCCAAAACGAACGATCGTTCTTTTTTGGTGCGCTGCGACAAAATGTCAAGGGCCGCCGGCGTCGGCCGGCGGCCCATCGCGATCACGGACGCGTGAGAGCGTGAAGCGCTACTTCACGACCCCCAGCATCTTCGGCAGCCACAGCGAGATGTCCGGGATGTAGGTCACCATGACGAGGAAGACGAGCATGGTGAGCAGCCACGGCCACACCGCGATGGTGAGTTCCGTGATGCCCATCTTGGTGATGCCGGAGGCGACGTAGAGATTGAGGCCGACCGGCGGGTGGCACATGCCCACTTCCATGTTGACGACGATCAGGATGCCGAAATGCACCGGATCGATGCCGAGCTTGGCGGCGACCGGGAACAGGATCGGCGCCATGATCAGCACGATCGAGGACGGCTCCATCACGTTGCCGGCGAGCAGCAGCAGGATGTTCACCAGCAGCAGGAAGCCGATCCAGCCGAGGCCCATGCCGATCATCCAGCTCGCCATCTGCTGCGGGATCTGCTCGGAGGTCATCAGGAAGGAGAACAGCACCGCGTTGGTGATGATGTAGAGCAGCATCGCCGACATCGACGCCGAGTCGAGCAGGATCTTCGGCACCTCCTTCAGCGTGATGTCCTTGTAGACGAACACCGCGATGATGAAGGCGTAGACCGCGCTCATCGCCGCCGCTTCCGTCGGCGTGAACATGCCGGTGTAGATGCCGCCGAGCACGATGACGATCAGGGCGAGACCCCAGAAGCTCTCGGTCAACGCCTTGATGCGCTCGCTCCACGGCGCCTTGGGCAGACGCGGATAGTTGTTCTTCTTGGCGCGCCACCAGGTGGTGAGGCCGAGCATAGAGGCGAGCATCAGGCCGGGCACGACGCCGGCGATGAACAGCTGGCCGACCGAGGCCGAGCCGACATTCTTGCCGTCCGGTCCCTGCACGACGATGCCGGCGGTCGCCACGGCGTACATCACCATGACGATCGAGGGCGGAATCAGGATGCCGAGCGCGCCCGACGTCGTGATCACGCCGGCGCCGAAGCGCGGCGGGAAGCCCTGACGCACCATCGCCGGCAGGATGATCGAGCCGATCGCCACCACGGTGGCGGGCGAGGAGCCCGACACGGCGGCGAACAGCGCGCAGGCCATGACGCCGGCAAGGCCGAGGCCGCCATGCCAGTGGCCGATCATCGAGGTGGCGAAGTTGATCATGCGGCGGGCGACGCCGCCATGGGTGAGGAAGTTGCCGGCCAGGATGAAGAACGGGATCGCCATGATCTCGAACTTCTCGATGCCGGTGAACAGCTTCAGCGCCACCGTCTGCGGATCGACCTCGGTCAGCGTGAACATGAACACGAGCACGGTCAGGCCGAGCGCGATGGAGATCGGCATGCCGGTCAGCATCAGCGTGACCAGCAGCGCGAACACCATCGTCACGCGCATCCCGCCGCCCATCGAGACGACTCCGAACTTCGCCAGGAAGGCGAGCGCGACGAAGACGATCGGAGCGATGATGAGGAAGGGGAGAAGCCCGCGGATGTGGCGGGGTTGAGCCGAAGCGCCGATCATCGCGCAGCCTCCGCCTGTTCGGTTTCGACGCCCGCGACGTGGCTGTGGTCATGCGCCGGCAGGGTGCCGAAGCGCGCATAGTTGTAAGCCACCTGCAGGAAGCGGAAGCACATGAGGTAGGAGCCGAGCGGGATCGCCAGATAGATGATCCACATCGGCCATTCGAGATCGGCCGAGACCTGCTCGGTCTGCGCCATATGGAACACGAAATAGGTTCCGAGCGAGCCGATGATGAAGGTGAACAGCGCGCCCGAGAACAGCGCCATCAGCACCAGCGGCCGGCGCTCCTCGGCCGGCACCATGTTGACCAGCACGTCGACGCCGACATGGATGCCCTGGCGCACGCCATAGGCGGCGCCGAACTTGGCCATCCACACGAACATGTAGATGCACAGCTCCTGCGCCCAGCCGAGATGGATGTTGCGCAGATACGGATAGAGAAATCCGACGCCCGAGCCGTAGCGATGCGCCACCGCGATGAAGATGATGATCGTCGCCGCCGCCATCAGCGTCGCGATGATGATCTCCTCGAGCCTGTCGAGGATGCGTATCATGCCTGTCCCTCCCCCGCTCGGCGCTGACGCGCCCGCATCGCCCGGCCCTGTGCGGCGCCTTCGGCGATCTGCTCCTCCCCTGGCATCTTTGCGCCGGAAGGGCGACGTCACTATTGTGGATTTCCGCAGCCGCGCAAACCGGGAGGCCGCGATCGAGGCGGGTAGCGTCGTTGCGCCGCGGGCGGATCGCCGCCGGCGCATTCTCACCCGCCTGTTCGGCTGGGGCGGCGAAGCCTTGCCGCTCGCCTCGATCGCCCTGCTCGCCGCCCTCGTCGCCGCGCTGGTTCTGCTCGCCGACCGTCAGGAGCGCGAGACGCGCCGCCTCGATCTGGTGCGCGACGCGCTGTGGGTCGGCGAGGCGCTCGATTTCGCCCTGTCCTCGCAGCGCGAGGCGGTGCAGCGCCTCGCCGAGGACACCCAGCGCGGCGGCCTCGCCGGCGAGGCCTTCGCCGCCCGCGCCCGCACGCTGTCGGCGGCCTATGCCGAATTCGCCGCCCTGGCTCTGGTCGAGGCCGGCGGAGAAATATCTGCGGGCGCGCAGGACCGGCCGGATTCTGTGGCGCAGATGGGCCTCGGCGCCGAGGAGTTCGCAACGGCGCGCGCCGCCTCGACCGTGTCGCGGCACGCCGTGATCACCGGCGTGGTGCGGCCCGCCGAAGGCGGACCGGCGCTGGCCATCGTCGCGCCGGCCTCCGCCCAGGGCGCCGCCGGCGCCTTCGTCGTCGCGCAGGTCTCGCTCGACAAGCTGCTCGCCCAGCAGGCGCCCTGGTGGGTGGCCGAGCGGCTCGCCCTCGCCATTGTCGACGCCGACGACGAGCCGCTCGCCCGGCGCGCCCGCGGCGAGGCCGATCCCGCCATCGCTCCGCACAAGTCCGCCTTCGGCCCGATCGCGCCCGGCCTGTTCCTGACCGTCGCCGCCTATGCCCGCCCCTCGAACGTCACGCAGAACGCCCTGCTCGGCGCCATCGCCGCGATGGCGATCGTCGCCGCCGCGAGCCTGTGGGCGCGCGCCCGCCATCTGGCGCGCCGACGCGAGTCCGAGCGCCGGCTGCGCGAGGAGACCGCCTTCCGCCGCTCGATGGAGGATTCGCTGACCATCGGCATGCGCGCCCGCGATCTCGAGGGCCGCATCATCTCGGTCAACGCCGCTTTCGAGCGCATGGTCGGCTGGAGCGAGGCCGACCTCGTCGGCCGCGCCCCGCCGATGCCCTACTGGCGCGAGGAGGACATCGCCCGCACGCGCGCCCTGCACGACAAGGTGCTGGTCGGCGACATGCCCGACCAGGGCATGGAGTTCCGCTTCCGCCGCCGCGACGGCGTCGAGTTCGACGCGCTGGTCTATGAGGCGCCGTTGATCGACGCCGAAGGCGCCCATCGCGGCTGGATCGGCTCCTTCCTCGACATCACCGCCCGCCGGCAGGCCGAGGCGCTCGCCCGTGAACAGAGCGAGACGCTCGAGCGCACGGCCCGGCTCGTCACCATCGGCGAGATGGCCTCTCTGGTGGCCCATGAGCTCAACCAGCCTCTCGCCGCGATCTCCAGCTGGAACGCCGGCATGCTGAATCTGCTGGCGCAGGGCGAGGCCGACCCCGACGTGCTGCGCGGCGCGCTCGAACGCTCGGCCGAGGCGGCGCAACGCGCCGGCCGCATCCTGCGCCGCGTGCAGGATTTCGTGCGCCGCAGCGAGCCGCGCTTCGAGCCGCTCGACCTTGCCGCCCTCGCCGCCGAATGCGTCGAGCGCGCAAGGCGCGAACATCGCGACGGCGAGATCGCGCTGGACGTGACCGCCGACGCGCCGGCCCAGGGCGATCGCATCCTGATCGAACAGGTGATCGTCAATCTGCTGCGCAACGCCGCCGAGGCCGCGCAGGCGCAGGGCGCGGCGCGCCGCATCCGCGTGACGGTCCGGCGCATCGACGACGAGATCGAGCTCGCCGTGCGCGACAACGGCCCGGGCCTGCCGCCGGACGTCGCCGCCCGGCTGTTCACGCCTTTCCAGACGACGAAAGAGAAAGGCATGGGCCTCGGCCTGACCATCTGCCGGTCGATCGTCGAGGTTCATGGCGGCCGCCTGACCGGCGCCAACGCGCCGGGCGGCGGCGCCGCCTTCGCGTTCCGTCTGCGCCTCGCCGAGCAGGGCGAGGCGGCGACGACGGGCGCCCCGACGGGGCAGGCGGCATGAGCGCGGAACGGCGCATCGTTCACGTCATCGACGACGATCCGGCGCTTTCGGAGGCGCTGTGCTTCCTGTTCCGCTCGCGCGGCGTCGAGCCGAAGCCGTATCTGTCGGGCGAGGCCTTTCTCGCCGCCGCGCCGACGCGAGGCTGCGTGCTGCTCGACGTCCGCATGAGCGGCATGAGCGGGCTCGAGGTGTTCGAGCGCCTCTGCGCCGCCGGCGCGCAACTGCCGGTGATCTTCCTGTCCGGCCACGCCGACGTGCCGATGGCGGTCGAGGCGCTAAAGAAGGGGGCGCGCGACTTCGTCGTCAAACCCTTCAACGACAATGATCTCGTCGACCGCGTGCTGGCCGTGCTGGCGGCCGACGACGAGTCCCGCGCCGCGCGCGAGCGGCGCGACACGGTGGCCCATCGCCTGGCCACGCTGTCCGAACGCGAGCGACAGGTGATGGAGCTGATGCTTGCCGGCCGCATGAACAAGGTCATCGCCGACGAACTCGGCATCGCCATGCGCACCGTCGAGGTGCATCGCGCCCGCGCCCTCGAAAAGATGGGCGTGCGCTCGGCGGTGGAGCTCGCCAATCTGCTCGCCGCCGCGAGGGGTTGAGATTCAGCGCATCTTAAGGGCGCGCGCCTAGTCTGCCGCGATGGCGCCGGCCGCCCGCATCACGTTGCTCTGGATTTACGTCGGCGTGACGGCCGCGCTCGGCGTCGCCGCCGCGCTCCTCGCGGTGCCCGGGATCGCCACGATCCTCGTTATCTTCACGCTCGGCCTCGGCGCGCCGCTGCTCTTGATCCCGACGCTGTTCTGCTACGCGCTGTCGCTCGCGCCGGCGGCCTTCCTGCTGCGCTCCGGCGCGACCCTCGCCGCCCTCGCCGCCGCCGCCTTCGGCCCTCCCGCCCTCGCCTATGGCCTGCCGGGACTGGCGACGGCCATCGCCGAACGGCAGGCGAACGCCGCCGCCGCGCACGATGTCGCCTTGCCTCGCGCCGCCGCGCCGCGCCGGGTCGAATTCATCGATCAGGCGCGCTTCTGGAACGGCCGCGGCGATGCGCTCGCCGCCCTGCCCTGCGACAAGGTCTGCCAGAAGCTGCTCATCGGCGGCGAGGCGGACGCCGTGCGGATCGCCAGCGTCCGCGGCCTCGGCGGCGCAAAGCCGGAGCGCACCGGCGCGATCACCTATCGCTTCGAGCGGCGCGCGACCTGCCCCGCCGTCTTCGCCCACGCCGAGACCGCCGAGCCGGCGACGGCGCGCGCGCTGGTCGAGGGTCGCTGCATCGTGCCCGACCTGACGGCGAACGATCCGATGGACGTGCGCGTGACGCTGACGTCCCGCCATCCCGGGCCGACCCGCAAGGGCGAGCGCGCTGTCGCCTCGCCGGGCGCCCTGCCTCTGGTCGCTCCCGGCGCTGAAAGGCGGCTGGAGATCGCCGACCTCGCCGGCGCGCAGACGACGCTGTTGCGCCGACAGACCGAGACCAACTGGCGTCAGCTTCCGACGCCCTTCCACATCGGCTGGCGCCTGTCGATGCAGACGGGCGACGGGCCGGAGCTGCGCAGCGCAGCCGGCCGCGCGCGACCGATCGATCTCGAACAGGCGCTGCGCGACACGTTCGGCTACAGGCTCGACCTCGATCTGAAAGCCGCGCCTGCCCCGGACGCGACGCTCGCCGCGCGCATCCTGTCCGAACCGGGCGAGGCGCGCTTCGGCGTAGAAAAGCAGGGGCTTGTCTCGAACGCGCTGCGCGCCATCGCCAGGAAGCCGGCGCTCGACGACGCCGACATCGCGCTCGCCCGGCGCGCCGTCGCCGATCCCCGCC
>JAEULW010000302.1 GCA_016793505.1 Methylobacteriaceae bacterium | reverse complement strand
TTGGCGCCGCCGAACCCGTAGTTGCACACGCCCGCATGGATCGCCCGGCCCTCGAGATCGAGCGCCCGCGCCGCCGCGTTGGGCGCGATGTTCAGCGCCTCGAAGTCGATCGCCTCGTTGAGCCTGTCGAGGAACACCCAGGGCGGCAGCGTCCGCCGCTCCAGCGCCAACATCGCCTTGAGCAGCGCGGCGACGCCGGACGCCGCCTCGAGATGGCCGATGTTGGACTTGACCGAGCCGATCGGCAGCTTCGTCGCCCGCCCCTGACCGAGCACCCGGCCGATCGCATTGGCCTCGACCGGATCGCCGACCTTCGTGCCGGTGCCGTGCGCCTCGACGAAAGCGAGGTCGTCGGGGCCGAGGCCGAGCCGGTCGTAGAGCGTGGCGATGAGGTCGCGCTGACCTTCCATCGAGGGCAGCGAAATGCCCGACGTGCGCCCGTCGCAATTCAGCGCCGCGCCGACGATGACGGCGCGGATCGATTCGCCGAGCGCCCGCGCCTCGCCGGCCCGGCGCAGCACCATGACGCCCGCGCCCTCGGCCCGCACATAGCCGTCGCCATCCTGCGAAAAGGGCCGCGACAGGCCGGTCGGCGACAGCATCCGCGCCTGCGAGAAGCCGATGAACGGCACCGGCGACAGCAGCATGTTGACGCCGCCGACGATGGCGAGGTGGATGCGGCCCTGCTCCAGCGCCGCCATCGCCGCGTCGAGCGCCGAGAAGGACGAGGCGCAGGCCGAATCCAGCGTGACGCTCGGGCCCTTCAGGTTGAAGACGTAGGAAATACGGTTCGACAGGATCGACAGCGTATTGCCGGTCATGAAATGACTGTCGATGATCGCCGGATCGTTCGAGGCGTTGAACTGGTAGTCGACCGACGAGGCGCCGATATAGACGCCGACATTGGCGCCCGACAGCGCCGCCGGCGGCAGGCCGGCGTCCTCCAGCGCCTCCCAGACGACCTCCAGAAGCAGCCGCTGCTGCGGGTCCATCTGCTGCGCCTCGCGCGGCGACAGGCCGAACGGCGCGGGGTCGAAGACGAACGGCTCGTCGAGATAACCGCCTGCGAATGTGTAGGAAAATCCGGCCTCGGGCTTGCCCGGCCGGAGGAAGCGCTCGACCGCCCAGCGCCCCTCGGGGGCGGCGCGGACGGCGTTGCGGCCTTCCATCATCAGCCGCCAGAAGGCGTCGAGCGAGGGCGCGCCGGGAAAACGGCACGCTGCGCCGACAATGGCGGCGCCTCGATCGCTCCTGTCCAGACTTGTCGGCATGAGGCCCCGGCCGGCTCGATGACGCGCGGAACAAGACCCGGCCCGGCCGGCGCCCCTGTGTTCGAGCCACTTTCGAAATCGAGAACGTTTTGTCAATCATCGCGCCGGCCCTAAAGCCGCGCGCAGCCATCAATTATCAGTTGAACCCGGGGACGCCAAGCCGCGCCGCCGGGCGCCCCTGAAACGGCCCCGGCCGAGGCGAAACGGATTGTTATGTCGCGCTCTCTACCATTGGCGTCGGGACAGTGCGCGTGATAAGCCTCGCGCCGATGGATGGGACTGTGATGCGAGCGATCGTTTTCGCCGCCGGGGCGGCGTTGGCCGTCGGCGGCTGCTCGGCCATTCCGAGCGCCGGGCCGACCGCCGGCGACGTGATCGAGCAGGGCGCCCCCCAGGCCGAGGGCCGCTACGCCATCGTCGAGGTCGACGACCGCACCGTCCAGCTGCTGCGCGGCCGCGCCGCCGACGCCTCGCTGACCAGTTTCGGCGATTATCGCGGCTCGGTCGAGCCGCGCGTCGGCGTCGGCGACGTCGTCAGCCTGACCATCTGGGAGGCCGGCGCCGGCGGCCTGTTCTCGCCGTCTCTGCCGACCGACCGGTTCGTGCCCGGCTCGCGCGCCGCCAACATTCCCGAACAGCTGGTCGGGCGCGACGGCACCATCACCGTGCCCTATGCCGGGCGGGTGCGGGCGGCCGGCCGCAGCACCTTCGAGATCCAGCGCGAGATCGAGCGCGCCCTCGAGGGCAAGGCGATCCAGCCGCAGGTGCTCGTGAGCGTCACCAAGCCGCTGAGCAGCACCGTCACCGTGCTCGGCGAGGCCTCCGCCGCCGCCCGCCTGCCGATTTCGCCGCGCGGCGACCGGGTGCTCGACGTCATCGCCCAGGCCGGCGGCGTCCGCGCCCCGATCAACGAGAGCTTCATCCAGCTCACCCGCGGCGCCCGCACCGCCCGCGTCGCCATGTCCCGCGTCGCCGCCAACGCGCGCGAAAACATCTATGTGCGCCCCGGCGACGTGCTCACCGTCATCCGCGACCCGCAGATGTTCCTGGCCGCCGGCGCCACCGGCCGCAACGCTGAAATCCCCTTCGACGCCGAGGGCATAACCCTTGCCCAGGCGCTCTCCAAGGCCGGCGGCCTGCTCGACTACCGCGCCGATCCGGAAGGCGTTTTCGTCTTCCGGCTGGAGCCGGAGCGGATCGCCCGGTCGTTCGACGAGGCGCGCCATCTCGTCGGCCGCGGCGGCACGGTGAAAGTCGTCTACCGCATCAATCTGCGCGATCCCAACGGCATGTTCCTAGCGAGCCAGTTCCGCATCTTCAACCGCGACCTCGTCTACGTCTCGAACGCCCCGCTGACCGACGCGCAGAAGGTGCTGCAGCTCTTCAACCTGATCGTCTCGCCGGTCTCCTCGGGCGCCAGCATCGTCAGCGTGACCCGGTGAGGACGCGCCGCGCCGCGCGCTGATATGGCGCCGGCGGCGCTGGTCACCGGCGGATCGAGCGGCATCGGCCTCGAGGCGGCGGCGGCGCTGTTGCGCCGCGGCTACGCGGTGGCGCTGGTCGCCCGCCGGATCGACCAGCTCGAGGCGGCTCGCGACGATCTGATCGCCCGCTTCGGCCCCGAGACCGCGCCCCGCATTCTCCTGCGCCCCCATGATGTCGCCGACCATGCCGCCGCCGCCGCGCTCGTCGCGGACGTGGAGGCGACGCTCGGCCCCGTCGACTTCCTGCTCGCCGCCGCCGGCATGGTCGAGCCCGGCCTGTTCGTCGAGCAGCCTCTGGCGACGCATCTGCGCCAGATCGAGGTGAATTATGGCGGCGCGCTCGTCTTCGCCGCGGCGCTCGCCCCGCGCATGGCGGCGCGCGGACGCGGCCACATCGTCTTCGTCTCCTCCGCCGCCGCCTTCGTCGGGCTCTACGGTTATGCCGGCTACGGCGCCTCGAAATTCGCGCTGCGCGGCCTCGCCGAGTCGCTGCGCCCGGAACTCGCGCCGGCCGGAGTCGGCGTCGCCATCGCCTTTCCGCCCGACACCGACACGCCGCAGCATCGCGGCGAGGCGGGCAAGCGGCCGGCGGTGACGCGCCGCATCGCCGCGATGAGCGGCCTCGCCCGCCCCGAAGCCGTCGCCGAGGACATCGTCGCCAAGGCGCTGGCCGGCCGCTTCGTCATCACGCAGGGCGCCGGGCTGGCGCTGTTCGCCCTCTTCCACAGCCTGCTCGCCGCGCCGCTGCGCGCGTTTCAGACCTGGCTGGCGCGCCGCTCGCCCGACTGAAGACCGGCGAGCCGCGGCGGCGGATCGACGAAGCCGCCATGGCCGTTGACGCCGCCGCCGAGCACCCGCGCCACGATCTCGCCGCAAGCGAGCTTGCGCCCCTCCGGCACATAGACCGAACCGCGCACCTGGATCGACCCGGCGAGCGCCTGCACGAAGGCCGCGCAGAAGTCCGCGTCGACCGGCTCGGGACTGGCCCAGAAGGAATCGAGCCCGCCCTGATGCGTCAGCCCCGGCGCCTCGTAGACGGCGACGCCGAAGGAGAAGGTCGGCTTCAGCGCCCGGATGGCGCTCATGCCGACGGTCGAGTTCGACACGACGACGCCGCGGCTCGCCGCGATCAGCGCCTGCGTCGGCCCCTCGTCGACGCAGGCGACGCGCCCCGGCGCGACGCCATGCTCGGCCGACAGCCGCCGCGCCAGCCCATGCCAATCGATCAGCCCGGTGTCGTAAGGGTGCAGCTTGATCAGCAGCGACAGCTCGGTCGGCGCATGGCGCGCGAAGGAGGCGATCGTCTGCGCCAGCGCGACGCGCTGGTCGCGATGTCGCGTGTTGTCGCGGATCTGGTAGTCGCTCTGCATCTGCAGCGCGAACAGGACGAACGGCTGCGCGCCCGACAGCAGCGGCGCCATGATGGCTTCGGCCTGTTTGCGCCGGCGCGCGATGGCGATCCAGTGCCTCAGTCCCGACAGATAGTCATAGGTGGCGTTGTGGACGCGATCGGTCCGATAGAACGGGAACGGCGCGAAGGCGTACTGGTTGACGAGATTGGAGCACACCTCGAAGGCGATCTCGGTGGCCAGCGGATGCGCCTGGAAGCCTTCGGCCGGCTGCGGCCCGCAGCGCGCCGCGACGGCGCGGATCGTCGCGGGATCGGCCGGGAAATGCGACCAGGCGCCCATGCCGCCCTGCTCGAGCGTCAGCCAGCCCGGCCTCAGATAGCCGAACTCCAGCACCTGCGGCTGCGCCCCCATCTCCTCGGCCACCTGCCGCGCCACGATGTGATAGGGGTTGCGATCGTTGAAATAGATCACGTCGGTGACATGTTCGGCCGCCATGAAGCCGCGCACGAAATCGCGCCAGCCGGCGAAACGCCCGCGATAGGCGGCCGCGCCGCGCCGCCGCCAGAACAGCGCGTCCGATGTCGACAGGTTGATGCGCAGCGCCCGCGCCCCGGCGGCCTCGAACCCCGCGGCGAGTTCCGGCCAGAACGGCGACGGCGGACCCTGGAGGAAAAGAATGCGGCGCTGATGCACGGCCTGAAACGTCGATCCACGAAAAATGGCGGCGCGCCGCGCTTACGCGCTTTCGCGCTGTCCCGCCACAAGATTCGCCGCCGCCCGCCGGCCCGCCGGGTTACCGACTTCTATACCTTCCTGTGATCCTATCGCCGCGCGGGCGGGGCTGCGCCGCCCGCCGAAGGAGCGTTCATGCCGGCCAAGGACCGTCTCATTCCCGTGATCATGTGCGGCGGCGCCGGCACGCGACTGTGGCCGGTGTCGCGCGATTCGATGCCGAAACAGTTCATCCCGCTGTTCGGCGCCGACTCGACCTTCCAGCGCGCCCTCAAACTGTTTCGCGACGAGGCCGCCTTCGCCCGGCCGATCGTCGTCACCAATCGCGACTACCGCTTCACCGCGCAGGAGCAGATTCAGGCCGCCGGCATGAGCGCCGAAATCGTGCTCGAGCCGAGCCGGCGCGATTCGGCCGCCGCCGTCGCCGTCGCCGTCGAACTGGCGCTGGCGCAGGACCCGGAGGCGATCGTCGGCGTCTTCGCCGCCGATCACATGGTGCAGGACGAGGCGCTGTTCCTTGAGACCTGCGCCGCCGCCGCGCGGCTGGCGCGCCAGGGCCGCATCGTCACCATCGGCGTGCCCCCGAGCCATCCGGCGACCGGCTACGGCTACATCCGCCCCGGCGCGCCGCTCGATGGCGCGCCAGGCGGACGCGTCGTCGACGCCTTCGTCGAGAAGCCGGACGCCGCGCGCGCCGCGCGCTATCTCGTCGAGGGCTATCTCTGGAATTCCGGCAACTTCATCTTTCATGCGCCCACCATGCGCGCCGAACTCGAGCGCCTCGCGCCCGACGTGATCGGCCCGGCGGCGCGGGCGGTGAAGGCCGCGACGCGCGATCTCGGCTTCCTGCTGCTCGACGCCGACGCCTTCGGTCAGGCGCGCAAGACTTCGATCGACTACGCCGTGATGGAGCGCACGACGAAGGCCGCCGTCGTGCCCGGCGCCTTCGGCTGGTCGGATGTCGGCAGCTGGTCGGCCGTGTGGGATCTCGCCGAGCGCGACGCCGAGGGCAACGCCATCGCCGGCCGCGGCTATGTGCTCGAGGGCCGCGACAACCTCATCCATTCGGAGGAGGCGCTGGTCGCCGTCGTCGGCGTCGACGGGCTCGCTGTCGTGGCGACGCGCGACGCCGTGCTGGTCGTGCCGCGCGAGCGCGCCGACAAGGTCAAGCAGATGGTCGATCTGGTGCGCGCCCGCGGCGAGTCGGCCGCCGGCGAGCATCGCGAGATCCATCGGCCCTGGGGCAAATATCTGTCGATCGACCTCGGCGCCCGCCATCAGGTCAAGCGCATCACCGTCAAGCCCGGCGGCGTGCTCAGCCTGCAGAAGCACTTCCATCGCGCCGAACACTGGGTGGTGGTGCGCGGCACGGCGCAGGTGACGCGCAACGACGAGACCATCGTCGTGCACGAGAACGAATCGATCTATCTGCCGATCGGCTGCGTCCATCGCATGGCCAATCCCGGCAAGATCCCGCTCGAGATCATCGAGGTGCAGGTCGGCTCCTATCTCGGCGAGGACGATATCGTGCGCCTCGAAGACGCCTACAAGCGCGTCTGACCGGGATGGCCTCGTCGCTGAAATTCGGCACGTCCGGACTGCGCGGCCTCGTCGTCGATCTCGACGGCGCGCCCGCCTGCGCCTACGCGCGCGCCTTCATCGAGATGATGCGCGAGGACGGCGCCGGAGCGCGCCTGATGATCGGTCGCGATCTGCGCGCCTCGAGCCCTTCCATCGCCGCGCTCTGCGCCGGCGCCGCCCTCGACGCCGGCGCCGAGCCGGTGGATTGCGGCGCGGTTCCGACGCCCGCCCTCGCGCTCGCCGCGATGCAGGCCGGCGCGCCGGCGATCATGGTCACCGGCAGTCACATTCCCGACGATCGCAACGGCCTGAAATTCTATCGGCCGCAGGGCGAGATCGACAAGACGGATGAGTCGCGCATCGTCGCCTGGCATGCGCGGCTTGCGATCGACGCCGCGCCGCCGCGCCGCGCCGAAGGACGCAGCTTCGACGCGCTCGCCGCCTATCGCGCCCGCTATCTCGACTTCTTCGGCGCTGACGCGCTCGCCGGCCTGACCGTCGGCGTCTATCAGCATTCCTCCGTCGCCCGCGACGTCATCGTCGACATTCTGCGCGCGCTCGGCGCCGAGCCGGTGGCGCTCGGCCGCGCCGACCGCTTCGTGCCCGTCGACACCGAGGCGCTGCGCCCCGAGGACGAGACGCTGGCGCGCGGCTGGGCGAAAGAGCGCCGGCTCGACGCCATCGTCTCCACCGACGGCGACGCCGATCGCCCGCTCGTCGCCGACGCGCAAGGCGCCTTTCTGCGCGGCGATCTCGTCGGCGCGCTCACCGCCGCCATGCTCGGCGCCGATGCGATCGTCACGCCCGTCACTTCCAATTCCGCGCTGGAGCGCACGGGCCTGTTCGCGAGCGTGCTGCGCACCCGCGTCGGCTCGCCCTATGTCATCGAAGGCATGCAGGAGGCGGCGCGCGCCGGCGCCCGCGTCGTCGTCGGCTTCGAGGCCAATGGCGGCGTGCTGCTCGGCTCGGACGTGACGCGCGACGGCCGCCGCCTCGCCGCGCTGCCGACGCGCGACGCCATGACGCCGATCCTCGCCTGCCTCGCCCGCGTCGCGCAGACGCGCCGCCCGCTCGCCGAACTCGCCGCTGACATGAATTTCGCCGTCGCGCTCGCCAATCGCCTGCCCGACGCGCCGCCCGAGCGCATGGGTTCGCTGATCGCCCGGCTCGACGCCGATGACGCGACGTTGCGTGACCGCGTTTTCGCCGCGCAGGGCGGCGTCGTCGCGCGCGATCGCCGCGACGGCCTGCGCATGACCCTCGGCGACGGGTCCACCGCGCATCTGCGCGCCTCCGGCAACGCGCCCGAATTGCGCGTCTATGTCGAGGCGGCGAACGAGGCGGCCGCGCAGGCGCTGCTCGCCTACACGCTCGATGTCGCGCGCCGCGACATTCAGGGCTGAGGCGGCAGCCAGTCGTCGCGCGCGTCGAGCCCCGTCGACAGGCTGAGGAAGCGCGCCGCAAGTCCGAGCCGGCGCGCCAGCGCGCCCTCCTCGCGCGGCGCCGCGCGCGCTGCGTCGAGGAGACGCGCCACGTCCATCGCATTGCAGGCGAGGCCGAAACGCGGCTCGACATAGCGCGGATAGCGGATCAGCGCGCCGCAGACGAGTTCGTCCAGCGTCAGCCGCCGGCTGCGCCGCGACGTCGGCGCGCGATCCTCGGTCAGGCCCCAGCCCGCATAGAACGGAACGCCCCAGCAGACGACGCGCCTGCCGCGCATCAGCGCCTCGAAACCGGCGACCGAGGAGATCACATGCACCTCGTCGGCAGTGTCCATCGCCGCGAGCAGCGAGCCCTCGGTCAGATAGGCGTCGCACAGCGCCGCGCGCGCCGCCGGCGCCAACGCGCCGTCGCGATGCCCGGCGACGATGTCGGGATGCTCCTTGAAGACGATGCGCGCCTGTGGCCGCGCCGCGCGGATCGCCGCGAGCAGACTCGCCGAATCGCGCATGTCGACGGCGCCGTAGAGCACCGCCGCATCGTCCGGCACCTGCCCGGCGACGAGAATCTCGGGCCGCGCATCGGCGCGCGCGCGCGGCGCGGCCGCGGCGCCGACGTTGTATTTCGTCAATCCGCGCTCGACGATGAAAGCGCGCAGCGCGCGTGCGGCGGCGAGTTCGGCCTCCTCGAAGCGCGCGGTCTGCAACAGCTCCTCGAGTTCGCTCGCCCGCGTGGCGTCGAAATGCATCGCTTTGCGGTCGACGGTGAGCGACAGCGGAAAATGCAGACCGGCGCCGAGCCCGCTCGAGCGTAAGAATCCGTCCTCGACGAACAGCCGTGGCGCGGCGCGGCCCGCATCCGGCGGCCCTGCGGCGTAGGACCATTGCGCCTCGCGATCGGCGGGCGCCGCCGCATCGGCCGTCAGTCGTTCTGCGGCCAGATGCGCCCGCGCCATCGGCCAGCGCCAGCGCGGCATGGCGACGAGCCGCGTCACGCCCGGCAGGAACTGCGCGCGCATCAGCCGCGCCCAGCTTTCGAGTCGCGCCAGCGCGCCGGCGACGTCGCAGACCTCGTCATGCACGGGATCGACATGCCGGGCGAAGCGCAGCAACGCGACGGCGGCGAGCCGCGCCGGCGCCTGCGCGGCGCCCGCCGCATAGAACGGCGCGCCGAAGGCGACGACGCGCCCGCCGGCGAGCGCCGTCTCGAAGCCGAGGCGCGAACCGAACGTTTGAACCGCCGCCGCGCGCGCCAGAATCGCCGGATTGTCGGTCGCAACGCGCAGCGGCGCTGCGCCGCGCCGCGCCAGCGCGGCGCCGACCGGCCCCGGCCCTTGCGCGACGAGCGCGACGCCGTCTCGCCCCGCTGCGCTCAACGCCGCTTCGACCATCGCCTCGACGTCGCGCGCCCCCGTGATCCAGCGACGATCGGCCTGCGTCTCGACCTCGATCAGCGCGATGCGCTGATCGAGTCCGTCCGGCGCGACGCACAGCGACGCCAGACTCTCCCAGACCGCGCGCAGTCGCGCGACGGCGTCCTCTCCCTGGCGCAACTCCTCGGCGGCGAGCGGCGCCGTCATCGCCCGCGCCAGCGCTCCGCCGCGGTCGAAGACGAGGCCGATCGGCGGATAGCGGCGCGCCTGCAGCGAAAGGAAGCGGATCGGGCTGAGGCAGGCGCGCACGACGTCGCCATGATCGCCGTCGACCGCGCGATCCTCCTCGTAGACGAGCCGCCTCGCCCCGCGCCGCGCCGGCGCGCCGAACAGCAGTTCGCGCTGCGGCAGCCGTTCCAGTTCGCGCGAACGCACATCGAGCGCGGCGGCGAAAGGAGGCGCCGGCGACGCCGTCATGACGCGGCGAGACGGCGCCGGACAGCGGCGGCGACGCGCGCCGGCCCGCGTCCGTCGAGCCGCGCCTGCGCCGCGCGCCAGACCGCCTGCGGCGTCGCCTCGAGCCGCGCCAGCGCCTCGAGGATCGCCTCCGCGCGCGGCGCTTCGGCGACCGGCAGACCGGCCTTCGCGACGGCCGCCAGCATCAGATCCTGATTGTCGACGAGGCGCACGCCGACAGCCTTGCGTCCGGCGGCGATCACCTCCTGCCAGGTGACGCCGAGCCCGCACACGACGATCCCGGCTTCGCGCAGTAGCTCGACCAGCGGCGCCGGCGCGCGCAGCGCGACATTGACCGGCGTCGGCGCCTCGTCGCGCAACGCCGGCGGGATGACGATGTCGAACTGCATCGCCGGACGGCGCGGCGCGATCCGCCGCGCCAGCGGGCCGAGTTCGGCGGCGATGCGGCTGAGGCCGAAGGTCGCGAGCGCATGGCGAGGCGCCGGCGCGACGTCCCGCAGCGCGACGAAACTCTCGCCGACCGGCGCGAAATCAGGCCCGGCCAGAACCTCCTGCGCGCCATAGCCGGCATAGTCGAGACTGTCGCCATAGAAATTGCCGTTGACGACGATGTCCGCCGCGACGGGCCGCGACGCATGATCGTCGATGACGACGGCGACGCCATGGCGCGCGCGCAGCGCCGCGATCTCTTGCGGCGCAGCGTCGTAACGATCGACCACGACCGCGCCGTAGCGCCGCGCCGGATCGAACGGCGCGAAGGGCGCGCCGGCCTGCCCCGCCTCGACGCCGTCGGCGATCAGATGCGTCGCGACGCCGAGTCCGGCGAGCGCCTGCGCATACACGCGGCAGCGGCTGAGATGCCCCATGCCGACCACGGGGCCGGCGGCGACGTCGAACAGGACCGCCGGGCCGCTCACGCCGCGCCGCCTTGCGTCAGTCCGAGCCGCTTCAGCGCCTCCGGCAGCGCGTCGAGCGTGTCGATCTCGGCATAGAGCGCCGGCCTGTCGCGCGTCTCGATCTCGGCGGCGCGGCCGGCGCGCAGGCGGATCATGGCGAGGCCGGCGCGGCGCGCCGCCTCGACGTCGTGATAGGGATCGTCGCCGACGACGACCGCCTGCGCCGGGGCGACGCCGAGCCGCGCGCAGGCCTCGAGAAAGCCGCGCGGATCGGGCTTCGGCGCCTCGAGCGCCCAGGTGTAGACCACGGCGTCGACGAGCGGCGCGACGCCGAGCGCCTCGACCTTGCGCGCCTGCGTCGCCGCGGCGCCGTCGGTGACGAGCGCCAGCGCCAGGCCGTTGGCGCGCGCAACGGCGAGCGCGCGGCGCGCCGGATCGTCCAGCGCGATCGTCGGGCGATGCTCGCGATAGAGCTTCACCATTTCGGCGACGGAGAGCGCGCAGCCGGGATGGGCGGCGGCGAACCGGTCGAAGGCGCCGGTGCGGCCGAGCCGGCGGAAATCGTACCAGAGCCGGTCGAGCAGCGCCGCGGCGCTCTCGCCCGCGCCGGCGGCCGACGCTGCGGCGGCGACCTGCGCATAGCCAGAGCGCACGAAACTCTCTTCGGCGAACAGCGTGTCGTCCAGATCGAACAGCAGCGCGCGGGCGGTCATGACGCGCCGTCCGGCGCGACGCGACGGCCCTGCGCGTCGAGGAAGAGGTCGCTCTTGTAGCGGATCATCCGCAGGCCGATGGCGATACGGCAGGGCGCGAGCGCC
>JAEULW010000033.1 GCA_016793505.1 Methylobacteriaceae bacterium | reverse complement strand
CTGTGGCCGAGGGCTTCGGCTGCGGTCATTCTGCCGTTGGCGGTTCGCACGATCATGTCGATGAGGGCGTCGCCGGCCTGCGGGATGGTCATGTCGCGGCGCAGGACGCCCGAGACGTCGAGATCGATGTGCTCGGGCATGGTGCGCATCGTCTTCGGATTGCCGGTGATCTTGATCACCGGCACGATCGGATTGCCGATGACGTTGCCCTGGCCGGTCGGGAAGGTGTGCACGACATAGCCGCCGGCCGCCATCAGCGTCACGCATTCGGCCGCCGCGGACGACGAATCCATGAAGTAGAGGCCCGGCCCCTTGGTCGGCGTTTCGGCCGGTTCGAGAATGTCGATGTAGCGGCATTCGCGGCCGATCTTCTCGAGATTGCCGAGCGCCTTCTCCTCGATCGTCGTCAGCCCGCCGGCGATGTTGCCCTTGGTCGGCTGGCTGTCGGACAGGTCCGAGGTCTTGTGCGCCTCGATCACCTCGTCCTGATAGGCCTTCCACATCGCATACCAGCGCTCGCCCACCTCCGGCGTCGCCGCCCGCGCCTTGCACAGATGCTCGGCCCCGGTGATCTCGGAGGTCTCGCCGAACACCCCGTAGACGCCCTTCGGGATCAGCTTGTCGTACATGGCGCCGACCGTCGGGCAGGAGGACAGGCCCGTCGTGGTGTCGCTCTCGCCGCATTTGGTCGAGATCCACAGGTCCGAGATCGGGCATTTCTGGCGGGCGAGCTCGCTCGACCACTGCACGAACTCTTTGGCCACATAGGAGGCCTTGGCGATCACCGCGATGTCGCCATGCCCCTCGATGCCGAAGCCGACCACCGGCTTGCCGGTCTTCGCGACGCCCTCGACGACGATCTTCGTCCAGGCGTCCTCGATGCCGATCACCACCACCGCGGCGACGTTGGGATTGGCCCCGACGCCGATGATGGTGCGGAAATGCAGGTCGAGATCGGCCCCGAACTGCAATCGTCCATAGGCGTGCGGCAGCGCCAGAACGCCCTTGACGTTGCTCGCCACCGCCTCGCAGGCGGCGTTCGACAGATCGTCGAGCGGCAGCGTCACCACCAGGTTGCGCACCCCCACCCGGCCGTTCTCGCGCCGCCAGCCCAGAAAGGCGTCGGCGGCCTTCGCCCCGCCCCGGCGCGCGGCGACCGGCGCCTTGAAGGCCGGCGCCTCGATCTTGCGTCCGCGCACGGACTTCGACTTGCCCTTCATGTCGCCGAAATTGGCGACGATCGGCGCGCTGGCCATACAAACCTCCCGGAGAAGCGAAAACTGCCGACAGACGCGACGCGATCGGGCGGGCCGGCGCGATGGCCCGGCCCCGCCGCGCTCACCAGCGCTTGGTCTTGACGTTGTGGACGTGCAGATGCTCGCCCTTGCCGATCGCCGCTTTGGCGACGCCGATGTCCTGGCCGTATTTCCAGATCGTCTCGCCCGCCGCGATGTCCTTCAGAGCCACCTTGTGGCCGATCGGAATGTCCGCCTTCGCCGTGATCCGGAACGACGAATTGTCGTGCGTCACCACCGCCAGCATGTCCGTGCCGGCCCGCAGATTCTCAACAACCACAACGCCAACCGTGTCCTTGCGCTCGTGAACCAGCAGATGCGGTTGCGACATGTCCCGCTTCCCTTCGAAAGCCCGACCTCGGAGATCCGAAACGACTGGCTCCGCCCCACCGAATATCTTATATAAGATAAAAGACCTCGCGCTGGCAAATCCATTCTCAAGGGAAAATCGGGCATGAAAACGCGCGATCAGGGATCGGCGCTGCGCAAGGCGCCGCACTTCGCCCCGCTCTACCGGCAAGTGCGCGCGCTGCTCGTGCAAAGGATCGCGCGGGGCCGGTGGCGGCCAGGCGAATTGATTCCGTCCGAAATCCAGATCGCCGCCGAACTCGGCGTCAGCCAGGGCACGGTGCGCAAGGCGCTCGACGAGATGACGGTGGAAAACCTGCTGGTGCGCCAGCAGGGCCGCGGCACCTTCGTCGCCCAGCACGACGAGGCGCGCATCCTCTTCCAGTTCTTCAAGATCGTGCCCGACGCCGGCGAGCCGGTGTTTCCCGAGAGCGATCTGCGCAGCTGCCTCGAGGCGCCGGCCGACGCGGCGGAGGCCGGCCACCTCGGCGTGAAAACGGGCGCGCCGGCGATCCGCATCGCGCGGGTGCGCTCGCTGGCGGGACGGCCGGTCATTTCGGAATACATTTGCGTGTCGGCGGCGCTGTTTCCCGGCATGGCCGCGGACGGCGCGCTGCCCAACAATCTCTACGCCTATTACGCCGACCGCTACGGCGTCACCATCGCGGGCGGGCGCGAGCGCATCAAGGCGCTGCCCGCCGCGCCCGAGGACGCCGCGCTGCTCGGCCTGCCGGCCGCCGCGCCGGTATTGCTCATCGACCGGGTGGCGACGGCGCTCGACGGGGCGCCGGTCGAATGGCGGCGCTCCTATTGCGCGACCGAGGCCTGCTCCTACCTGTCGATCCTGCGCTGAATGCCGGTCGGGCCGGCCGCGCGGCGGCGGTGGGCGAAGCGAAAAGCCCGAGAGGAAGACTGCGTCGCCGCGCAGCCCGCCGGCGATCGTTCTGATGCGCGCCTTCCCTGCGAACGGGGAAACGTCGGGAAAGCGCCGACAATCTTGCGGCGACGCAGGCAAACAGACCGGATGCGCCAGCGACCCGTCCTGATCCCCGCAGGACATCGAGGGTCTCGCGCCGCCGCGTCCCGTCAGCCCTTCACGGCGCCCGCCGTCAGGCCGCTGACGATCTGACGCTGGAAGGCGAGGATCAGCAACAGCAGCGGCGCGGTGATCGACACTGCGGCGGCGACCGCCTCGACCTGATCGCGCATCGTCGTTTCGGCGTTGAAGTAGCTCGTGATCGCCGGAACCATCGTCTGGTTCTGGGCGTCCAGCAACAGCGAGGTGACGAGGTAGTCATTGTAGCCGAGCAGGAAGCTGAACAGCCCGGCCGTCAGCACGCCCGGCCACATCACCGGCATGATGACGAGGCGAAAGGCCTGGAAGTGGCTGCAGCCGTCGACGCGCGCGGCCTCGTCGAGTTCGGTCGGGATCGACTGGAAGAAGGAGCGCAGGAGCCAGATCGTGAAAGGCTGATTGATGGCCACGAGCACGGCGATGACGGCCCAGGGCTTGCCGTAGAGCGTCGGCGCGGCGTCGCCGAGAAGCGGCCTCAGCAGGTCCGCCGAATTGATGAACCACGGCAGGTAGCCGGCCACGAGAACCGAATGCGGCAGGGCCCGGAAGACGAGCGCGATGATCAGGACCCAGAAGGCGATCCTCGCTCCCGATCGCGACAGGCCGTAGCCGGCCAGCGTTCCGCAGGTCAGCGAGATCAGCACCACCCCGCCGGTGACGAGCATCGAGTTCGAAAAGTTCCGGTAGAACGCATTGCGGATCCACACGGCCTCGTAATGTTCGAGCGTGGCGCCGACCAGCGGCTTCCCCAGCGCGCCGAACCATGGCGACACGGTCGCGCTGAACGCCGGCGCCGCCGCGAGCAGGGCGCCTGTCGCCAGCGCCGCCGCGGCGCCGATGGCGAGCCGTCCGAGCAGGCTGCGGCTGGAATCGAACAGAACGGGCCGCAGCCGGATTTTCCAGAGGGCGCCGCCAGCGGCCAGAAGACCTGCGACCAGGACGAGATCAGGAATGGAAATGCCTCTGCCGGCCGCGCGCGTCGCCGGTCCGGTGATGACGTCGAGCGCATTGGGCGCGAACGCGTCGACCGGCTCCTTGACGCTCATGACCGTGATCCAGAGGATCGGAAAGGCGGCCAGAACGCACCAGAAAGTCAGGAACGCGGCGTAGGCCAGACGAACCGGCCAGGGCTGTCGCAGGACGCGCGGGAGACTCACGGCCGGCTCCCGCGGAAATCGGCCCATGTCCGGCGCAGCAGCGGCGCCAGCAGGACGACGACCCCGATCATCGTCAGCATCGCGCTGGCCGACGCCCGCGAGATCGACCGGTTGCCGCTGTCGTCGGGCTTCAGGAAATCATAGGTCAGCCATTGCAGCGAGATCACATGCGCCTGACTCGAGAAGCCGACGATCTCCTCGAACACGCGGTAGCTGTCCATGAGGTGGATCAGCGTGACGAAGACCAGCACCGGCGCCAGATGCGGCAGCACGACATAGCGCACGCGCTCCCATCGACTCGCGCCGTCGATGATGGCGCTTTCGAGCGTGTCCCGGTTCACCGTCTGGAGCGAGGCGTAGAAGATCAGGAACGCGAATGGCGCGACATGCCAGACCCGATAGAACATCATGATGAGTTCGATCGACCAGCTCTGGGCGAAGACAGCGACGTCGCGCTGCAGCCAGGTCTCGAGCAGCGATGTCAGGATGCCGTCGCCGATGAACAGCCACTTGATCGACAGCGCGCCGATGACCGGCGTGATGATGAAGGGCAGCAGCGACACGAAGATGATCGACCCGCGCAGGGACCGCGCCGCGCTGTCGACGGCGAGCGCCAGCGTGACGCCGAGCAGCAGCACGATCGGCAGGGTCAGGAAGGTGAAGGTCAATGTGAATCGCAGCGCCTTCCAGAAATTGATCGCCATCAGCGCCCGCCAGTTGCGATCGGCCAGCGCGGCGAACGCCTTGCCCATCTCGAGGACATTGGCGTAGCTCGAGAGTCCGACGAAGCTCGATCGCATCTGCATCTTGCCGTCCGGTCCGAGCACGGGGCGCGTCTTCTCCTCGGTGGTGCAGACCTGCGACAGGAAGGATGTCGTGCAATTCTCGACGCGAACGGTCTCGAAGACAGGCTGGCTGACATGAAAGCTCTGCCAGAACACCGTGGTCAGCGGCAGCGCGATGAAGACGAGCATCATCACGACGGACGGCGCGATGAAGACCAGCAGCGCCCGCGTCTTCATGACCGGGCGAGGCGCGCGCGCCGGAGCGGGGCGAGCAGATCGACGCCGCATTGCGCGGCGAAGTCGATCAGGTCGATCAGGATCCAGTTCTCGTGCAGCTTCTCGCCGCGCCGGACGTAGAAATCCATGATGTTCTGGCCGATCGGCCCGCCCGTCGGCGCAATGCCGCGGAACGGCGCGCCGGTGAAATCGCCGCGCAGGCTCGGCCAGCCGGTGAAGGCCGCCGTCAGCCCGTCGGCGAAGCGAGCGCGATGAAAGCCGCCGCGCCGGTTCGGGAAGCTGGCGACCGACGGCCCCTGCGCGAACTCCTGGAACTCACGGAAGCCGTAGCTGGAGCCGACGCCCCACGGCCCGTGCCAGACCATGTCCTCGCGCCAGTAGGCGGCCATGCCCATGCTCGCCAGATCGCTGCCCTCGAGGCGGTTGCAGCCGCCGAGCATGTCCTCGACGAGTTGCAGGGTGTAGCGCGTCTCTTCGGGATCCTGCTCGCCGACGACGACGCCATTGCCGAGGGCCGGTCCGGGCGGCGGCTCGGCCCGCCCCTCGAAGGGCGGCAGCAATTCGTAGCCGGCCTGCGCCGCCAGACCGAGAATGTCGAACAGGCACCGGATCTCGACGATGCGGCCGTCCACGATCCGGTAGAACTCGCCGAAGCGCAGCCGCCGCTCGCCGGCGCCGGCCGGAATGCCGAGCCACGAGCCGGCCATGGCGCCGATGACGTAGCCGGTCGTGGCGACCCAGACATTCCCCTCGAACCGGCCGCCGAGAAACAGATGCGGCGTCCGGCGCGACACCGGAAAGGCCTCGGCGATCGGCGCATAAATCTTCTGCAGGACCTGATCGCGACCCGTGACCAGCCCCAGCGGCGCGGGCCCGTGAAAGGCCACGGCCGGGGCGAGCATGGCCGGGTCCGGCAGACCCGCCGGACTGGAGGCCGGCCCCTGCCAGTCTTTCCAGAAGTCCCAGACCAGCGCCTTGGCCTCTTGCACGGGCAGGCGCGACGCCTCGGTCGCATGAAATGTCATCGCTCGCCATCCACGCGCGGGAAGGACCGGCCGCAACGCCTCACAGCAGTCCGGCCTCCTTCGCGAGGACGCGATAATCCGCCTCGATATCGGCCAGCGTTGTCCTGGCGTCCTTGCCGCCCTTGAGGAAATCGTTGAGCTTGTTGGCGATCGCCTTCTGCATCAGGCCCATCTGCGTGCTGGCGGGATAGGGCTTGGCGCCATTCGCCGCGGTCGCCTGCGCGCCCGCCGCCAGCTTGTCGGCGGCATAGCCCTCGATCAGCCAGATCGCGGCCGAAGCGTTGGCCTTGACCATGTCCGCATCCATGCCTTCGAGGGCCACCTTGAAGGCCGCCTCCGCCTCGGCGTCGGAGATGTTCTTCGCGATGACGATCCCGTCCCACCACAGGGTCGAGGCGGGCGGCAGGCCTTTGTCCGGCGCGGGCGCGGCGGCCATGGCGATCTTGCCGACGACCTGCGATTCCTTCGGGTCATCCAGCGCCGCGGCGCGCGAGGCCCAGTAGTTGGCCATGGCGATGCGGCCCTGCTGGAACTGCTGCTGGACGTAGGTGGCGTCCGAGACCAGATATTCGGGGTCCATGTAGGCGGTCAGTTTCTTCAGCATCTCCAGCGCCGCGACGCCCTTGGCGTTGTTGACGGCGGGCTGCACGCGGTCGGTGAAGAACTCGCCGCCATAGCCCATGTACATGTTGACGAATTCGAGCCAGGTCGTCTTCCAGGTGCCGCCGAACGGATATTTGACGGTGTTCGCCTTCTGGATTTTGTCGGCTGCGGCGAGCAGTTCCCCGTAGGTCCCGGGAACCGCGATCCCGAGCGTATCGAAGATGTCCTTGCGGTACATGAGGTGCTGCGCATTCGCCATCATCGCGATCGCGACGACCTTGCCGTCGACGCGGATCAGCTGGTTCGGCCGCAGCTTCTGGCCGAAGCGCGCGACGAGATCGTCGAGCGGACGCACGAGGCCCTGATTGACCAGCGGCACCAGCGACGAATTGGCGACGCCGCCGATGTGATAGAGCGACGGCTTGGCGGCGAAGCCTGCGGCCTGCTTCTCCTGAAACTCCTGACTGAGCTCGGACTGCACATTGCCGCATTCCGCCATCGCAGAGGTCACCGCCTTCCAGGCCGGGAACGCGGCGGCCGAGACCTTGACCGGGACCTTGTTCTCGAAAGCGCAGCTGGCGACGGCCGGGGCCGAGGCGAGCAGCAAGACCGTGAGAGCGGAAAGCAGCGGTCGTGTCGTCTTCATCTCGTCCTCCCTGCGCCAGCATCGGGATTGCCGGTTCATGGGACTCACGCTAACAGCGAATGAAATCCCAAAAACTGAAATCGAATCATGCTGGATATCAGTTCAAATAAGATCAGATCGCTCGACGGGACCTCGCTTCTGGTGATGATCGAGCTTCTCCAGCACCGGCGCACCACGATCGTCGCCGATCGCATGGGGCTGACGCAGTCGGCGATCAGCCAGACCCTGCGCCGGCTGCGCGCGCTGTTCGGCGACGCGCTGTTCCTGCGGCGCCCGCACGGCCTCGAACCGACGGCCTTCGCGCTCGAGCTGGAGCCGAAGATCAGAAAGATCGTTGAGCTGATGCAGGAGTCGGTCGGATCGCCGCGCGCCTTCGATCCCGCCGCCAGCCAGCGCACAGTGCGGATCGCCGCGAGCGAATATGAGCTCGCCTCGCTCGTGCCGCGGTTTCTGGCGTTGGCGGAGGAAGAGGGCGTGCAGATGCGCGTCTTCGCTCTGCCGCTGCGGCGCGACGAAGGGCTCGCGCGCCTCGCCGACGGGACGATCGATCTCGTTCTCGGATTCTATTGGGACGCCGGGTCGGAGTTCGTCACCGCGCCGCTGTATCAGGAGCATTACGAGGTGGTGATGCGTCGCGGTCATCCGCTGACGGGCCGGCTGACGTCGCCCAGGGCCTTTGCGCAGGCGCGCCACCTGCTCGTCACGCCGGATGGCGAGCAACGCGGGCTTGTCGACGAAGCCCTCGCGTCCGAGGGGCTGACGCGGCGTGTCGTCGCCACCGTTCCGCTGTTCCTGCCGGCTCTGGCGTCCCTCGCCGTCAGCGATCTTGTCGCCTGCCTGCCGAGCCGGATCGCCGCCCTGTTCGCGCGGCAGTTCGACCTGCAGCATCAGGCGCTGCCGTTCGTGACGCGGTCCTTTCCGGTCTCGGCCGTGTTTCACAGGCGAAACGCCAGCAGCCCGATGCACGAATGGATCATCCGGCGCATCGAGTCGCTGTGACGACGCCGCCGCCCGGTTCGCGGACTGGCCGCAGGGCCGATCCGGCCTTGGCCTGAACCCGGCCCGGCCAACGCACTCGACAAGCGGGAAAAAGACGATGATTGGTGCCCCTGGCCGGGATCGAACCAGCACTCCTTGCGGAACTCGATTTTGAGTCGAGCGCGTCTACCAATTCCGCCACAGGGGCCCGGAGGCGCGGCCCCGGAGCGGCGCGGATCATAGCCGCGCGCCGGTCGCGGTCAAATCGCGCCGCCACCGCTCGGTTCCGCATCGCCGCGAACCATGCTGTAATTCAGGTCGTCTCCGCCGCCGGGACCGATTCGGGCGCGGAGCGGGGGAGAATTGCGATGGCAGAAGATTACGCCGCCGACGTCAAGAAATATGCGCCGAACGCTTCCGACGCGGTCATCGCCGCGATCGTCAAGCATCTCGGCATCGCCCTGCGCAACAAGGATTCCTCGCTCGTGTCCTGTTCGGACAAGGACGAGCTGAAGCGCGTGCGCGACAGCTGGTGCGCCAAGAAGCTGGGCGTCGCCGACGCCGCCGCCGCCGACGCCGCGATCAAGAGCGTTTGCGAACAGATGAAGGCCGACAAGACCAAACACCGCGTCACCTTCTACTATCTGTGCGCCGACAAGCTCGGCAAGCTCTCCGTCCTCGGCGGCTGAAGCCGCCGCATCGCGGCGACGAACAGGCGAACGGCGCCCGCTTTTTCGCGCCCGTCGCAGATGCCGAAAGCGCAAGAGAAAGGGGCGGACCGCGCTGGTCCGCCCCTTCGATTTTCTGGCCGATGTCAGACGATCAGAAGCGGTAGGTCACGCCCATGCCGACGATCCACGGATCGATCTTGACCTTGGCCGACAGCGGAACCGGGCCGCCCGGCAGCAGCGTCACTTTGGCCTTGGGCTGCATCATCACTTTCTTGACGTCGAAGTTGATGCCCCAGTGCTGGTCGAGCATGTAGTCGAAGCCGATCTGCCCGGCGACGCCCCAGCTGTCGTTGATCTTCAGGCCGGTGAAGTTCGGCCCCGTGCCGTTGCGGAAGTAGTGCGTGTAGTTCACGCCGACGCCGACATACGGCTTGAACGCGCCGAGCCCGGTGAAGTGATACTGCAGCATCACGGTCGGCGGGAAGACCACGGCCTTGCCGATCGTGCCGAGCGCGGCGATCGAGCCCTTCGCCTTGATCGTGTGCGGCGTCAGGCAGCAGATCGCCTCGACCGCGATGTTCCTGGTGAAGAAGTAGGAGATGTCGATCTCCGGAACCACCGAATTGCTGACGCCGACATTCGAGCCGGCGATCAGCGCGCCGCCCGGCAGGTAGACGCGGCCCGAGCCGCCATCCTGCGGCAGCACGCCGATGGCGCGCACGCGCACCATCCACGGGCTCCACATGTCGACGACCGGCGCCGGGGCGACGCCCTTCGCGGTGGGAAGGTCCGCCGCCGCGGCCGGAAGCGCCGCCAGACCCAGGAACGCGGCGCCGAGCGCCAGCCGAACAAAACCAGTCATCGATGAACCCCGTCCTCAATTCCGCGAGCGAACGCCATCCGCGTCGCATCGAACGGAAAAAGGATAGAAGCGCGCCTGCCAGCGCGCTTGATCCAGATCAATGAAATCGCTCCGGCCCAGCGCATTCGACGACAGATGTGGCGCCACGGTCACAGATCAGCCGCAGCAACTGCGACCGTCTGCCGCAGTCTTCGCCAGAAATGCCCAAGAATTAGGCGCTGCGCCAGTCACGGAACGTAAGGCGCGGAGCGCAGCGTCCGCCTGCGCTGTTCACTTGACTGGCTCGGCGCCGCCGGCGGCTCGGCGACGGGCGCGGGCGGCGGCTCGTAGGCCGTATCGGGCGCGATCCGGCCGCGCACGCCGCGCGTTCCGACCGGCCGCGACCGGCGCGGCGCCGCGCGCTCCGCCGAGGGCGCCGCCGCCCGGTAGGCGTCACGCGAAAAACTGTCCGAACCCCGCGCCGCCAGCCGCAGCGCGCCGCCGGCGATCTCATAACTCTCCGAGCAGGCGCCGCCGGCGGCGTTGGCGCAATAGGCGCCGACGCGGGTGACCTGGAAGGTCGCCCCGCGCACCCGCCAGGCGCGCACCTGACCTTCGAAGGCCGGCGTCGTCGCCGCCCCGACGAACAGCCGCACCTGACAGCCGAACGGCCCGCAGGCCGGGCTGGCCGCGCCCTTGCAGAGAAAAGGCTGGAAATCGACCACCACAGCCGCCGCCCCGCCGATCCGCGTCGCCCGCGTCAGGCCGGGCGGCGATTGCGGCTGGCCGCCGGCTGCGCGACAGGCGTTCTCCATCGCCGCGATCGTCGCCCGCGCCGCAAAACTCTCCGCCTGCGCCGCGCCGGCCGACGCCGCTGTCAGCGCCAGCGCCAGCGCGCCGAAAATCCGTCGCCGCATCGTCGCCGCTTCTCCCTTGCCGGCTCTCGCCTGCCCTTTCTCCTGTCGCAACATCATGGCGCGACCGGGATGACGTCCACCTCGACGTCGAGATCCTGCTCGCCCGAGCCGAGCACGACGCCGTAGATCGGCGAGACATCCGAGAAATCCCGGCCGATCGCCAGTTCGATATGATCGTTCCCGGCCTCCATGGCGTTGGTCGGATCGAATCCGGCCCAGCCCGTTTCGGGCCCGCACCATACGTCGACCCAGGCGTGGGTGGCGTCGGCGCCCTCCAGCCGCGGCTTGCCCTCCGGCGGGATGGTGCGGATGTATCCCGACACGTAGCGCGCCGGCGCGCCGAGGCCGCGCAGGCCCGCGATCATGATGTGCGCGAAATCCTGACAGACGCCGCGCCGCGCCGCGAAGGCTTCGGCGAGCGGCGTGGTCACGTCCGTCGCCTCCGGCCGGTAGGCGAAGTCGGCGCGGATGCGGCGCGCCAGCTCGAGCGCGCCCGCCGCGACGTCGCGCCCCGGCGCAAGACTCTCGCGCGCATAGGCGGTGACCTGCGGATGCAGCGCGACGAGCGGGCTCGGATAGATGTAATGCACCGGCGAGTCCGGCCCGAGCGAAAGCGAGGCCGCCGCCGCGGCGGCGACGCTCTCCCACGCCGCCGGCGCCGCCGGCGCGCGCGCCGGCCGCGACACCTCGACCCGGCTCGTCGCCTCGACCACCAGCTCGCGATGGGGCGTATCGAACAGCGCCACCGCATAGGCGTTGCCGAAGAAGTCGACCTCCCGGCTCATGCTGCGCGGCGCCGGGCGCATCTCGACGTGACTGCGCAGCCGGCGCTGGCCGCGCCGGTCGAGCGGCGTCAGGCGCAGCACGCAGCGCGCCGTCGGCGCGGCGGCGGCGTAGTGGTAGGTCGTGGCGTGGCGGATGTCGTAGAGCAAGAGCGGCGATCCTCAGCCGAGCGAGGCCGCGGGCGACTTGCGGCTGCGCCCCGGCCGCTGCAGGAAGTAGCGCGCCGCCACCGCGTCGGCGAAGCCCATCAGCCGCTGCTCGAAGGCCAGGATCGTCCTGGCGTCGACGTCCTCGGCGGTTGTCGCCTGCATGTCGGCCTCGAGCTTGACGACGAGCCGGCGCGGCTCCTCGAGCAACCCGTCCTCGATCAGCGTCGGCAGCATCGAGACGTGCCGCGACAGGCGCTCGATCTGGAAGCCGACCGAGCGCGGATTGAACGGATCGAGCAGACACATGTCGCGCACCGGCGCCAGCGCCATGCCGATGACGTAGCGCGAGCGGTAGGTGATCTGCGAATCGATCAGATCGAGCAGCACGTCGAGATCGTCGGCGCTCGCCGCGTCGTCGGCGAAGATGCGCGCGAAGCGGCAGGTGTTGACGCCGCGCTCGACGCGCCGGCCCATGTCGAGGAAGCGCCAGCCTGCGACATGATTGGTGTTCTCCTGCGCAAGGCCGGCCAGCGCGGCGAGCAGGCGCAGCATCCGGTCGGCGCACTCATGCGCGACGGCGAGCGTGTGCGGCGCCTCGCGACGGGCCTCGGCGTCGAGGTCCTGCAGGAGACGCCAGGAATCGACCGACAGGCGCTCGCGGATCGCCGCGCCGGCGTTGCGGGCGCGCGCCACCAATTCGCGCGCCGAGCCGTAATGCTCGACCGAGGACAGGGCGTCGCGCACCGTCTCGAGCGCGCCGCGCGCCGGCGGGCGCGCCGCGCCCTCCTCCTCCTCGACGCGCGGAACCGCGCCCCAGGCGATCAGCAGTTGCGTCAGCCGCGCCAGCGTCTGCGCCATGCCGCCCGAACCGAGATCGGCCTCGATCGTGCGCGCGGCGAGCACGCGGACGAGTCGCAGCGTCGCCTCGCAGCGTTCCAGATAGCGCCCGTACCAGAACAGATTGTCGGCCGCCCGGCTGGGCAGATTACCGAGCAGGCGGCGGATGGCGACGCTCTCGGTCGAGGGCAGCAGCGTCTCCATCGCCACCGGCTTGTCGGAGAGCACCCACACATCGGCCGAGCGCACATGTTCGCCCATGCGCACGGCGCGCGCGTCGGGCTCGTCGGCGATCCGGCAGAAGCCGCCCGGCATCACCGTCCAGCCCTCCGGCGTCGACGCCGCATAGACGCGCAGCACGAAGGGCCGCGGCGACAGCTTGCCATGCGACCAGACCGGCGCCGTCGACAGTCGCGCCACTTCCTGGCCGACGAAATCGACGCCGCGCGCCTCGATCGCCGCACGCAGCTTGGCCTTGTCCGCCTTGTCGAGTTCGGCCGGCAGGATCGGCCGGTCGCCGCGGAATCCCGGCGAGGCGGCGCCGAAGGCGCCCGAAATGGCCATCGAGTCGAAATTCTCCAGCACGAAGCGCCGCGCCTCGTCCTGCCCGCACCACCACGTCGCCACATGCGGCAGCGTCAGTTCCTCGCCGAGGACGCGGCGCGCCAGCGCCGGCAGGAAGCCCTGCAGCGCGCGCGCTTCCGCCGCCGCCGCGCCGGGCATGTTGGCGACCACCACCGAACCGTTGCGGATCGCCCCGACGAGGCCCGGCGCGCCGAGCCGCGAGCCGCCGTTGAGCTCCAGCGGATCGATGAAATCGGCGTCGACGCGCCGCCAGATCACGTCGGCGCGCTTCAGACCGGCGATGGTGCGCACATGCGCGCGCCCTTCATGCACGATCAGGTCGTCGCCCTCGACCAGCAGCAGGCCGAGATAGCGGGCAAGATAGGTCTGCTCGAAATAGGTCTCGCTGTAGGGGCCCGGCGTCAGCAGGCAGATGCGCGGTTGCGAGCGCTCCGAGCCGGCCGCGAGGCCCGCGCGGAAGGCGCGGAAGAACGGCGCGAGCCGCGCCACGTTCATCTCGCGCGCCAGCGTCGGGAAGGCGCGCGACATGACGAGCCGGTTCTCGAGCGCATAGCCCGCGCCGGACGGCGCCTGCGTGCGGTCGCCGAGCACCCACCAGCGCCCGTCCGGCCCACGGCCGAGATCGGCGGCGTAGAGATGCAGCCAGCGCCCGTCGCGCGGCTTCACGCCGACGA
>JAEULW010000327.1 GCA_016793505.1 Methylobacteriaceae bacterium | reverse complement strand
GACCGCCGGGCAGCCTCTGGTGACGACCCTCGACGAGTTTCGATCCACGCCCCTGCGCGAGGGGCGACCGCGGCGACCAGCATCGGCGGCCGGTAGAGCCGGTTTCGATCCACGCCCCTGCGCGAGGGGCGACGCGCAATGCTGAGGGTGAGGACGTGTCGCCGCTCGTTTCGATCCACGCCCCTGCGCGAGGGGCGACGCGACGACGTGGGCGACGCCCTCTGCGCGCGACTGGTTTCGATCCACGCCCCTGCGCGAGGGGCGACGCCCCGCCGGTCAAACGCGGTTGGACTGCCCTCGTTTCGATCCACGCCCCTGCGCGAGGGGCGACCCAAGGGCCTCGATCTTGGCGCCAGCCTCAAGGAGTTTCGATCCACGCCCCTGCGCGAGGGGCGACGCGCCCCCTCCGGCGCCGACGGGGCGTCAGCGCGTTTCGATCCACGCCCCTGCGCGAGGGGCGACGAGCGCCCTTCGATGTAGCGGATCAACCCCGCAAGTTTCGATCCACGCCCCTGCGCGAGGGGCGACCGGGCGCGGGTCCGGCAAGTCGCACTTTTTTGCGGTTTCGATCCACGCCCCTGCGCGAGGGGCGACGGCGCTCACCATCGGGGCCTATCGCGGGCGGCTTGTTTCGATCCACGCCCCTGCGCGAGGGGCGACGCGTGGACGACGCCCTTCAAGCGCTGCTGCTGAGTTTCGATCCACGCCCCTGCGCGAGGGGCGACCGGGCGCGGGTCCGGCAAGTCGCATTTTTTCGCGGTTTCGATCCACGCCCCTGCGCGAGGGGCGACACCCTTCTCTTAACATACCGGCCCCATTGTCGAAATTCGGCTCTCCGCGCGGATCACGCGCGGAGTTGGCGGCTGCGTAGCGGCTTCTGGGCCATTTTCGCGCGGACACCTCGAATTCCAATGGGCTGGACAGCGCGCGAACCGGCCGGGAAATGCGTGTTCGCTAGGGATTCGTGCGCCGGGCTGATTTTCACAGATCGGCACCGCGGTTCAGAACACCAGCGGGCCCTCGAGATCGGTGGCGGGTCTCGCGCCAACGTGTTCGACCCTGCGGCGGCCTTCGGCGCCGAGGCGATAGAAGCGCAGGCTGTCGCACGACACGTCTATCTCGGCGACCAGGCGCGCGCGCAGCGCTGTCCACATTGCAGGTTCGACCTCGCACTCGAAAACAGACTTCTGCACACGCTGGCCACAATCGAGGCACATGCGCGCGACGCGGCGCAGGCGTCGACGGCCTGACGGCGTTTCAGTGCTGACGTCGTATGCGATCAACATGAGCATGCCGCGCTCACTTCCAGACGAAGCCAGGATAGCCGTCGAGGTCGCCTCGCAGGCGCCGGGCCAGCAATTGCGCCTGTACATAGGCAATCAGGCCAAGGGGCATCGTCTCGTCGAGAAAGGGGTGGCGCAACTGGTCGCGCTTGCGCTCCTGCCAGGCGATCAGCGCCATCTTGCGTGCGTCATCCGTCAGACGCACAGCGCCGCCGTCTTCGACTATGAAGTCCTTCGTGCCGATCTGGCGACGGTTGATCAAGCTGAGCGCAAGACGATCTGCGAGAACCGGCCTCAGCTCTTCCATCAGATCGAGCGCCAGGCCAGCGCGCCCGGGCCGGTCCGAGTGGAGGAAACCGACCTGCGGGTCGAGGCCGTGCGCTTCGAGCGCGGAGCGGCAATCATGACCCAGCATCGCGTAAAGGAACGAAAGCAGCGCATTGATGCGGTCAAGAGGCGGGCGGCGCGAGCGGCCATTGAAGCGCAGCGCCGGCTCCTCGATGCGGATCATCGCGTCGAATGCGGAGAAATAGGCTGCGGCGGCCTCGCCCTCGAGGCTGCGCAGCGCATCGACCGTGGGCGTTACGACCGTGCGCCGCGCGATGTCAGCCAACCGGCGCTCCGTCTTTTCGAGCCGACCGAGCGCGGCGGCGTCGAGCGACTCTCCGTGATCGCGCAAGGCGCGCTGGACAACGCGGCGCTGATTGGCCGCCTTGGCCGCGACGATTCCGCACACGATGTCGCGACGCCCGGCCTCGTCGTCGGCGAGCCGCCACTGGGCGCGGCGCAGCAGTACGTTGCCTGAGCGTGCGCCCTCGATGCGGGCGAGGAAGCGACCGTCGGGTTCGAGCAGGGACAGCGAGACGCTCGCCTTAGCGCAGGCCGCCATCAGCGCGCCCGAAACGCCCGGGCGGCCGAAGGTGACGACGCCTTCCAGCATGTGAAGCGGCGCGCGGCCGCGCTCGGCGCCATCGACCTCGACGACGAGGTTTTCACCGTCCTTTCGCAGCCAGGCGTTTTCGCTCGTGACATAGATCGTGTTGCGCATCCGTCGCATCACTCATCACTCCGCCAGCTGTCGCGTCAGCCAGTCGGCGACGCGCGGCGGGCGTTCGAGACTTGTGGGTCGGCACAAGTCCACGAGCGAGCAGCGCGCGCAACCATTCTGGAGGATCGGCGGCGGTGTGCGGCCAGCGGCGATCATGGCCCGTGTCTCTGCAGCGACGCGGGCGGTTAGGGCACGAAGTTCCAAGTCGAGGGCGACGGCCATGCGCCGGCGCGTCTGACCATAAAACAGCGCACCCTCAGCGATCGCGGTGCCGAACATCTCTTCCAGACACTGCGCCTGGGCGCAAAGCTGGATCTCGTCGGCACGATGAGCCTTGGGACGTCCACGCTTGTACTCGACCGGACAGGGGACCTCGCGCCCGCCCTCGCGGCGGAACTCGACGACGTCTGCCTTGCCGAAGACGCCGAGCGCGCGAGAGCGAAGGGTCATCCCTCGGGCGACACGCAGACCCGGGCGGTTCTCGCGTCCGCCGGCGTCGACGCGCTCGTGCAGCAGCCGTCCCTCGGCGGTGGCGGCATCCTCGGCCCACAACCGTTCGACGTGGATGAGCGCGCATTGCCGCGGACAGAACAGATAGTGCTGAAGCGCTGACAAAGGGATCAGCGCGTCTTCCTCCGCCGCGTCGAGAACCGGTGCGCCCATCGCGCCCTCAACGTTCGATGATCTCGACGCCGGCCGGCAGGCCACTCCTGTCCACCTCGATCGCGTAGTCGGAGAAGCCGCGGGCGACAGGCCAGTTGTCGGTCCCGGGCGAGTCGATCTCGGAAGGCTCGCCCGCGATGACGCGCCTGACTTTCACGCGCGAAAAGAGTTCGTGCGCGTGCGCCGAGCCCAGCGCGCTGTCGTGGCGAAAGATGATCAGCTTGCGGGTCGCCATCTCGCCCCGCGCCGCCGAGCGATCGTGCTCGAACATCGAGCCGAGCGCCTCGAACACGAGGTCAAGGTCTTCCTCGCTGAAGCCGGTGCCCTTGGCGGGATGCGAGGCGAGCGGCGCCGAGACGAAGCCGTGAGCGCGATAGAGGGCATAGGGCACAATGTGCTTGCGCCCCATCGTCCGCTTGTCGCCGCGCTTCTCCTCTTCGTTTTCGCCCTCTGCCCGCGCCTTCTTCTCGACCTCGCTGGTCGCGGCCATGCGGGTGATCGAGATTTCGAGCGGCAGAATGGGCTCGACGGAGCGCGCAAAGGCGATCTGCAAGGGGCCACGCACCTGACCGGCGTTGACGCCGGTCGAGAGCACGCCGCCGAAGGCGCGGATGTCGAAGAAGTTATCGCACATGAAATCGCGAAGTTTTTTCGCTTCGACGTCGTCCCTGGGCGTCAGCTTCGCATCCTTTTTCGCCTTGGGGTCGTCGGGTCGGACATGAATGTAGGCTTCACGATGCTTCTCGTTGAGCACTGCGCCCTCGGTGACGTAGATGCGGAAGCGCTTCTCGTCCGCCTTCTTCATCTCGACATAGTTGCGGATCTTGCGCTTGAGCGAGACGTCGCTGACGAGGCCATGTCCGGTCTCGGGGTCCATGCGCGGCATGTTTCCCGCGTCGGGGTCGCCATTCGGATTGCCCTTGTCGACGTCGAAGAGCAGCACGAATTCGTGTCGGCGGGCGAGTGCGGGGCTGTCGGTCATTGCGGTTGTCCCTCGTTCTTGTCCTCGGCGTCATCATGTTTCGCGAAGCGCGCGGCGCGTTCGTGATAGTAGCCGACGGCGAAGCGCGCCTGATCCTCGAGGCGCAGCGTCCTGGGCAGTTCGGCGGGCAGGCGCGCCATGATCTCGGCGACGCGCGGCTCTATCCAGAGGCCCTTTCGGCGCTTGCGCGCGTCGGCCACATGCGTGCGCAATCCGCGCAGCAGCGGGCCGAAGACACGCGCGGGCGTCGACGAGGCGGCGGCGTAGTAGCGGTCGCCGATGGTGGCGTTGACAGCACCAAGCGCAGCGTATTGCGCATCCTCTAGCACGCGGAAGAGACGCCCGAGCTGATAGGCGGAACTGGGATGGTTAGGATCGAGCGACACGGGAATCTGCTCCTTTTCTGTGCGGTTGACGACAGCTTTGGCGACCGCTGCGTGCCAGCCGCGCGACGGGTCGTCGCCGGCGCGCAGGCGCCCGAGCGCCGCGCTCAACAGCGTGCGCGGATAAGGCGCGCCGGTGAGGATCGCGCGCAGCGTCTCGCCGGCGAGCAGCGGGGGAATGTTCTCGAACTTCTCCTGCACGGCGCATGTGCGCACCAGCAGCCGCTGCACGGAGGGCGCGCGCCCCCCCCAGGGCGGGGGATCGAGCGCAATGGCCTCGTAGTGCTTCGTCAGACGTTCGGCGAAAACGGAGAAATCATCGACCGCCCAAAGCCGCACGGCGAGGCGCGCGGCGTTGGGCGCGAGTCCGAGAATGTGGAAGCGAAGCCCTTTCTGCAGATCGGGCGCCGGCGCGGCGAGCGCCTTGCCTTGCGCGATGGCTTTCAACGCGTCGTGCAACTTAGCGCGCGCGGCTTTCTCCTCCTTGGCGGCTTCCTCGTCGGACGAAGGATCGGCGGCCTCGAAGAACCAGTCCTCCGCCCGCGCTGCCGCCTCCTCGCCGAACTGCGACGCGTCGGCCCAGAAAACCACGGTCGCGTCGCCGATTCTGATGCGATTGCGGGAAGTTCCTCGCTCCAGCAAGGCGTTGAGCGCCGAGCCATAGCGTGTCGCGACGTCGACGGATGTCGACGCAGTTCGCGAGTCGGGAGGATTGCCGTACGAGGTATAGGCATCGGCGTTCACGGACACGAGATAGGCGCCCGCAGTCTGAGCGTCGTCGACGCCCTTAATGACCGGATGCCCCCTCTCCAGAGGGCCGAGCTTTCCGCTGACAAGGCACATGCCGACAGGAGCGTCACTGCTCGTGTCCGAGAGGCTGTGCTTCCACACCCTGCGCAGTTCGGGGACGTCGTGAAGATGCTGCCGTTCGTCGCCCAGGCGAAAGACGAACGACGCGTCCTTCATCTCCTCCGAAAATAGCGGCGACGTGAACATGTCCGGCGACCAGCGGTCCACGAACGCAAGCAGAGCTTTCGCATGCGGCTCGTCGACATGATCGAGCATCTCATGATGACAGCGCCTGAATGCCGCATGCTCACTGTCGAGGCGTTTGCTTTTCCCGCCGTCGACGCCGAATGCGTAAGCCGTCTTGTCCCAGAGAAAATTCGACTGCACGTTGGAAGTTCGCTTGGGGCGGGGGACGACCATTTTCGTCGGCCGTTTCCTCTTGTCGTGCGACGGGCGAATATCGTTGACGGCCAACACATGCCCGGTCTCGTCGATAACGATCTCATAGCTGACATTTTCCCGGGTGAAGCCGGGTTCCAGCGCCTCGCCGCGCCGCTCTATACGCTCGTAGTGCGCGTTCAATGCCTGCAAGATGGTCATGCGGCGCTCCCTTCGGCGAGGCAGGCGGCCACATCCAGAACGCCGTCCCGCAACCGCGCCCGGAAGAAGCGCGAACGCGCGCCATCGGCGAAATCGATGTCGTGCAGCATCCAGCCGAGATCGCGCTCGCCCTGCAACGTGCTGGCAGGTATCGACGCGCCCTTGGGGAGCAGGGCGAAATCGGCGGCGAATTCGCGCGTTCCGAGGCAGGGACGATGGAAACACTGGCCGGCGTCGACGCGGCGGTTGAACATGCTGACATGTTTAGCGGGCGTGTCCTCGGCCTGCGCGCGGCAGGTCAGTTCGAAATGCGCCTCGATGACATAGGCGACATCGACGAGCAGCGTCGTGGCGCGCCGCTGGCGGTCGGCGCCGACATCGAGGCCGAGGCCGTTCACGTCGCCGCGCTTCATCGCGCTCCTGGCGGCGCCTGCGGGAATTTTGCTCGCCACCTCGTTGCGGCGGAAAGACTGGAACCGGATGTCGTTGAGGACGTGAATGCGGTCGATTACCCAGCGGATCGACGGCTTCCAGTGGATGGCTTCCAAAATGCCGCGCGCGGCGGAAGGCGTCATCACGTCATAACTGACGCGCTCGACCTTCATCTCGGGCCGGGTGAAGCAGGCGCGCTCCCCCCACACATGCAATCGTACGCCGAAGCTCATCGCATCCTCGGAACGGAAGAGTCAACTCATGATGTTACTTTCTGCAGAACGGTGGAATGGGGCATCTATACTTATCCCCATCTCCCTGTCGTAAAGCGCCAGATCGTTGAATCGCAGCACGGAATCGCCCAGGCCCGGATGAAGCGGCCGCAGCGCGCCGGCGCGCAGCCATTCGTCGCGCGCTTTCCCGGGAATCGACACAGTGTAGAGACGCAAGCTGCGCAGATCGCCGACCCGCGCTCTGCCGTCCTTCTCCATGGCGCGCCAGATCCGTTCCACGAGCCGGTCGAAGTCATCGTCTGCCTCGTCCGCATTCCACGGCACGACGACCGACTCCATCGTCTCGTCGATGAGCCGGAACGCCTCGGCGACGCTGGCGAAGGGAATGTTCATGTCCCTGGCGCCGTCGCACAAGGCCGGCAGCACGCCGGGGCGGCCACCGATGTTCAGGCGGTCGAACGCTTTCCACGGGTCATCGCCCGACTGGAAATAAAGTTCGGAAAAATAATCGCGCACCGCGTCGAGACCGAGCGCGTCGGCGTGACGGCCGAGAACGGGCACTGCGGCCTGCCAGCGCAGCGCGATCTCGCGCGGCGTCTTGCTTTCGGCGGGCTCGAACACCACGACCCGGCCGGGGCCGTCGAGACGTCCCTCGCGGTTGCAGCGCCCGGCGGCCTGCGCGATGGAGTCTAGGCCCGCCATCGCGCGCCACACTTCCGGAAAATCGATGTCGACGCCGGCCTCGATCAACGAGGTCGAGACGACGCGCGCCGGCGCATCGGGCGTCGCCAGCGCGGCGCGGGCGCGCGCCAGCACCGCGCGGCGGTGGCGCGGGACCATCAATGTCGTCAGATGCATGGCGCCCGGCTGGCCGCGGATCGCCTTGAACAGCGTCTGCGCGTGGACGCGGCTGTTGACGATGCAGAGCATGCGATGCCCCTGCGCGAAGCGTGCAGCGATCTCCTCGTCGCTCGCGGCATGATCGAGACGCTCCACAGCGACGCGGCGCAGTCGCTGGTAGATCGCAGCGGGCGCCGGCGCCAGTTCGCGGGCGTCGTCGATATCGAGGCCGACGGGCTCGTATGTCGCGTCTCCGCGCTTGCGTCGCAGCGCGCCGTCCGCCTTGCGCAGCGCCGATTGCGTCGCCGTGCAGAGCACGAGACTGGTCCCGTAGTTGCGCGCCAGCTCCTCGATCGCCGCCATGCAGGGCATCAGGAGATGCAACGGCAAAGTCTGGACTTCGTCGAGCACGACGACACTTCCGGCGATGTTGTGCAGCTTGCGGCAGCGTGATGTCTTCGAGGCGAACAGACTTTCGAAGAATTGCACCGACGTGGTGACGACGACCGGCGCGTCCCAGTTTTCCGCCGCGCGTCGCAACTTGGCGAGTCCATCGCGACCTTCCTCGTCGCGCTCGGCGCTCGCGCGATCCCAATCGAAGCTCGCATGATGCTCGAGCACGTCGTCGCCCGCGTCGAGCGCATCGCGGAAGACCTGAGTGGTCTGTTCGATGATCGACGAATAGGGAATGACATAGATGACGCGGCGCAGGCCGTGACGAGCGGCGTGTTCAAGCGCGAAGGATAGCGAGGCGAGCGTCTTGCCGCCTCCGGTCGGCACGGTCAGCGTGAACAGCCCGGGGGCTTCCCGCGACCCAGCGACGGCGTGATCGAGAACTTGCGCGCGAAGGCGGTTGAGATTTGTGTCGTCGCGACGCCGGCCCGCCATGTAGACACGCAGACGGTCACGCAGTGTCGCAACGGAGGCGTGGCCGCCGCGCGAGACCGGATCGCCTCGAACTCGGGCGTAGAAGGCCTCGGTCTCGAGGAAGTCGGCGTCGACAAGACAAGAAAAGAGCATCCGCGTCAGAAAACTCCTCTCGAAGCTCTTCGCCCATGCCTCCCGCAACGGGCGTCCGGGACGCAATCGGCGTGGATCGAAATCCTCTTCGGTCACCACGTCCTGCCAGGACTTCGGCAGACGCTTGCTCTGGACGAGGAGCCGCGCGTCGAGATCGGCGCGGTCGGCGAGGCCGGCATGGTGACCCGCGACAATGGCGGCAAGCAATTCGGCAAAGAAGGGTGCGTCCTTGAGGCGTTCGCGGGCGAGCAGCGCGCCGGCGCTGGAATGATCGCCCCCCTTCGCAACCTCGCCGCGGATATACGCTTGGAATTCGGGCGAGAACTTGCCGAGGTCGTGGATCGCTCCAGACAGTGAGGCGAGAGCCTCGCAGCCGAAGCTCGCGGCGAAACCGGCGGCCCGCTTCGCAACCGCAGCGAGGTGATCATCGAGCGACTCCCAATCGGCGCGTTCGGGATAGTCGGTCGAATGCGCATACATGGAAAATCGCGCTGCCGCCGTCAACTTGGCCTCATCATGCATCTGACGTAGTCTATTGTCGTAACCGCTTTGATTGGCGAAATATAACCTGCTGCCGGTTCCATTGAAACCGATATTGGGTGTTTCATGAAGACGTAGGGGGCCCACGGGAAGGCGATGCTCTTCCCCCGACGAACTGGACCGTTTTGAATTAGAGTTTTCCGTGCCGGATTCCCTTGGCTGGGCGGAGCGGAAGACGATGAAGGCATCGAAGTTTTCGGACGCGCAGAAGGCGTTCGTGCTCAAGCAGGGCGCCGATGGCGTGCCGGTCGCCGATATCTGCCGGAAGGCGGGCATCAGCCAGGCGACCTATTTCAACTGGAAGAAGAAGTATGACGGGATGTCGCCGCCTGAGATGCGTCGGCTGAAGCAGCTCGAGGACGAAAACGCGCGGCTGAAGAAGATCGTCGCAGACCTGTCGCTGGACCGCGAGATGCTTCAGGACGTCATCCGCCGAAAACTGTAAGGCCTGATCGGAAGCGCAAGCTGGCGAAGGGGATTTGCAAAGAGTGGAACGTGTCGATCCGGCGCGCGTGTTGCGTCCTTGAACTCGACAGGTCCACCTACCATTACAAATCCCGCCGCCCCGATCAGGCCGGCGTCGAAGCCCGGATCAAGGAGATCTGCGCATCGCGCGTGCGCTACGGCTATCGCCGCGTACACGTCTTGCTGTGTCGCGAAGGCTGGAACGTCAACATCAAGAAGGCTTACCGGATTTACAGGGAGCTTGGCTTGCAATTGCGCAACAAGACGCCGAAACGGCGGGTGAAAGCAAAGTTGCGCGACGACCGCAAACCGGCGACGACGCCGAACGAGACGTGGGCAATGGACTTTGTCCACGACCAGTTGGCGACCGGCAAGAAGATCCGCGTTCTCACTGTCGTGGACACGTTCTCGCGCTTCTCCCCGGTCGTCGATCCGCGCTTCAGCTATCGTGCGGAAGACGTCGTCGGCGCGCTGGAGCGCGTCTGCGCGAGCATGGGCTATCCGAAGACGATCCGCGTCGACCAGGGCTCGCAGTTCGTCTCCCGCGACATGGACCTATGGGCATATGCTCGCGGCGTCACTCTGGACTTCTCGCGGCCTGGCAAGCCGACCGACAACGCCTTCATCGAAGCTTTCAACGGGCGGTTCCGGGCCGAATGCCTGAACGCCCACTGGTTCCTCACGCTTGACGACGCCCGGCTGAAAATGGAGGAATGGCGCAGATACTACAACGAGGATCGCCCACACGGGGCAATCGGCAACAAGTGCCCGATCGCGTTGCAACTTCCCGATGGCGCCCCCAGCCCGTCATCGTGACTAAGGCCCGAAAACTCTACCCTCGGGCGGCCCAGAGAATGGGGGCAGAGCAAAAGCCCGAAAACTCTACCTTCGGGCGGCCCAGACAATGGGGGCAGAGCACAACATCAGAATTTTCCAGCTTCAAACGGTCCAGTTCTCCCGAGGCAGGTCAGCTGGGGGAGCTGCCCTCGTTAGTCGCGAGCGCGTTTCGTCGCTCAGCCGCAGTGAATGCCATCCAGATCCCTGACTCGCGCATTTGCCAGGACAGTCTCACACGGCTCATTTCATCCGGCATCGACTCCATGGCGTCCATCAACTGTCGGGCGTCTATTCTCTTCTGGTCGATCCAGTGCCGGGAAAGTCGCTCGCCAAGGTCGCGAGCACGCTGCTTGTCATCATAGAATGCAGAGGCAACAGAATCGAGTGTCAGATCCTTGAAGAAGATCGATCGCGCGATCTTTGGCAGGGCTGTGCGTTCTTCGTCGGACAGAACGCCAGCCAAACCGGCCCGATCGATCGTTGCGTCGACATTGACGAGCGCTGCCGACAAAGGAAACGATCCAAGCTCGGTCGGCGAGTGAATCTGTGCGACGTCGGAATCATCGATTCTGCGCTCTTTCGCGTAGTCGTCGAAAATTCGTCCGACGCCAATCATTCCAAACGCGGCGCATTCGGCCGCTCGCAGGGCGCCCAGGCTCGCGCCTCCAAGGATGGCCACGCCTGATTGCAACGCAAAGAGGATCTCCTTGTGCCAAGGGGCGGCAACGTTCTCGTACAATCCGTCAATGAGCCCAATGACAGTCGCACCGTCCTTTACAGCGGCAAAGATGTCGCCTTGTGCGGCAGGCGGACGAATTATAACCGAAGGCGCAGGCGCAAAACTGCCGTGCTCAATTTCGCCCCACAGGCTTGGACCAACGAAAGCCACCTTCATGCGTCGTTCTCTGCGAGAGCGATTGCGCGAGGACCAAAGGGGTTCTCTCGATCACCTGGCGGTCCTTCGAGTAGCGGCGCCAACGTCTTCACGACTGCAAATTCACCCTGGCGATCATCGAGCACGACGGAGACGATCGGTGAGATGCTGCGCTGTCGGAGGTGATCTACGATGTCTTCGACGCTGCGCGAAATTGATCGGTCGTCCGGCGCACGGCGACCATTTGTCTGTCTGCGCGGAACGCATCTGGCGAATATGTGCAGCGAGGGATCGAGCTTGTCTGCATAGATGGATGGGTCGAAATCGTCGCGCGCGCCGGAGATCGTCGTCAGCCTGGTTTGCGCAGCTTCCGTAAGGGCCCGAATTGCCGCGCGCGCGGGAATCGGGTGGCAACCATAACCCGCGGACAGGTCGAAATAGGACCAAGCGCCGACATTACTGGACGCTGGTGGCGAGATGTAGGCCGCAAAAACGGGAATGCCCAAATCTGACGTCAAGTCGAACAGGCGTACCTGCAGATGCGCTGCTTCGACGCGCCGGATCAACGTATCGAGCACGTGATCGCCAAATTCGGCGTGATCGACGCATGCCTCCGCAACTTCTTCGTCCGTGCGTAGCAGCCAAAGGGCTGTCGCATCCCGCTCGATGCGTTCACAAAGGCCGTGGAAAATTGCTTCCCGAACGGTGTTGCCAGACGCCAGACCGTCAGTGGACTGCCAATATCGGTCGCGGCCATGACCGTCTGTCATCACAACGCATTCCTTTGGCACGTAGACATATGCGCCGGAGATCAGATCGAGACCCGCCATCCATTCCGTGCGCTCCCGCTTCATCAATCTGGATTTGCCGCTTCTGCGCAGATGATCCATAATTTCGAATTGCGCGCCGCGTGCTACGAGATCGGCTATCGAAGCGGAGATATGCGGATGGTCATCCCTTTCTGCTGTCGCGACTTCGATCGATTCCATCAGCGCGGATGCCGCAGCAGCAGCGTCATCTATGCCCTTGCCTTGGGATTGTGCGAGGGTCTTTGCGTTCGGTCTGATCGCTGACCAGACCGGAATTCCGACAGTATCGAGGCCGGTTACGCGCGCCAGTCGAGTGACGCCGAATGTGTTCATCCACCGCCGCATCCTGGCGATTGTGTCAACAGGGTTGCAGACACGGTCGCAGTATGGTCCGACGCCGCGACTGAGTATGGGGCCAAGCAGGTCCGCCGTTCCCTTAGGCTCAATCGCGACGTCGGGTAGCATGTCAGTTTCCGGAGAAGACGTGCGCAGCTGCTTCCGCGCGCGGCTTCCGCTTCGTCACTGGCTTTTTCGTCTTAGTCATTTCAGTTGCTCCATCACACGAGTGAGAACCCGGCCTTCGCGACGCCCTCAATGAAATGCGCAACATCTTCATTTCGTTTGAAGGGCGTTGACGAAAGCCACCGATCCATGCGGAAAGTCGGGTTCTCTTCAAGAGACTTCCGCACGTACTCGCCAGCGACATCGGTGTTGCCTATCATCGCGTGGCAAGCTGCATAGAGGCGAAAAGCGGGTTCGCGCGTGCGCATCGCATCGATTTCGGCAATAGCGTCTTCATAGCGCCCCAGCGCATACTGGCCTGTGGCGGCGATCCAACGACGCATGTCCAGGTGTCGACTGCGCAGGATGTCGTCCTTGGCGAGAATCTGTACGGCCTTCTCGGACTCGCCTAGAGAGATGAGGGCGTCGCAGTAGTCGAGCAGCAGATCCGCGTCCGAGTGATTGAAGTTGCGCGCCAGCTCAAGATGCTTTGTTGCCAGTTCGAAGCGTCGTTGGTAGAGGGCCACCATGCCAGCGTCGCGATGCGCGATGGCGGATTCGGGAGCTTGGTGAAGCGCAAGCGTCACGCAGTGGAGAGCGCGTTCCAGAAGCGTCAAGTCCGCGGCGCCGCAGAGGATCCATTCGAGCCGCAAAGTTCGCGCCACGCCGGCTTGCGCCACAGAAAAGTTGGCGTCGCGCTGCAAGGCGAGTCTCAGCAGGCGTCGAGCGCGTCGGATGCTTTGGAGAGTGTTCGTGCGCATGGACACCTCCGCCTGGGCGACCAAGGCGAAGTTGGATTGATCTGTTTCGGGCCTGTCGGCGTTCAGTGAGACTTCATTCGCCTCAATTTTCGAGGCGACTTGCGCTGCGATCTTGCGTGCAAGCGAGTCGGTTAGTTCTCCACGGAAATGAAATGATTCCGCCCAGATCATTTCGTTCGTTGCGACGTGGATCAGCCGTAGTCTCAAACGCTGGGTGGCGAGAAACGCTATACGCGTCAGCAATCGATACGAGTTGACGTCGCCGTCGTCATGATTGTTAGGTGCGCCACCTTCGCCAACAACGATCTTGATCGATTTCACCAGCCAAAGTTCTGAGAGGATGCTCTCGAAGAGATCGTCGGATTGCTTGCTTGTCGTGGCGCTGCCATGGTCGTCGATGGAGGTGACGATCAGGGTCGGCTGATGATTCGGCGTCGCCTTCCGTTCAATGGTCCGCCCTTGCATCGAAAGGCGCGCCGATCGAACGACGACTTGGATGCTTCCTTTGCTTCGGATCACCTTGTTCGGGCGGATCGATAGGGTTTCTCGAGTGACAATACGACGCGCCGCCTGGTGCGATCGGTCCCGGGCGAGGACGAAGTGAGCAAGAGCTGTCTCCAGCGCAAGGTCGCCGTCGAGCGCCTGTTGCTCGAGAATGAGCGACGCGCGATCCAACATCATGCTTTCTAGCCACCCAGATTTGTTCTGAACCCACAATTCGAACTGCGGGCTCCCTTTGTCGGACCCTGCAATAAGGCTGGATTTGGCGCCGACGATCGCGGCAGCTGCATGACGCGCGGAACCATGCAGCAGGCTATGCAAGAGTTGCTCGTAATCACACTCGATCTGGCGCAGCGTAATTCCGCAGCGCGTGACGAGGAACGGCCACGCTGTTGTTTGTGCGGCGCGAACGCGTCGCAAAAACGACCGCGTGTTCGCCTGTTGCGTCTCCGGCGGGGCTTCGCCCCAAAGCAGCTCTCCAATTTGTTGCCTGTCGACGCTCCGGTTGCGGGCGTCGGTCAACAAATACAACGCCAAGGCAAACAGCTTCTTCGGAACATGGACCGGCTCGCCCGCGGGATCGAGCAATCTCGAGCGACCGAGAAGTGAAAGACGCCATGTCTGCGCCTTTTTGGCAGGGCTCACAATCATATAGTCCACCGTTGTAGCGCGGGTTAACTACGTTGCAATCCGGCGGCGCGCCGCCGCATCAGTTTGCCACGCAAATTGGCACGCAGAGCTGTTGGGACAATCAAAAACATATGAAATATCATTTGATTGCCGGATTTTATCAAGCCCGAGGATCTTCACTCGTCAGCACGCGCGGCGTAACACGGCTCCGTTATGGATCGGAGGAAATTAAGCCGCGGGGGCGCAAATGATTGAGAAACATCACGATGCCATGAGGATGCTGCTGGAAGCGCAGTCCCTTCTGCGGGGCAGTTCGGAAACGCTGCTCGTGCACTTTGTCGCCATGGCCGTTTTGGAGTTAGGTAGCATTCTTCAGAGGGAGCTAGATAGCGATTACAACAATAGTCGAATCGCAGAAGTGCACCAGCAAATTGAAACTATTAAGCGTAGCTCAATAATTCAATAAAAAGTTAGCTGATGGAGACGGGAACACAATTTTGTAGCTAGTGTATATTGCGTTGGCGGCGGATACTATTCTGTGACGTCGAAAACGCGCCGGTTCGGTGGGAATGACGACATCGACGATTTGGCCGACGGAGGCCCAGAGGGCAGGGCGATTTTCTCGGCTGCATTGTGTCGCAGCGCGTTCTGCTTCGAGAAAGACATTTCGATCCGACGGAAATCCGAGGATTAGGACGGTAGATGGAGCAATTCCGCGCCGGGCGCCCCGATCATCTGGCTCGCGCGCAGATACTCGTGGTTCGACAGATCGTCCATCACGAAAACATCGCCGCGCCGCAACTCGGAAACCTGCGCCTTGTCGCGTCAGTTTCGAAGGCGATCCGGTCGATCGGACCTGCGGGCACAATGGGCGCGGCAATTCGCCCCGTATTTTGCGCCGCCCGGATCGAAAGGCTGGACTGCGCCGTCGACTTTGCCTGCAAAGGAAGCTATGCGCGCCCCACACCCAACGCGCCTTGCACACTGACGAAGACCCGCATGCCGCCGCGATCTGTCCCTCGCGTCCTTTTCCGGCGCCTTCTGGCCCGACGGCTGGACGGCGCCGACTGGGTGTTCGTCGAGACATCGCTCGATGGCGAAGAGCTGGCGGCGCGGCTGGAGGAGGCGGGGCTCGACGGCGCGCGCCTGTGGGAGACCGTCGCCCGCGCCTGGCGCGACGCGGATTATCACGAATTCAGCGTCATCGGCCCGACGCGCATGCTGAAGCCGGACGATTCGGCGCCCTGGCGCGAACTGATGTTTCCCTACGGCTGGGCGTTCGATTGCAGGAGCGGGCGCTGGCTGCCGCCGGATGAGCCGCTGACGCTCGATCGCCCCCTTGCGCCGCGTGTCGAGGCATTTCGTGTGACGTTCGCCTGGGAAGACACCGGCTGGATGGGGGTCGAGATCGTCGCAGACGACCATGGCGCGGCGTTCGCATGGAGTTCTGTGTGGGACCCGTTCCCGCCGCTCGTCGACTGGCTGGAGCATCTGATCGACGGCTCGCCGCGCGCCAGCTTCGATCTGGAAGGCGTCGCCCTCGAACTGCATGTGTGGCCGCAGAGCGATGGCCTTGTTCGCCTTCTGATGACGAGGGAGGAGCGCGACGCGGACAAGGTTGTCGACCTGCTCGACGTGGTTGTCGCGCGGCGCTCCGTGATCGAAGCTTTCTATGGGCCGGTCCTGCAGCGCTGGCGCGAGACGCCGATTTCTTGCGGCTGGATGCGCAACGAGCGCCCGCGGGACGCGTCGAAGCCGCGCGTCGAGGAAGGGATGTATGCATTCTATCCCGTTCGTTCCGCGAAGCTGGAAGCGTATCTCGGCCTGTGCGGGGATTGATCGCCGCACGCCGGCCGCCATCGCATGACAACGTAGCACTTGTCGGCTGCGCTCCGGCTTCAGCGCATGTGGGGCACGCATCCTGCGCTCAGGATTGTTCCTCCATCTCGCGTTTGGCGATGTCCACGGCCTTCAGGAACGCCGCGATGCGCCCGCGGATCAGGGCGACCTCGGTGAACCGCCTTTCGAGGTTCATGAACTGCGGGCAGCCGAGCGCCCGCCAGGTCCGGCGCAACTCCTGACGCAGGGCGCGTTTCGGCCTGAGCCGCCACGTTGCGCGGAAACCAATCTCTGCGTCCGAGAGGCGCATCCGGGCAGGCAGGGCGTTGTTGGTCGCCGTCAGCAGCGCGCCGAACTTCGAGGTTCGACCCGCGGCGATCTCGCGGTCGTAAGTCTTGTCGCGCAGATCGATCGTCCATTCGAGCAACGCGGCGTCGCGGACGGCGACATCATGGCGCGTCTTCGCGAGTTCGGCGGGCGTCGACGGCCCGGCGAAGCGAACGCGCGCATCATCCGGGAAGACGAGATCGTCTGGATGCGGCAGGACCTGATCGACAGGCGTCCCCTTGGCCAGACGCGCGCGCGCCTCCCGCTCATAGCCCCGCCAGACGGCGTGATCCTGCGCGATCGCGGCGCGCTCCTCGCGCTCGTAGCGATCGAGTCGATCGAGATAGTTGCGTTGTGCGTAGGCGTTGCCCTGCAACGCGCTCTTCTCCTGGGCCTTGATGACGGCCCGTCGCATAGAGATCTGGCGGGTCCTGCCGTCCTCACGAATGGGCAGCCGGCGCCGGCTTTCCTGCAAGAGCGCCTCCGCCAGCGTCGACGGGGGAAGGGCAGGCGTCGTCGGCGCCGCCTTCCTGGGACGTCCGCGCGGATTACCGGAGCGCCCCTTCTGGAACCGGCCCGACAGCGGCGGGCGTCCATAGCCGACGCCGGCCTGCGGCGTCGCCGCGTCGGGCGGCGCGGGCTGCGCTGTGGCGTCGGTCCGCCCTTGCGGCGCGGAAGTTGGGCTGTGCTGCGGCGGCAAGCCGAGAAGCTGGCGTTTCAACCGCTCGTTCATGTCGTCGTCGGACACGATCGCTCCGTCCTGTCGTTCGTCCGTGTGATGATCCCGCGACTAACCCGTCGCGCGCCGCCCGCGCCTGCGTTTGGCCGCCGCCGCCCGCAGGCCGGGCTCGACCGCCGTGTCGCCCGCGCCCTTGCGCTCGACCGGGACGCCGCGCGCGACAGCGACGTCGTCGAAGCCGAGACCGTCGGCCTCCAGCGTCGCAGTCCGGCCGCTGCAGCGCCGCCAGCGATCGAGGATCGTGTCGCAATAGGCGGGATCGAACTCCAGTGCGCGCGCCCGCCGGCCGCAGCGCTCGGCCGCGATCAGCGTCGTGCCCGCGCCCGCAAACAGATCGAGCACGAGGTCGCCGCGATGCGAGCAGTCGCGGATCGCATCGGCGACCAGCGCGACGGGCTTGACGGTCGGATGCATCTCGAGCTGCTCGCGCCGCGCCGTCCCGAGACTGCTGACGCCGGCGTAGTCCCACACATTGGTGCGGTAGCGTCCGCCCTCGCCCAGGCCGAAGGTGTTGACGTGCTCGCCCGCCCCGATCTTGAACACGAAGACCAACTCGTGCTTGGAGCGATAGAACGTCCCCATGCCGCCATTGGTCTTGTTCCAGACGCAGACGTTTTTCAGTTCTGAAAAGACCGCTTCGCCCGCCGCAAGCAGCTCGCCGAGATGGCGCCAGTCCATGCAGACGAAGGCGATCGCCCCGTCCCGACAGACAGCCGCCGCGTTGCCGAGCGTGCGCGTCAGGAAGGCGGTGAACTCGGCCCGCGACATCTCGCCCGAGGCGAAGGCGAAGTCGCGGTGGCGCGCGGCGCCCAGCCCGCAGACATGCCCGTCGATCGGCACGTTGTAGGGAGGATCGGTGAAGACGAGATCGGCCGTCTCGCCATCGAGCAGCCGGGCGCAATCGGCCTCGCTGCGCGCGTCGCCGCACAGGAGCCGATGCCGGCCGAGCCGCCAGACGTCGCCCGGCCGCGTCACCGGCGCGGCGGGCGGCGCAGGCGCTTCGTCGGCGGGGTCGCCCGGGGTCGTCGCACGCTCTTTCGCCTCGTCGAGCACGAGGTCGATCTCGGCCGTCGAGAAGCCGGTCAGCGACACGTCGAACTCGACGTCGAGCAGGCCCTGCAGTTCGACCGCGAGGAGATCGAAGTCCCAGCCCGCATTGAGCGCCAGCTTGTTGTCGGCCAGCACATAGGCGCGGCGCGCCTGCGCGTCGAGATGCGAGAGGCGGATCGTCGGCACGCTGTCGAGACCGAGGTCGCGCGCCGCCAGAACCCGGCCATGCCCGGCGATGATCTCGTCATCGTCGCTGATCAGCACCGGATTGGTGAAGCCGAAGCGCCGGATGCTGTCGGCGATCTGCCGCAACTGCTTTCTGGAATGCGTGCGGGCGTTGCCAGGATACGGCCGCAGCGCTGCGACGGGTTTGAGCTCGATGCGCGGTGTCGCCATGTCTTTCCGAACGCCTCTGCATGATCCTGGGCAAAGGAGAGCGTCGGCGCGCGAACTGGTCAATGATGATTTTGCGAAACTCGTATCAAAGTACCTGTATACGTCGGATCGAGATTAGAACAATATGACAATCATAGAGAAAAACGCAAAATGAAAGCTCTCATCTCCGGCTTATACACGCCGCCATCGCCTCGCAAATACCTCTTCTCTTGCGACCCGCTCAAGGGGCGTTTGAAAGGCGTTTGAAAGGCGTTTGAAAGCGCGGCGCCGATGGCTCTACTTGACAATACCATTCCGGCGGGTGCGCCGGCGCGGTCGGCCTGCTCGATCATGGCGGCGCGAGCGCGATGCGCGGGGCGATTCGTTCAGCTGTCGCACGCCGAATTGCACTCTTGGCGGCCGGTTTACGCAGCATCATCCTCGAGGCGAGGGCACGTCGGTCGGCGACAGACTTTGCCCGCTGGATGGCGCCCGGTTTCGACGAATACGGCGCTTCGATCCGGGCACACGCACCTTGTCGCCCGTGGCGCGCGCCAAGAATCCCGTCAAACGACAGATCGATCCCGGCAAACGACAATTCAATCCCGGCAAACGGCCGGAATCGGGGGTGGAATTCCCTGTTCCGACCGCGCCGTTTCCTGATCCTGGCCGACAAATTCCCTGTTTCCAAACGCAGGGAATTCGGCTGCAACTATCTATGATGACTGTGTGTTTTGGTCCGACGCGCCGACAGGGCCGCGACGATTTCAGCTGTTTCCCTGTTTTTTCCCTGCTAACAGAGAACGGGCGACGGAGACCGGTTCTCGCAAGGAGCCTGCTCCACCAAGATCAACCGATTGATTCTCCTAACGGTTTTTCATCGTTTCTGACCCGCGCAGGTTGCCGCGCCGCGGTGTTCGCCGGGCTGACGGCGCCTGGTCGTTCGGGGCCCGGAGGGCGTTTGTCGATCAATTCGCGGATCAGGCCGAGCACGGCCTGCGCCGCTTCCGACAGAGCGATGTGATCGGGCGTGCAGATCGACACGCGCGCCTGCAGCGACGGGCGCACGAGGCGCGACAGGACGAGGTCGCGCCCGCCGGAGCGGCGCTGGTGTTCGGCGATCGCCGAGGCCGGCGACCAGGGCAGGATGGTCGCGCCGAGGCCGGCGTCGATCGCCTGGGCGAGGGTGGCGGCGGATTCGATCTCGGCCACGAGATTGGCGGCGATCCCGGCGCGTTCGAAGGCGGCGTCGACCAGCCTGCGGATCGTGTGAATCTTGCTCGGCAGCAGCAGCGGCACGCCGGCGAGCGCGGCGAGCGGCGTCTCCTTGCTGCGAGCCGGCCCGTGTCGGCGGGTCGACACCAGGAACAGCTCCTCCTCGAACATCGGTTCGAAGGCGACGCCGCGGATCGGCCCGGGCTGATAGATGACCGCCAGATCCATCCGGCCGGTCATCACCATCTCGCTGATGACGCCGCCGAAATTCTCGTTGATGTGCAAGACGACGCCGGGATGGCGCTGACGCGCCAGACGCAGCAGCGGCAGGGCGAGGGCCGAGCCGGCGCTGTAGGGCGCGAGCCCGAGCGAAACCGAGCCGACAACGGCGCGCGTCGACTGGCCGACATCGGCCTCGGCGAGGCCGAGCTGGCGCAGGATGACCTGGGCGTGACGATACAGGGCCCGGCCCGCCTCGGTCGGCGTCACGCCACGCTTCGAGCGGATCAGCAGGCGCTGGCCGAAATGCGCCTCGAGGGCCGCCACCTGCTGGCTCAGCGCGGGCTGGGCGACGCGCAGATTGTCGGCGGCGCGCGTCAGGCTGCCGGTGTCGACGATCTTGACGAAGGCGCCGAGGCGTCTGGTGTCCATCCTCCGGCTCCGCGGGCGGCGCTGATCGATAAGCGTGGCTTATGACACTAGACGCAGTCCGTCTTTGTCGCCAATGGATTATTGCGCCACAGTCCGGCTTCCTGCAGGCGCGAGGCGGCCGATGGCCTTTTCCGATTACCGCACGGCCCTCGTCACCGGCGCGTCGGCCGGCATCGGCGCGGCGATCGTCGAAAATTTCGTCGCCCATGGACTGACGGTCCACGCCCTGTCGCGCAACCGCGCCCGGCTGGAGGCGCTCGCCGCGCGCACCGGCTGTATCGCCCATGTCGTCGACGTGACCGATCTGGCGGCGATCGAGGCTCTGGTGAAGCCGCTCGAACCCGATGTGCTGGTCAACAACGCCGGCGTGTCGCGGGCCGGCGACATCGCGACGATGGACGCTTTCGGCGTCGACGAGCAGGTCGACGTCAACCTGCGCGCGGCGCTGCATCTCATCCGCCTGACGCTGCCCGGCATGATGGCGCGCGACCGCGGCCACATCGTCAACATCACCTCGATCGCGGGCCTGTATCATTTCGGCGGCAACACCGTCTATCACGCCACCAAGGCGGCGATGCACATGGTCTCGCGGCAGACGCGCGTCGCCGCCTATGGCCGACGCGTGCGCGTCACGGAGATCGTGCCGGGCCGCGCCGAGACGGAGATCTTCGCCAAAGTGATCGGCGATGCGGAGCGGGCGCAGAAGCAGTTCTACGACGGCTTCGAGTCGCTGAAAGTCGAGGACGTGGCGGACGCGGTCGCCTACGCCCTTTCGACGCCGCGCCATGTCAACATCGGCCAGATCGAGATCATGCCGACGCTGCAGGTGCCGGGCGGACTGAACTTCGAAAAGCGGACGGACTGACGCGGTCCGGCGCGCCGCGCCGGACATCCATGACAGGGGAGGGATCGCATGTTCATCGATCGCAGGCAGGTTCTCGCCGGCGCCGGCGCGGCGTTCGCATCGGCGGGTTTCGCGCCGCGCGCCTTCGCGGCGACGACGCTCAATCTGTCCGACGTTCTGCCGGACACCAATTTCCAGGTGCGCAACGCCAAGCGCTATGCCGAAGAGGTCGCCAAGGCGACGAATGGCGACGTCGTCATCTCGGTGAAGGCGGGCGGATCGCTCGGCTTCAAGGGGCCCGAGCAGATGCGCGCGGTGCGCGACGGACTCGTGCCGATGGCCGACATCCTGACCTCGCAGCAGATCGGCGACGAGCCGATCTTCGGCACCGACGGCATTCCCTTCCTCGTCGCCTCGCCGGCCGAACTGAAGGCGCTGCACAAATATCTGCGCCCCGAATTCGAGAAGACGGTGGCGAAGTACAATCAGAAGATTCTCTACATGGTGCCCTCGCCGGCGCAGTACATGTATCTGAAGGTCAAGACCGACACCGTCGCCGGCCTGAAGGGCATCAAGATCCGCGGCGCCGACAAGAACACGGTGGACACCTGCAACGCCGTCGGCATGGCCGGCGTGCAGATTCCCTGGGGCGAACTCATTCCGGCGCTGGCCTCGGGCCGCGTCGACGGCGTCGCGACGTCGGCGACGTCCGGCGTCGACGGCAAGTTCTGGGAGTTCCTGAAATACATCTACCCGACCAACCACACCTGGTCGACGAACATGGTCAACATCAGCCTCGACGCCTGGAACAAGCTGTCGCCGGCAAGCCAGAAGGCGATGCAGGAGATCGCCGCGAAGCTCGAGCCGGACTTCTGGAAGGTGTCGTCGGACGAGGACGAGATCAGCCTGAAGACGCTGCGCGAAAAGGGCATGGAGGTCGTGCCGGTGTCGAAGCAGATGTCGCTCGACATGTACAAGATGGCCAGGCCGCTGACCGCCGCTTTCATGGAGCGCGTGCCGGCGTCAAAGCCGATCATCGAGGCCTATCTCAAAGACACGGGGCGCTGAGATGGCCGGCGGCGCGGCGGGCGGACCAGGAGCGTTCATCGCCTTCCGCCGCGCTGCGGACGCGATCGCGCTGGCGGCGGGCTACGCCGCCGCGCTGTGTCTTGCCGCGCTCGTCGCGCTGGTGAGCGCGGAGATCGTCCTCGCGCTGCTGTCGAAGGTGTTCAGGTCGCTGCCGCCGGGCGTCGGCTTCGCCTGGGAATACAGCGCCTATCTGATGGGCGTCGCCTTCATGCTCGGCTCCGGGCTGACGCTGCGCGCCGGCATGCATATCCGCGTCGAACTGCTGCTGCGCGCCGGCGGCGGCGGCCACGCGCGCATGCTCGAGATCGTCGCGGCGGCGATCGGCGTCGGCTTCACGGGCCTGCTCACCTGGTCGATGGCGCGGTTCACGCTGCAATCGGCGATGTCGGGGCAGGTGTCGGGCGAGAGCTTCACGCCGCTGTGGATTCCGCAAGGCGCGCTGACGCTCGGCTGTCTGGTGCTCGCCCTGCAGATGGCGCTGCGGCTCGTCGCGGCGCTGCTCGACGAGCCGCTCGAGGACGCCTCGCTCGGCGTCGCCACCCTGCCGGAGTGAGGAGCGCGCAGTGAGACCTGACGCCCCCGTCCTCCACCCGCAACTGCGCGGAGAGCCGCGATGACCGCCGTCTTCGCCGGCCTGTTCGGCATCCTGTTCGGCATTCTGGGCGTCGGCGTGTGGATCGGCGTGGCGCTGGCGGCGACGGCGATGCTGCTCGCCTTCGCCTTCACCGACATTCCGGTCGTGCGGCTGCTGCCGCAGCACGCCTTCAACATCCTGACTTCGTCCGATCTGGTGGCGCTGCCGCTGTTCGTGCTGATGGGCGAGTTCCTGTTCCGCACCAGTCTGTCGAAATCGCTGTTCAACGGGCTCGCGCCCTGGGCCGGGCTGCTGCCGGGGCGGCTGCTGCATGTCAATGTCGTCGCCTGTTCGATCTTCGCGGCGATCTCCGGCTCGTCGGCGGCGACGACGCAGGTGGTCGGGCGCATGACGCTGCGCGAGCTGCTGCAGCGCGGCTATTCGCCGGACATCGCGATCGGCTCGCTCGCCGGCGCCGGCACGCTCGGCTTTCTCATTCCGCCGAGCACGGTGATGATCATCTACGGCGTGCTGGCGGAAGAGTCGGTGCTGCGCCTGTTCACCGCCGGCTTCATTCCCGGCATTCTGCTCGCCGGCTGCTTTTCCGGCTGGATCATGATCCACACGACGCTGCGGCGCGATCTGGTGCCGGAGTCCGAGCGGGCGCTGAAGGATGTGAGTTTTGGAGCGCGCGTGGCGGCGCTGCGGGAACTCGCGCCGGCGCTGTTCCTCATCCTGTGCGTGCTCGGCTCGATGTATGGCGGCCTGGCGACGCCGACCGAGGCGGCGGCGATCGGCGTGCTCGGCGCGGCGCTGGTGTCGCATCTGCAGGGCTCGCTGAGCTGGGCCTCGCTGCGCGACGTCGGCGTCGGGTCGATCCAGGCCTGCAGCATGATGGGGCTGATCATCCTCGGCGCCTCGATCCTCGGCAACATCACCGCGTTTCTCGGCATTCCCGAGGCGGTCGCCGAATTCGTGCGCCGGTTCGAATTGTCGCCCTTCGCGCTGATCGTCGCGCTGATGGTCCTCTATCTCGTGCTCGGCACGGCGCTCGAGGGCTTCTCGATGATCGCCACCACGCTGCCGGTCGTGCTGCCCTTGATCAAGGCGGCCGGCTTCGACAAGGTGTGGTTCGGAATTTTCATGGTGCTGGTCGTGGAGATGGCGCAGATCACGCCGCCCGTCGCCTTCAACCTGACCGTCATCCAGTCCGTCACCGGACGGCCGATGGGCTATCTGACCCGCGTCACCATGCCATATCTGTTCATCATGATGGGCTTCGTGCTGCTCATCGCGGCGTTCCCGGGCATCGTCTCCTTCCTGCCCGATCTGCTGCTCGGCAAGTGACGCGCGAGGGGTTGAGACGATGCCGATCGCGATCGCCAGGCTGCGCGAACTGATCGACCTCGCCGCCAGCGAGGGCGTCGAGAGTCTCGACCTTGTCGAGGACGGAACGCGGGTGACGATCCGGCGCGGGACAGGCGCGCCGGCGCGCGTCGGCGCCGCGTCGGTCGCCGCGACGCCGCAGGCCTCGGCGCCGCAGGCGGCCGGCGATGCGCTGGTCTCGCCGATTTTCGGCGTGCTGCATCTGACGCCGGCGCAGGGCGCGGCGCCCTTTGCGCGCGTTGGCGAGGCGGTGCGCCACGGCCAGACGCTCTGCCTGATCGAGGCGATGAAAATGTTCACGCCGATCGTCAGTGACCGCGACGGGCGGATCGCGGCGATCCTCGCCGAACCTGGCGAAGAAGTCGCGCGCGGCCAGCCGCTGTTCCGTTTCGGATCCTGAGATGCAACGCGACCGGGCACGCGAGGCGCCGCATGTCAGCCCGATGGGGCTTGGCGCGGTGCTGTTCGAGGCGCCGGGCGCCTTCGATCTGGCGGCGCAGCGGCGCGTCTGGGCGCTGGCGCGCGCTGTCGAGGCCTGGCCGGGCGTCGTCGAGGCCGCGCCCGGCATGACCAATCTTCTGGTCTCGTTCGACGCGCCGCTGCGCGATCCGGGCGCCGTCGAGCGAGCGCTGATCGCGGCGTGGGACGCGGCGGCGCCGCTCGATGTCGAGCCGCGGCGCTTTGAGCTGCCGGTCGTCTATGGCGGCGAGGGCGGGCCTGATCTCGATCACATGGCGCGTGAGACAGGGCTGACGCGTGACGAGGTCGTCGCGATCCATGCGGGTCGCGACTACACGGTGTTCGCGCTCGGCAGCCATCCGGGCTATGGCTACCTCGGCGTCGTCGATCCGCGGCTGTTCATTCCGCGCCGGCAGACGCCGCGCGTCAGCGTGCCGGCGGGTTCGGTGTCGATCGGCGGCTGGCAGACCGGCGCCTCGGCGTCGGACGGGCCTTCGGGCTGGCATACGATCGGCCATACGTCGCAACGCTTCTTCGATCCGGGCGGGTCGCCGCCGGCGCTGCTGCGGCCCGGCGACGTCATCCGCTTCGTCGCCACGGCGATCCTGCCATGATCGAAATTCTCGATCCCGCCGGCCACGCCAGCGTGCAGGACGCCGGACGCCTCGGCTGGCGTCACATCGGCGTCGGCCGCTCCGGCGCGATGGACACGCTGGCGCTGACGACCGCCAATCTGTTGCTCGGCAACGCGCCGGGCGCCGCGGCGATCGAAATTCCCGGCGCGCCGATGCGGCTGCGCTTCCTCGTCGACACGGCCTTCGCGCTCGCCGGCGCCGACGCCGGGGCGAGGCTCGCCGGACGGCCGGCGCCGACGGACTGGCGGGATTTCGCCCGCGCCGGCGAGGAGCTCGAACTCGGCCATGCGCGGCGCGGCGTGTTCAGCTATGTCGCGGTCGCCGGCGGCATCGACACGCCGCCGGCGCTGGGGTCGCGCTCGACGCATCTGCGTGGCGGTTTCGGCGGTTTCGAGGGCCGGCTGCTGGCGCCGGGCGACCGATTGCCGATCGGGGCGAGCGGCGCGGGCGCGCACGCCTTCGGCGTCGTCGCGCCCGAAGCGGCGCTGCCGATCGAAGGCGCGGCCGACGACGCCACCACCGTGCGCGTGCTGCCGGCGGCCGAATACGAGGCCTTCGCGCCACAGTCGCGGGAGGCGTTCTGGACGACCGCCTGGCGCATCTCCGGCCAGAGCAACCGCGCCGGCTACCGGCTGATCGGCCCGACTCTCGATCTCGCGCATCCCATCGAGATGCGCTCGCACGGGCTCGTGCCGGGCGTCATTCAGGGGCCGGCGGGCGGCCAGCCGATCATCCAGCTTGCCGACGCCTACACCGCCGGCGGCTATCCGAAGATCGGCGTCGTCATCGAACCGGATCTGTGGCGCATCGCGCAGACGCCGCTCGGCGGCCGGCTGCGCTTCCGGCGCTGCGATCATGCCGAGGCGCTGGCCGCGCATGACGCGCTCGAGGCGCATCTGGCGCGCATCCGCATCTGGATCGCGACCTGCGGCTTCGACGCGCCGGCGGCGCGAGGGTCGGCGGCATGAGCGCGATCACGATGCAGGACGGGATCGTCGTGACGCTCGGCGCGGCGCCGGCGGTCGATCCCTTTGCCCTGAACGTGACGATCGACGGCATGGACGGGACGGCGACCGTCGGCGCGAGCGGACCCGGCGTGTTCCGCACCGGCCGGCGCAGCGGCGACGCGCCGTTCGCCGCCGTCGGCGCCTTCGCGCGCACCGGCGACATCGTCGGGTTCCTGCGGCGCGGCCCGTTGCTCCTGCCCGTCCGCATGCCGGCCGACGGCTGGATTCTCGCTTTCGCGCCGGACGGCGCGGGCGTCGGCCACGGCGCGCCGCTCGTTCGCATCCTTGTCGCCACTACGGGCATCGAGCCATGAACATCGACATCAATTGCGATCTCGGCGAGGGCTTCGGCCCGTGGCGGATGGGCGACGACGCGGCGCTGCTCGAGATCGTCACCTCGGCCAATGTCGCCTGCGGCCATCACGCCGGCGCTCCGGTGATCATGGCGGCGACGGCGCGCGCGGCGAAGGCGCGCGGCGTCGATCTCGGCGCGCATGTCAGCTTTCCCGATCTCGCCGGTTTCGGCCGGCGCGTGATCGCGATGAGCCATGCCGAACTCGAGGCGCATGTGCTGTTCCAGATCGGCGCGCTCGAGGCGATGGCGCGCGCCGCCGGCCATCGCGTCACGCATCTCAATGCGCATGGCGCGCTCGGCAATCTGGCCTGCGCCGATCGCGACGTCGCCGAGACGCTGGTGCGCGCGACGCGCGCCTTCGATCCCGACATGGCGTTGCTCGTGCTGTCGAAGACGGAGCTCGAAAGCGTCGCGCGCCGGGCCGGCCTGCGCACGTTCAATCTCTTTCTCGCCGATCGCGCCTATGACGCGAATGGCCAGCTCACGCCGCGCGCGCGACCCGGCGCGGTGATCCATGACGACGCGCAGGTGCTGGCGCGCGTACGGCGCGTTCTGGAGGACAGGACGATCGTCACGCATGACGGCGGGCGCCTCGAGATCGACGTCCAGTCGATCCTCGTGCACAGCGACACGCCGGGCGCTGTGACGCTCGCCCGCGCGATCCGCGTCGAAATCGAACGCGCCGGCGGCGCCGTCACGCCGCTGTCGCGGCTCGCCTGACCCACATCCGAAGGGACGTCGACATGAACGCCAGAGGCATCTTGAAGAATCCATCGGCGCCGCAGGCTGATCCGGCGATCATCGCGCAGCTGCGCGACATCGCGGTGGCGCTGATCAGCGACAGCCTGCAGCGCAATCGCGGCAGCACGGGCCTCAGGCCCTTTCACCGGCCGGCGCCGCTCGCCGGCACGGCGGTGACGGTGCGAACGCGCGGCGGCGACAATCTCGCCGTGCTGCGCGCCTATGATTTCTGCCGGCCCGGCGACGTGATGGTGATCGACGCGGGCGGCGAGGTGAGCAATGCGATCTTCGGCGGCATCATGTCGCTCGGCGCCGAGAAGCTCGGTCTCGCCGGGCTCGTCGTCGACGGGGCCATCCGCGACATTGCAGAGATCGGCGAACGGTCCTTTCCGGTCTATGCGCGCGGCGTCAGCCATCGCGGCCCCTACAAGGACGGGCCGGGCGCGATCAATGTCGAGGTGACGGTCGGCGGCATGGTGGTGCGTCCCGGCGACATCGTTGTCGGCGATCAGGACGGGCTGTGCGCCTTCCCGCCTTCCCTCGCCGAAGAGGTGATCGGCAAGGCGCTGCGCCAGCGTGACAACGAGGAGGCGACCATCAGGTCGATCCTGGAAGGGCGCTGGGATCGCTCCTTCGTCGATGCGCTGGAGGCGCGCTGCGCCAATTGACCGGCGCAGGCGCGGTTTGCGTCACGTCTCAGCGCGATCGCGATTGTCGCCGCGACGCGGCGACCCGGTCTGCTCGAAGCAGACCTGGGCGAATGTGGCGACGCCGTCGCGGATCGTGCGTTCGTCGGGCAGGGCGAAGCAGAGCCTCAGCCAGCTTTTCGCGCTCTCGGGATCGCAGGCCCAGTCCGGTCCGGCGTTGAAGACGAGGCCCGCCGCGGCCGCGGGCGCCAGCAGCGAGCGCACGTCGGTGTCGCCGGCAAGGCGCATCCAGACGAAGATGCCGCCCTCGGGCCGCCAGACCTCGATCGACGCGCCGAATTCGCGTTCGAGCGAGTCGATCATCGTGTCGAGCTTGGCGCGCAGCGCCGTGCGCAGGCGTCCGACATGCGCCTCGAAGCGCTCGCCGAGAAATTCGGCGGCGACCATCTGGTCGAGCGCGCCGGTGCCGCCATCGCCCTTCAGGCTCGACATGCGGCCGAGCACGGACCAGTCCGCCGTCGCGTAGCCGAGCCGCAGCGCCGGGGCGAGCGACTTCGAGAAGGAGCCGATGTGGATGATCTGGCGCGGCGCCAGCGCATGCAGCGCCGGCGGCGCATCCGGCGCGACGGTCAGGTCGGCGTAGCACTCGTCCTCGAAGATCGGGACGCCGTAGCGATGCGACAGGGCGATCAGCGCGCGCCGGCGGTCGAGCGGCAGGATCGAGCCCGTCGGGTTCTGCACCGTCGGGATCGTGTAGATGTATTTCGGCGTGACGCCGCGGGACGCCAGATCGGCGAGGCAGCGCTCCAGCGCGTCGATGCGCAGGCCGCCCGAATCGAGCGGCATGCCGATGACGCGCGCGCCGGCGCTGCGCGCCCGGACGATCGCGCCGCTGTAGGAAAATTCCTCGATCAGCACCGTGTCGCCGGGCCCGACGAAGAGCTGGTTGACGAGATCGATCGACTGGCCGGAGCCCGAAGTGATCATGATGTCGTCGGCCGACAGGCCGGTCACGCCGCGGGCCGCCAGCTTGCGGGCGACGAATTCGCGCAGCGGCGGATAGCCGAGCCGGCCCTGTCCGAGATGATACATGGCGAGCGACGGCGCCTGACGGCGGATGACGCGCGCCGCCGCTTCGGCGAGCGCGTCTCCGGGAATGATCGCCGGGTCGTTGTGGCCGCCGATGAAATTGTAGCGCGGCGGCGGCGCGTGGCGGGCCTCGGGTTGCGGGGCGCCCGAAGCGAGGCGCGGCGCGTGGAAGGACGTCTCGATTGGTTCGCTCATGTCGTCTCCGGCGAGATGTCCGCGCGCCGCGTCAGCCGCGCACGAAGAACGGGGAAGTCCAGGCCCTCTGGCCGTCGCGCTGGCGCAGCCGCAGATAGATCGTCTCGCCGGCAGCGATGGCGCCGAGCGCGATCTCGCCGCGCCATTGCCAGTTCGCGGGCCGCGGCGCGGCGTGGATGCGCCAGGCCGGGCTGTCGATCGGGCCGAGATTGCCGCTGCGCCCGGCCTCGAACAGTTCGGCGAGGCGCAATTCGACGCGATGGCCGTTGAGGTCGGCGCGCAGCCGGGCGTCGTCGCCCGCCTCGCAACGCAGCAGCAGGCCCTGCGTCGCGGCGGTGACGTTGTTCGGATTGGCCTCGGCGGTGACGGCGAAGATCACGCGCCCGTCGGTTGTCGTCGCCAGACTGGGCAAGGGATGAGCGCCGTCCTCGCCTTCCAGCGGCGAGACGATCTCGGCGCCGCGGAAGCGCGGCGTAACCGAAAGGATCGCGCCGCCGTCGAGGCCGATCTCGCCCTCCCAGCGAAAGCTGCGGCCGCGCGCGCCCCAGCCGAATTCGAGATAGAGCGTGGTCAGCGGTCGCGGGCTGATCGGCGCCGGCGTCAGCTCCGGCGTGACGCGATGGGCGAGGCGGCCGTCGCGGATCACGTCGATCGCGTCGATGAAACCGCCGGAGACCGCCTCGACGCGCAGCGTCGCATCGCGCGAAGGCGCGACGACGCCGCCCTGCATCGTCGCGCCGATCGCCGCCAGCAGGTGAGTCGAGTCGCCGGTCAGCGCATTGGTGCGGCGCGCCAGCATCGCGTCCCAGATCGCGGCGCGGTCGCGCCGGTGCGCATAGACCGCCATGCGGCCATGGCCGTAGGAGCCGGGAAAGGCCGAGTGATGATCGGTGTTGCCGACGACGCCGAAGAGTTTGCCGCGGGCAAGGCCCGCCTGCATCGTCTGACGCCCGTCGACCGGACCCATGGAATGCAGATAGGGCCGGTCGGTTTCGGAGGCCTCGGCGCAACCATGCATCGAGTTCATCTCGACGAAGGGGGAGAGCGTCGGGTCGAAGACGTCCCAGTTCACGCCGCGCGCGCCGGGCCGGTAGCCGATGTGATGGGGAAAGGCGAAGGCGCGCTCCGGCATCTCGGCGCGCAGCCGCGCCGCGAGTTCGGCGGGGCTGTCGGCGAGGATCATCGGCGCCGGATCGAGATCGCGATAGACGATGGTGTAGTCGCCATAGGCGCCGGAGTGAATCTCGTAGCCGGGGAAGACGACGAGGCGCGGGCCGTTCGCCGCCTGCAGCGCCGCGAAATGCTCGGGCCAGCGCCGGCGCAGGCGGGCGAAGCCCTCGACATGAAAGGCGACGATGTGAGCGACGGAGGGATCGTCGACCGGCATGTCCGGCCAATGCGCGTGGCCGGTGATCGAGACGAAATCGAGTTGCAGCGCGGCGCGCGCCAGCGCGTCCTCGAAACGGCCGTGACCATAACTGAGGTCGCAATGATTGTGGATGTCGCCATAGAGCGGCGTGACGCCGAGCTCGGCGGCGAGCGGCGTCAGGTCGGCCGGCAGCGGCGCGCGCAGGATGTTCATGACGCGGCGCCCGCGTCTGCGATGCGTCGCCGCGCTCCCGTCGCGGCCGCTTCATAGGCGGCGACGATCATCGACAGCGCGGCGCGTCCTTCCGCGAGCCCCGCGGGCGGCGCCTTGCCGGTGCGCAGGCACTCGAGAAAGGCGATGGCGTTCTGATGGTGGAAGCGGCCGAGCTTGAAACGCGGCGTCACCTCGATCGTCTCCCAGCTCTTCGCGCCGTCGCGCTCCTGCGAGACGCGCAGATAGCCGCCTTGCGTGATGTCGCGCGAGGCGAGATCGACCGCCGAGAGCAGCGCGGCGGCGCGGTCGCCGTAAATCTCGATCGAGACGTCGGCGGCCGGCAGCAGGAAGGAGGCGGTGAGTTCGGCCAGCATGCCGTCGGCGTAGCGGAACAGCGCGGCGCCCGTCTCCTCGACGGCGAGCGCGCCAATCGGGTTGACGATCTCGGCGGTGACGCTTTCGGGCAGACCGAAGAACCAGGCGAGGAGATCGGCGCCGTGCACGCCTTCGTCGAGCAGCGCGCCGCCGCCGCTCGCGCCGGGATCGACATACCAGCGCTTCGGGAAATCGGGATCGAGCCCGTAGCCATGGCCGTGGCGCACGCGGGCCAGATGCACGCGGCCGAGGCGGCCGGAGTCGACGATCCGCTTCAGCGCGTGCGAGGCGGGATCGAGCCGCTTGGGGAAGCTCTGCATGAACGTCACGCCCGCCGCGCGCACGGCCTGCGCCATGGCGTCGGCCTCGGCGAGGCTGCGGGCGGTCGGCTTCTCGCACAGGATGTGCCGGCCCGCGGCGGCGGCGGCGCGCGTCAGGGCGGGATGTTCGACAGTCTCGGAGCAGATCGCCACCGCGGTGCAGGCGGCGAGCGCGGCGGCGAGATCGGGTTCGAAGGGGACGCCGAAGCGCGCCGCCGCCTCGCGGCCGCGCGCGTCATCGTCGTCCCAGATGCAGGCGAGCGGGCGTTCGGCGTCCTCGCAGAAGGCCTCGCACCAGAAATTGGCGTGGTAGTGGGCGAAGCTGAGCATGGCGATGCGAACCGGGGCCATGTTCAAACCTCCT
>JAEULW010000318.1 GCA_016793505.1 Methylobacteriaceae bacterium | reverse complement strand
CAGGCAGGTCCGGGAAGGCGTCGACCCGTCGGCCGCCCGGCAAGAGGCCAAGGCCGCCCGTCACGCCGCCGCCGGAGACACGTTCGCACACCTCGCCGACGAATGGCTCGGCAAGAAGGAACGCGAGGGCAGGGCGGGCGCGACCCTGAGCAAGCTGCGATGGCTGGTCGACTTCGCCCGGCCCGACCTCGGCCGCCATGAGCATGGCGGCGCGGATCGCGGGCGTCGTCGTCGCCTATGGCGCGCTGACCAAGGCGCAACAGGCGCACGCCCGCGCCGCCGAGACCGATCGCCGCATGTCTCGGATCGGAATCACCGGCGACTCCAGCCGGGAAGAGACGCGGCGCGGCATGCTGCAACTGCGCGATCTGTCGCGCCAGACCGCGCTGTCGTTCGACCAGGTTTCGGGCGGGGATGGAGCAGATCGTCGCCTCGGGGCGGCCGTTTCAACTGGCGCGACTGATGACGCAGGCGCGCCGGAGAACGGCGCCTGCCTGAAACACAAGTCCGGCGCTGCGTTGCCCGCGTTCGACACCAACCAACGATTGGTCCACGCAGCGGCCAGCTGGCGTGCAGCCAGATCGCCGTCGACGCCGACGCCGAGGCGCAAAGCCAATTCGGGCCGCGGCCGTCGACTGGCCGCGGCCCGTGATCGCGCAGCGGCGACGAGCGCCGCCCCGGACTCAGCCGCCCTTCGGCGTCGAGAACACTTCGACGGTCACGGCGGGGCCGGCGTATTTTTCGACCTCACCGATGGCGGTGTGGCCGCAATTGCCCTGCGCGAGCTTCGAGGTGCCGATGTCGACCGTGAGCACGTTGACATCGCCCCAGCGGCAGAGCGCGCCGACCTTGCCGCCTTCCGCCGGATCGTACCAGCCGCCCTCGTTGACCCGGATCACGCCCGGACGGATCGCGTCGGTGACCTTCGCGCCGGCGAGAATCTGACCGCGGTCGTTGTAGACGCGGACGACGTCGCCATCCTTGATGCCGCGTTCGGCGGCGTCCTTGGTGTTGATCAGGCAGGGCTCATGCCCGGAGATCTGATAGGTCTCGCGCAGTTTGGTGCCGCACAGCTGCGAATGCAGACGCCCCTTCGGGTGGCTGGTGTTGATGTGCAGCTTGTACTTCGCCGACGGGCCGCCGAGCCGCTCCACCGGCTCCATCCAGGTGGGATGGGGCGGGCAATCGTCGTAGCCCATCTTCTCGATGTTGCGCGAGAAGATCTCGATCTTGCCGGACGGCGTGCCGAGCGGGTTGAGCAGCGGATCCTCGCGGAACTTGCCATGGCGCACGAAGCTCTTGCCCGTGCTGACGGAGAACTCCACGACGCCGGCGCCGTTCCAGAACGCGTCGAAGGCGGGCATGTCGATTTTCTTGGTCTTGGCCTGCGTGGCGGCCGCCTCGTAGAAGGACTTGATCCAGTCCATCTCGCTCTTGCCTTCGGTGAACTCCTTCTCCTTGCCGAGTTTGGCGGCGAGGCCGGCGAAGATGTCGTAGTCGTTCTTCGCCTCGAACACCGGGTCGATCACCTTCTTCATCGCGATGATCGCCGAGCTCGAATAGTCGCCGACGCTCTCGATGTCGTTGCGCTCATACGAGGTCGTCGCCGGCAGAACGATGTCGGCGAAGCGGGCGGTCGGCGTCCACTGGAAGTCCTGCACGATGAAGGTCTCCAGCTTGCGCCAGGCGCCGACCATGCGGTTGCGGTCCTGATGGTGGGCGAAGGGGTTGCCGCCGACCCAGTAGGCCATCTTGATGTCGGGGTATTTCTGCCGCTTGCCGTTGAAGTCGAACTCCTTGCCGGGGTTCAGCAGCATGTCGACGACGCGCGCGAGCGGGATCGTCGCGGCGCCCGACTCGGTCAGCCAGGCCGCCCCTTCCTTGGCCTTGCCGCCGTCGGTGATGCCGGTCAGCGCCGGCGCGTCGGCCGCCGGCGTTCCGCCGCTGGCGTAATGATAGGAGAAGCCGAAGCCGCCGCCCGGCAAACCGACCTGGCCGAGCATCGAGGCGAGCGTCACCAGCATCCAGTGCGCCTGTTCGCCATGGTGCTGGCGCTGGAGCGACCAGCCGCCGGCGAGCATGGTGCGGTTGCCGGCGAAGCGCCGCGCAAGGTCCTTGATGACGTCAGCCGGCACGTCGCAGATCGCAGCAGCCCACTCCGCGCTCTTCGGCGTCTTGTCGGTCTCGCCCATCAGATAGGGCAGGAACTTGTCGAAGCCGGTAGTGTATTCTTTCAGGAACTTCTCGTCGTGCAGCTTCTCGGCGACGAGCGTATGGGCGACGCCGAGCATCATGGCGACGTCGGTCTGCGGCCGCGGCGCGATCCATTCGGCGCCGAAGAAGTCGCAGGCTTCGGTCTTCACCGGATCGATGCAGATCACCTTGACGCCTTTGTCCTTGAGCGCCTTCATACCGGCATAGGCGCCGTGATCGGGGATCACCCAGCCGATCTGGTTGGTGACGATCGGGTCGGCGCCCCAGAACACCATCAGCTTGGTGTTGTCGACGACGACGGGCCAGGCGGTCTGCTGCTCATAGACTTCCAGCGTGCCGACGACATGCGGCATGGCGATCTGCGCCGCGCCGGTCGAGTAGTCGCCGGACGAGTTCACGAAGCCGCCCTTCAGGTTCATCATGCGGCGCAACAGGTTCTGGCAGTTGTGCAGCCGTCCCGGGCTCTTCCAGCCATACGAGCCGGCGAAGGTTGCGGCCTGGCCATGGGTCTTTTCGACACGCTGCAGCTCCTTGGCCACGAGGTCGAAGGCCTGATCCCAGCTGATGCGCACGAAATCGCCGGCGCCGCGGCCCTCCGGATCGGCGCCCGGGCCCTTCTCCAGCCAGGCGCGCCGCGCCATCGGATACTTGATGCGGGTCGGCGAATAGACGCTGTCGAGCACGCCGGCGAGCTGATGGCTCGGCGCGGGATCCTTCTCCCACGGCTTCACCGAAACGATGCGTCCGCCCTCCACCTTGGCGCGGAAGGCGCCCCAGTGCGACCCGGTCAGCACTTCGCCGTCGGGAACGGCGGCGCGGACGCCCTGCGCCAGCAGCGCCGGCGCGAAAGCTCCCAGCGCGCCGGCCGCGGCGCCGGATTTCAGCAGGCTGCGCCGCGACAGTTCGGCGCGGAGTTCACGCTCGTTGGCGATCGTCATGACCCTCTCCTCTGTTGAACTGCGTCTGCTCCACGGAGACCGCGACGCGGCGGCTTTCGCGCGCGACGAGAACCGCCAGGAGTCCGGCCGCGCCGGCGAAGAAGCCGTCCGCATCGCCGCCCGCGCACAGGCGGCAGAAGCGCGGCGTCCAGCCCGCGAGCCGCGCCGCCAGCGCAGCGCGGTCGGGATGATCGGCGCCGACGAGCCGCGCCATCAGGGCGAGTTCGATCGCCAGATGGTCGGCCGGCTCGCGAAACGCCGGATCGACGTGAAGATCGTGCGCGGCGACGAGCCGCTCCATCTCGGCCGTCGGCGCCTGGAACAGACGGCCCTCGCCGACATGCGCAGATTCGTAAGGCGGGATGGTCGACGGGCCGCCGACGCCGAGGAAAAGCCGGCCATAAAGGTGGTTCAGGCGCGCCGCGACGGCGGCCGCGCTCTCTGCATCGGGCATCGCGGCGCGCATCCGCGCGACGAAGGGCTGCAGCTCTGCGTCTTCGGCGAGATCGTCGAGCCGCTCGCGCGCCGGACCGGCGCGCCAGGCCTCGATCGCTCCGGCGCCCGGGGGGGCGGCGAAGACGCCGACGAGCCACGACCAGAGGTCGGCTTCCGCGAGGCGGTCGAGTTCGCTCAATGCGCTCCTCCGGTGTCCTGCGCCCGCATCTGCACCCACTTCTGCAGGAAGCGGTATTGCTCGTCGTCGAGCGAAATGAAGCGTTTCATGGCGTTGAGGACGCCGATCCACTGATTGGCGAGGTAGTGGCCGGTCGGCGTCGGCGCGTGGCAGAGGCCGCAGGAGGCGTTGAACATCTCCGCGCCATAGGCGTCGAGACTCGCCCGATCGACGGTGAGGCCGGCGCGCGTCGTCCAGAAGGTCAGCGCGCCCTCGGTCCATTTCTGATCGGTGTCGGGGTCGGTCATGGCGCGCCCGCGCGCGACCTTCTCGACGGCGTCCGAACCGAGGGCGGCGACGAGAATGCGCTTGCCCTGCATCGCGTAGAGCACGCGCTCGGCGCCTTCCTGCTGCCAGCCGGCGATGCGGGCCTGCAGCCAGTCGCCGTCGCGCGCCAACACCTCGACTTCACTCGCCGCCAGAAGCCGGCCATCGGCCGTCGCGCTCTCGGCGGAGGGCCTGGCGAGCCACAGATTCTTCGTCGCCAATGTGAAGAGACGGTCGCCCGGCTTCGGCGACAGCGCGGCGCCGGCGGCGGCGAGCTGATCGAACATCGCCTTGTAGCCGGTCGTCATGTCCGGCATCTTGTGGGCGACGCCCTTGTGGCAATCGATACAGGTCTGGCCTTCCTTGCGACCCTTCGCCATCTGCTCGGCCGCCTTCGGCTTCTGATGGGCGAAATCCATGGCGTCGTAGGAATGGCAGTTGCGGCACTCGCGACTGTCGGTGCGCTTCATGTCATCCCAGACCCGCCGCGCCATCGCGAGCCGCGCCGCCTCGTATTTCTCCGGCGTGTCGATCGAGCCTGTGATCTTGTGCCAGAGCTCGTTGGTCGCCTGGATCTTGCGGACGACCTTGTGGCCCCATTGTTTCGGCACATGGCAATCCGAGCAGATCGCGCGCACGCCGGACGGGTTCGAATAGTGGATCGTCTTCTTGTATTCCTCGAAGGCGTGATTGCGCATTTCGTGACAGGAGATGCAGAACGACAACAAGTTGCTCGCGTCCATCGCGGTGTTGAAGGCACCCCAGCCGATCACCCCGAGGACCGCGCCGGCAAGTCCAGTCAACGCGAAAACGCGATGCCGCCGGATCGCCTCGAACACCTTCCGGAGCATCCAAGCCCCCCTCGACCTTCTTCGTCGCCTGAAAGCATTGCGCTCGGTTGTGAACGGCTTTTCGTCGAGTTGTGAAAACGGCGTAGAGAATTGTGAACCCGTGTGAACGGCGCGCCGCGCCGGCTTGACGTGCGTCCCGGCCCGGACTTCAAACTGGCCATGGACCGCACTCACCACATCCTGATCGTCGAGGACGATCCGGTCGGGCGACAGACGCTCGCGGCCTATCTGCGCAAGGAGAACCACCGCGTCTCGGAGGCGCAGAACGGGGAGGAGATGCGGCGCATCTTCGCCGCCGGCGACGTCGCGGTGGTGATGCTCGACATCAACCTGCCGGGCGAGGACGGCCTATCGCTGCTGCGCGAATTGCGGCGCCAGTCGGAGGTCGGCGTCATCATGGTGACATGCCGGCACGAGGAGGTCGACCGCATCGTGGCGCTCGAGCTCGGCGCCGACGACTATGTGACGAAGCCCTACAACATGCGCGAATTGCTGCCGCGCACCAAGAATCTCGCCCGCCGCGTCGCCGCCGCCCGGCTGATGCGCGACGATGAGCCGCTGAAATATTTCGCTGGTTACGTACTCGACGTCCCGCACTGGAGCCTGAAGACCGCCGCGGGCGATGAGGTGCGGCTGACGCGCGCCGAATTCGAGCTGCTCGCCACGCTGGTCGCCCATCGCGGCCGAATTCTGACGCGCGACGCGCTGATCGATCACGTCAGCCGACGCGAGCGCGATCCGCTCGACCGCACCGTCGACGTGCTGGTCGGGCGGCTGAGGCGCAAGATCGAAGCCGATCCGGCGAGGCCGCGGCTGATCATCACCGTGCACGGCATCGGTTACGTGTTCGCGGGCTGAGCCGGGGCGAGCCGCGTCCAGGCCGCGTCGAGCGCCGCCGAGCCTTCCGCCAGCGCTGCGCACAATTCGCCGACTGCGAGGTCGCCCTCGCCGGCGCGGGCGGCGCGCTCGGTCGCTGCGGCGCGCGACGAGACGCGCGTCAGGCCGAGATGCAGCGAGGCGCCTGTCAGCCGATGGGCGATCTCGGCGACGTCGCGCCGCGCCCCGCGCGCCGCCGCTCCGGCGAGGGCGTCCGGCGCGTCGGCGACGCTTTCGCGCCAGGCCGTGACGATCCGCGCGACACGATCTGGCCCGAGGGCCTCGACATGGCCGGCGAGGATGCGGGCGTCGAGCACCGCGGCCTCGGCGGGCGGCGCCAAGACCGCGGCGCGCAGCGGCCCGACCGCAGGGGAGGCGACGCCGAACAGCCTGTGCAGCACGCCTTCGAGCCGCGCGGCGCTGAACGGCTTGGCGAGGAAGTCGCTCATGGCGACGGCGCGGCAGGCCTCGATATCGTCGGGCAGCGCCTGCGCCGAGAGCGCGACTATCGGCGTCTGCGCGCGCCGCGCGTCGGGCAGCGCGCGGACGCGGCGCGTCGCCTCGACGCCATGCATGTCGGGCAGCCGCAGATCCATCAGGACGAGGTCGAAATCGCGCCGCCCGACGGCGGCGACCGCCGCCTCGCCGGAGTCGACGACGGTCGCCCGATGGCCGGCCCGCTCCAGCAGCCCCTGCGCCACCAGCGCGTTCACGTCATTGTCTTCGACCACGAGCACCGCGAGCGCGCGCGGCCGCGTCGACGGAGCGTCCGGCGCCGCAGGGGCGGCGTCCGCCTGTTCCGCCGCCGCCTCGAACGGCAAGGTGAAGATGAAACGGCTGCCGACGCCGGGCTTGCTGTCGACGGCGATGCGACCGCCCAGCCGTTCGACCAGCCGGCGGCAGATCGCAAGACCGAGGCCAGAACCGCCATAGCGGCGCGCAATCGAACTGTCGGATTGCGTGAATGGCTCGAAGATCGCCGCATGTCGATCCGCCGGAATGCCGATGCCCGTGTCGGCGACGACGAAACGCAGGTCGAGACGTCCGTCCGCCGCGGGGCTCGACTCGACCGACACTGTGATCGCGCCGGCGACAGTGAACTTCGTCGCGTTGCCGACGAGGTTGAGCAGGATCTGGCGGAGCTTGGCCGGATCGCCGACCACCCTCGGCAGGTCGGGCAGATGGGCGAGGATTTCGAGACCGGGCTTGCGGCGCGCCATGGGCGCCATCAGCCCGACGACGTCGCCGACCACCGTCGCGATCGAGAAATCGACATGCTCGACGTCGAGACTGCCGGCCTCGATCTTGGAATAGTCGAGAATGTCGGCGACCACCGATGACAGGATTTCCGCCGACCGGCCGATCGCCTCGACGCGCTCGCGCGCTGCGGCGTCGAGCGAGCTGTTGCGCATCAGCTCGACGACGCCGAGAATCCCATGGATCGGCGTGCGGATCTCGTGGCTCATCGTGGCGAGGAAGGCGGATTTGGCGCGGTTCGCCGCTTCGGCGGCGTCCTGCGCCTTCTTGTGCTCGGTGATGTCGACGAGGATGACGACGGTTCCGAGATATTTTTCGGAAATGTCGAGCATGCGCTGCGTGCGGATGTCGAAGCAGCGCGGGCCGAGCGGCGTCAGCAGCTGTCGTTCCCAGGACGCGTCGGGCGCGGCGAGAACGTCGAAGCCGAGGAAGCCGGACAGGTCGATATGCTCATCGCCGTAATAGCCTGCGCCCGGCGGCCGGGTAAGGGCGAACAGCCTCGCGGCGGCGTGGTTCATGTTCTCGACCGCGCCGGACTCGCCGACGAGGAAGACCGGATCGTTGAGACTCTCGAAGATCGTCAGATAGCGATTCTTCTCGTTGGTGATCAGCCGGTTCTGCCGCCGGAGCTGCTCGATGTCGGCATCGGACGACCGGTCGCCCCATTCGTCGCAGAAGCCGACCTCGACGCGATCGAAGAAATTGTCGATCACCTGCGCCCAGGAGCGGCGTTCGTCCGCGTCGGCCGCCTTCTCTTCGACGAGATCGAGATAGGCCCGGCGATAGCTCTTCATCAGCCCGAGGAAGAGGCCGAGCGTGACGCCGCGCGTGCGGTGGCGCCGCGCCGCCTCGATGCCGTAGAAGGCGATCGGATCGCGTCGATAGTCGGATTCGGCGGCGATCTCGGTCAGCCCGCCGCCGTCGCGCAACGCCATCAGCAGCGCTTCCGAGAGCCCGTGGATCGAGGCTCGCCAGGCCTGCTCCAGGGTCGAGGTGAACGGCGTGTAGCCGCGCGCCTTCGCATATTCGATGACGCCGGCAGTGAGCCTGTCCTCGCTGACGGCGACGATTTGATGCAAACGCTTCATCGATGCGCTCGCCCGACGGCCGGATGGCGGCGACGAAGCGCTGGTCGCTCCGCCTCGCAGGGACGCAACAGTATGGCGCCGATCATTGCGAGCCCTCGCCAAAGCGCTGGTTGCGTTCTGACGGCGCACATTCTAGTCCTGCGGCGCGTGGCGGCAATACGGCGTTGAACCGGTCATGTCGGCGCCGCTGCCAGCGACGGCTTGCAACAGACGACTCTCTGATCGACTCCTTGAACGGCAGGGAGCGCTGCCGCGTCCACTTCATGCGCAATGTCCTCGCTCATGCCGGGCGGCAGGGCCGGCGCGTGGTGTCGGCCTTCATCGGCGCCGCCTTCGCACAGGACGACGCCGAGGCCGCCAGAACCCAATGGCGGCGCGTCGGCGACCAGCTCCGGCCGAAGGTCGCCAAGTTTGCCGCCCTCATGGACGAGGCCGAACCGGACGTGCTCGCCTACATGACGTTCCCGGCGGCGCACCGGGCCAAGCTGCGCTCCACCAATCCGCGCGAGCGCCTGAACGGCGAGATCAAGCGCCGCACCGAGGTCGTCGGCATCTTCCCCAACGAGGCCGCCATCACCCGCCTTGTCGGCGCCATCCTGCTCGAACGGAACGACGAATGGGCGGTGCAGCGCGCCCGCTACATGACGCTGGAAACCATCGCTCCCTTGAGCGACGATTCCATCGTCGGGCTAACCGCCATGGCCGCCTGACCGACCCGGCCCAGCCGGCGATCGCGTCGTCCCTGACGGCGTGAGATGCACCACCTCAAGGGACATCACCCTTGGAAAGTGTTCGGCGGGGCGGCTCGGTGACCACGAGCACAGCGAGAGATGTGATTTGTTCCGTGCCGCTCGGAGGGAAAAGGGTGCGTTGGCAGACATGTTGGAAACAGATATCTTTCCGTCTCTATTGCGACGACTTATCAATGCATTAGATAGTTTTTTCGATCCCGCCCGCAGCGCCATCCACTCACTCCGAACCGTCCGGAAACGCCCGTAAAGCCCCGTAAAGACGGAGCTTCTCGCTGTGTTTCGGCGTTCCGGCGCGGCCGGTGGCCGGCGTGCGCCTCATCGAGACGGGGCTCAAATCGGCCAGCCCGGGCGAGAAATTGCAGACCCTGTCGCATAGCGGCGGGCTGCAGCTCGTCGCGTCCCGTCAAAGCGAATTCCAGCGGGACTTGTCTTCCTGGGCATGGCGTCAAGGATGTTTCGCGCGGAGCCAATCACTCGTTTTCACGCAGCGGAAAGATGATCTCGATCCGCAGTTGCTCCTTCTCCAGATGGCGTTCAAGCGTTCCCCCGAGTTCACCGACGACCAGAGTGCGCAACAGCTTCGAGCCGAAGCCGGAGGGGCCATCGACCTGCGCAGCGCCGCCGACTTGCTCCAGCCACTGCAGTTTGACCAAGCCGTCCTCAACGCGCCAGCGCACCGAAACGCCTGCCTCCACCATGCTGGCGGCGCCATATTTCGCGGAGTTGGTGGCGAGTTCGTGAAAGGTCAGGCCGAGAGACTGCGTCTGCCGTTCATCGAGCCAGATGCGCGGGCCTTCGATGGAAAAGAGGGCGTCGGAGGGAAAGACCTGGGAGAGTTCGCCGGCGACAAGGTCCTGCAGCGACGCCCGTCCGACGCCGCTGCCGATGAGCAGCTGCTGGGCGTTGGCCATCGCGTTCAACCTGTTGGAGAAGGACACGATGAAATCATCGACGCGCGGGGCGCCGCGCGCCGACGCGCGAGCGATGGCGCCGATCCGCGCGATCGCGTTTCTTATCCTGTGGTTTGCTTCGCGCAGCAGCACCTCGCGCTCATCGAGCATGACGCGGCGCGCATTCGACAGGCGCAGCAATCGATCGAGCAGATAGGCGAGAAAGCCGCCCAGGATCGCCGCCAGGAGGCTGACGGCGAGCGGCGCTGCGAGCAGCGCGCCGCCGGCCGGATCGGTCAGCATCTCGACGCGCCAGGTCCGAGCAGCGAAGGAAATCACGCGCACATGCCGCAAGGCTTTGGCGTCGGCGCCGCCCTGTGGCGACACGTAGAGTTCGACGCCCGCATCATTGGTCGCATCGACGAGGCGCGCGCGGCGGCTGTCGAGCAGTTCTCTTGCGCCGATCTGGTCGAGAAAGTCGATGAGCCGGAATGGCGCGTAGGCAAAGCCCCAAAGCGCCGCCGCCTCAATTCGGATCGGCAGGTAGATCAGGAAGCCGGTCTGACGCTCGGGCGTGATCTCCTGCGCGAGCGTCACCGGTCCCGTCGCCGCGAAATCGTCGATCTGCGCTGCCAGCGCCATCGCCGCGCGACGATTCGGTTCGGAATTCATGTCGAATCCGATGGCGGCCAGATTGCGCGCGTCTCGCGGTTCGAGCATGGCAATCGTTGCGCGCATGGCAGTCGATTGCGCGGAGGTTCGCACAACAAGCCCGAAGCGCTGCGCCACCGCCTCGTCCTCGGCTGGCCCATGCCAACGCGCGACGCCGACGCCGCGCATCCCTGGAAACGCCTCGACGATATCGACCGCGCCGGCAAATCGCGCGAACGCCTCTGTCGAGATGGCTGCGCTGTCCGTCTCGATGAGGGCGCGTGTCGCCCTCAGCAGGGCCGTCGACTGATGCAGGCCGACGTCGATGCGGCGAACGATTTCCTGCGCGCCGGCCTCTGCCGCCTGACGCGCGGCCGAGAAACGCCAACCGTAAATTGCGACGCCGGCCATTGCGCCGGCAAGGGCGACAGAAAGAAAAACTGCGGCCGGCAGAAAGCGTAGCGGCCCGGGATGTGCGTCGAAACCAAACACCGGGAGACCTGGCTGACTCGCTGGCTAAAGAAGCTGTGCGTCGAGTCGATCATGCCCGAAGTCGGCGCGCTGGCGCAAACGTGGGATTGGCCCGGCTGTCGCCAGGCGCGAAGCGGCCGCAGCCGCGAATGCGCCGGACCTGGCCGCGAAAAGGAAACATCGCGTCTCCAACCAAGCTCCGACCGCCATCGGCGATCTGGGCATCCTGCCGTGTCCCGCGCTTCGCCAACGTTTCCGTCAGTCGGCGGCTGCGGCCGCGCCGCGACAAGGCGCCGCGCAGGCGGCGTAGTCGACTCGCAAGCTTCGAGGCGCCGGACCTGACATTCCCGCAGGCTTCATCCCCAGACGCGCGCCGGGATCTGCTTCAGGTCGGTCAGGCCGGCGCGGGCCAGCATCAGGTCGCATTCGCGGGCGGCGTCGGCGAGCACCTCGGCCTCGTCGACGAAGGTCGGCCTGCGGTCGCGCAGCGCCACGCGGCCGTCGACAATGACGGTGTTGACGTCGGCGCCATTGGCGAAGCAGACGAGGCGGAACAGCGGCATGTTCGGCGGATAGAGATGCGGACGGGCGAGATCGACGAGGACCACGTCGGCCTTGCGCCCCTTCTCGAGCGCGCCGATGTCGCGATCGAGGCCGAGCGCCCTGGCGCCGTCGCGCGTGCACATCTGCAGCGTGCGGCCGACCGGCAGCACGGCGGGATCGCGGAAATGCCGGCGGTGATAATGCATCGCCTGCTGCATGTGGCGGAACATGTCGGCGGAGCGGTCGGGCGCGGTGGCGTCCGAGCCGAGCGCGACGGTGACGCCGGCCTGCATCAGCTCGATGGCCGGGCAGCGGCCGAGCACGGAGGCGATGGCGCTCGGATTGTGGGCGATCATCGCGCCGGTGTCGGCGCAGATGCGGATTTCCTCCTGCGACAGGTCGGTCGCATGCGAGAGCAGGGCGTTCGGCCCGAGCACGCCGAGTTCATGGGCGAAGGCGACGCTGCCCGCCGTATGGCCGTCCTGGGTGAAGATCAGGCCGCGGGCGCGCGCCATGGCCTGCACCTGTTGCGCCTGCGTCTTCGCCGCCTCGAAATCCGCAGCGGCGAGATCGCGCGCGTGCTCGGCGCGCAAGGTCGGGGTGATCAGCGCGATGTTGAGGCGCTGGCCGTGGGCGCCGTGCCAACGTTCGATCAGCGTCTCGCAGGTGCGCATCTGGCGCGCGAAATCGACCGGGAAGCGCTCCGCGCTCTCGCCGCGCCAGCGCGCATAAGTCCGCGGATGCGGCGGCCGCGTCGGCCCGACAGCGACCACGGAGCGCACGCCGACCTCGGCCACGCCCTGACAATGGGCGTCGCCATAGGCAGGATCGTCGGTGCGCAGGATCGTGTCGCCGCCGCCGAGCAGCGAGACGCCGGCGGTGGCGCCGAATTTCAGCCGTTCGAGCGCGGCGAGCCTGGCTTCGGCGCGCCAGAACTCCGGCGTCGAGGCGACGGTGTAGGCGAGTTCGCAGGCGTGATACCAGGCCTCGGAGTCGCCGGCGCCGAGCGTCTTGATCAGGCCATGGCCGGCATGGGCATGGGCGTCGATCAGCCCGGGGATGACCGCCATGCGGCTGGCGTCGATGATCTCGGGCGCCTGATGACGCGACAGGACCTCCGCGCTGGGGCCGACGTCGACGATGCGATCCTTCTCGATCGCCACCGCGCCATCCTCGATCATGGCGCGTTCGTCGTTCATCGTGATGACGAAGCCGTGGGCGATGATCAGGTCTGCCATGTCGAACGTCCTTCGGCGCGGGCCCGGGCGTTTTCGACGCGCGGGATCAGATCGCTGAGGTTGCGGGTGTAGTCGTGTCGCGGCGCCTCGAAGAGGCGATCGGCGTCGGCGAGTTCGACGATCCGGCCGGCCTGCATCACCGCGACGCGGTCGCACATCTGACGGATGACCGCCAGATCATGGCTGACGAACAGCATGGCGAGGCCGGTCTGATCCTTCAGATCCTTGAGCAGGTTGAGGATCTGCGCCTGCACCGAGACGTCGAGCGAGGAGGTCGGCTCGTCGCAGATCAGCAGCTGCGGGCGCGGCCCGAGCGCGCGCGCGATGGAGATGCGCTGGCGCTGGCCGCCGGAAAAGGCGAAGGCGTAGCGCTGCGCCGACTCGCGCGACAGGCCGACCGCCTCGAGCAGCGCCTGGGTCTGCGCGGCCGCGTCCTCGCGGCTCGCGGCGACGGCGTGATGCAGGATCGGCTCGGCGATCATCCGCCCGACGCGCAGGCGCGGATTGAGCGAGGAATAGGGGTCCTGGAAGACCATCTGCAGGATGCGGCCCGCCTCGTCCGGCCGGCGCGCGCCCTTGCCCGCGACCAGCGCGCCGGCGAGACGCGCCTCGCCTGCGGTCGGCCTGACCAGCCCCGCCACGACATTGGCGGTCGTCGTCTTGCCGCAGCCGGATTCGCCGACGAGTCCCAGCACCTCGCCTTCGGCGATCGAGAAGGAGACCTGATCGACCGCCCGGAAGACGCGCGGCGGGCCGAGAAGGCCGCCCGAACGGAACTCGACGACAAGATCGCGCACCTCGAGCAGCGGCGCCTGGCCGCCGCGTCGTCCGGCGCCGTAGTCGGCGGCGATGCGGCGGCGCGCGGCGCCGGCCTGCTCGTCCTCCTGCGACAGCACGGCGAAGCGGCGCAGCTTCTCGCTGATGCGCGGCACGGCGGCGAGCAGCTGCTGCGAATACGCCGCCTGCGGCGCGGTCAGCACGCGGCCGACCGGCCCCTGTTCGACCGCCGCGCCGCGATACATGACGGTGACGCTGTCGGCGATCTCGGCGACGACGCCCATGTTGTGCGTGACGAGCAGCACGCCGAGGCCGCGCTGATCGGCGAGATCGCGGATCAGCTTCAGAATCTGCGCCTGAATGGAGACGTCGAGCGCCGTCGTCGGCTCGTCGGCGATCAGCAGCTTCGGGTCGCAGGACAGCGCCGCGGCGATGACGACGCGCTGCCGCTGGCCGCCGGAGAGCTGATGCGGATAGGCCGACAGCCGTCGCTCGGGCTCGGGAATGCCGACGGCGCGCATCAGTTCGAGCGACCGCGCGCGCGCCTGCCTGCCGGTGACGCCGAGGTGGAAGCGCATCGCCTCGCCGAGCTGGCTTTCGATCGTGAACAGCGGATTGAGGCTGGTCATCGGGTCCTGGAAGATGACGCCGATGTCGCGGCCGAGGCGCGCGCCCTCGGAGCCGAGAGGCCGGCCGCCGACGGAGATGGCGCCGCGATCGACGAAGCCGGGCTTGTCGATGAGGCCGATGATCGCATTGGCGACCGTCGACTTGCCGGCGCCGGATTCGCCGACCACGGCGTGAATCTCGCCCGGCGCGATCGACAAGGACACGCCGTCGACCGCCACGAACGGCTCTTCGTCCTCGCGCGGATAGACGATGCGCAGATTGTCGATCGCGAGCGCGGGCGTGGTCATGCCTTGCGGCCGCGCAGCTTGGGGTTGAAGCGGTCGCGCACCCAGTCGCCGACGACATTGACCGCCAGCACCAGAATGACCAGCGCCAGGGCCGGAAAGAGGGCGATCCACCAGATGCCGGAAAAGACGAATTCGTTGCCGATGCGGATCAGCGTGCCGAGCGAGGGATAGGTCGGCGGCATGCCGACGCCGAGGAAGGACAAAGTCGCTTCGGTGAGCACCGCGGCGGCCAGATTGATCGTGGCGATGACGAGGACGGGACTCATGACATTGGGCAGGATGTGACCGAACATGATGCGGCGTGTCGGCAGGCCGATGACGCGCACGGCCTTCACATAGTCCTTCTGCGCCTCGACCATGGTCGCCGCGCGCACGGTGCGCGCATATTGCACCCATTCATGCGTGGCGATCGCGCCGATCAGGATGAAGGGCGCAAGCTTCGGCCCGGAGGCGTCGGGAATGACGGCGCGGGCGACGCCGGCGACCATCAGGGCGAGCAGAATGGTCGGGAAACTGAGGATCACGTCGCCGATGCGCATGATCAGCGCGTCGAGCCGGCCGCCGACGAAGCCGGCGACGAGGCCGAGCGCGACGCCGAGGCTGGCGGCCACCAGCACCGCGCCGCCGCCGATCAGGATCGACACCCGCGCGCCGTAGATGATCGCCGAGAGCATGTCGCGGCCCTGATTGTCCGATCCCAGCAGGAAGCGCGGATCGCCGCCCTCGACCCAGGCCGGCGGCAGTTCGGCGTCGATCAGGTTGAAACTGGCGAGATCGAGCGGATTGGTCGGGGCGACGAGCGGCGCCGCAAGCGCCACCAGCACGATCGTCACGGCGAGGCCGGCGGCGATCAGCACCGAAAGCGGCGCCTTGCGCAAGCCGCCGATCATCGCGCGCTCGCGCGCAGGCGCGGATCGACCAGCGCATAGATCACGTCGACCAGCATGTTGATGGCGACGAACAGCAGCCCGACGAAGAGCAGATAGGCGGCCATCACCGGAATGTCGGCGAAACTCACCGCCTGGATGAACAAGAGGCCCATGCCCGGCCACTGGAACACCGTCTCGGTGACGATGGCGAAGGCGATGAGCGAGCCGATCTGCAGGCCGGTCACGGTGATCACCGGCATCAGCGCGTTGCGCAGCGCCAGCCGGAAATTGATGTAGCGCTCGGGCAGCCCGCGGGCGCGGGCGTAGCGGACATAGTCGGAGGACAGCGCGTCGATCATCTCCGAGCGCACGAGGCGCATGATCAGCGTCAGCTGATAGAGCGCCAGCGTGACCGAGGGCAGGACGAGCGAACGCCAGCCGCTGGCCGTGAGCAGGCCCGTCGGCCAGCCGAAGACATCGACGGTCTGGCCGCGGCCGAAGGAGGGAAGCAGGCCGAGGCCGACCGAAAAGACGAGGATGAGCACGATTCCGGTGACGAAAGTCGGCGTCGAAACGCCGACCAGGGAAAGCGCCTGCACTGCACGGGCGAGGACGCTGTCTGGCTTGAGCGCGCACAACACGCCGAGAGGAATGCCGAGGGACAGCGCCAGCACGGTCGCGGCGAAGACCAGTTCGAGCGTCGCCGGCAGGCGCTCGGCGAGCAGCGTCGCGACCGGCCGCTGATTGCGGAAGCTGACGCCGAGATCGCCGCGCAGGACGCGCGCGACGAAGCCGCCATACTGGACGAGCACCGGACGATCGAGGCCGAGCGCGCGGGCGAGCTCGGCCTTCTCCTCCTGCGTCGCGTCCTCGCGCGAGAGCACCCGCACGGGATCGCCGACATAGCGGAACATCAGGAAGGCGCAGGCGGTCACGACCAGCATGACGAGAACCGCCTGCGTGAGCCGTGACGTCAGCGCCTTCAGCATCGCTTCAGTTCACCCTGGCGAACCAGAGCCGGACGTATTCGTCCGGGAATTGCGGCGCCTCGACCGCCGGCTTCATCGCCCAGGCCACCGGCTGCTGGTGCAGCGGAATGAAATAGGCCTCGTCGCGGGCGATCTTCAGCGCCTCCGTCAGCATGGCGCGGCGCTTCGGCTCGTCGAGTTCGACGGCCGCCTTCGCCGCAAGATCGTCGAGGCGCGGATCGGACAGGCCGTTCGGATTGTTGCCGCCGAGGCCCGTGCCCGGCTTGCGCGTGGCGAAGATCGCCGACAGCACGCTGTAGCTGTCCATCGGCGGCAACGTCGCCCAGCCAAGCATGTAGGCGTCGGTCTCGCCCTTGTCCTGACGCGGGAAATAGGTGGCGCGCGTCTCGGTCTTGAGCTCGACGTCGACGCCGGCGCGCTTCCACATCGCGGCGATGGCGACGCAGATCTGCTCGTCGGCGATGTAGCGGTCGTTCGGGCAATCGAGTCTGGTCTTGAAGCCGTTCGGGTAGCCGGCCTCGGCCAGCAGCTTCTTCGCGCCGTCGGCGTCGAATTTCGGCGGCGCGTCGAGCGCGGCGTCGTAGCCCGGCACGGGCGGGGCGACGAGAAGGCCGATGTTGCGCGACTTGCCGCGCATCACGCGCTTCTGGATCGTGTCGAGATCGATGGCCTGCCACAGCGCCTGACGCACGCGGCGATCGAGCATCGGGTTCTTCTGGCCGGGCATGGCGAGCAGTTCGGGACGCAGATTGAGACCGAGGAAGATGACGCGCAGCGAGGGCTCCTCGACCACTTTCATGCCGGCGCCGGCGATGCGTTGCAGATCCTGCAGCGGCGCAGGCGCCATCATGTCGATCTCGCCGGACAACAGCGCGGCGACGCGCGTGGCGTCGGACTTGATCGGCTTGAACTCGATGCGGGTCAGGTTGTGCTCCGCCTTGTCCCACCAGCCCTCGTTGACGACCAGATTGGTGCCGACGTCGGGCTTGTAGCTGTCGAGCTTGAACGGGCCGGTGCCATTGGCGTTCGTCGAGGCGTGCGTGGTGACGCCGGTCGTGGTGTTGCCGGGCTTCAGCGCGTTGTTGGCCTCCATCCACTTGCGGCTCATGATGAAGATGCCGGAGAGGTCGTTGAGCAGCAACGGGTAGGGGCCCTTGAGGACGAAATCGACCGTGAAGTCGTCGACCTTCTCGGCGCGCTCGACGCTCGACAGATTGCCTTTGGCGCGGGCGGCGGGATCGAGCAGGCGGGTGATGGAGGCGACCACGTCATCGGCGTCGAACGTCTCGCCATTGTGGAACTTCACCCCCTGGCGCAGCGTGAAGCGCCAGCGGTTCGGCTCGACGATCTTCCACGACGTCGCCAGCGCCGGCTCGATCTCCAGCTTGCGGTTGCGGCGCACCAGCGGATCATAGATGTGATGCTGCACGTTCGAGGTGAAGCTCTCGGTGTGCGCATAGGGATCGAGCGTGGCGATGTCGCCCTGCGAGGACCATTTGAGCGTCTTCGCGGCGGCGGGCGCGGCGAGCGCGAACGCGCCGGCGAGCGCGGCGGAAGCAAGCCAGACTGCCTTCATGATCCTTCTCCCTC
>JAEULW010000312.1 GCA_016793505.1 Methylobacteriaceae bacterium | reverse complement strand
CATCGCGCTGACGCCGGTGGGCGAGGCGGTCGCCGCCCGGGCCGGCGCGATCCTCAGGGCGGTCGACGAACTCGGCGATCTGGCGCGCGCCTCGACCGCCTCGTTCGGAGGGCCGCTGCGACTCGGCCTGATCCCGACCATCGCGCCCTATCTGTTTCCGGCGATCTTCGCCGAGGTTGCGCGCCAGCTGCCCGACGTCGAACTGCGGCCGCGCGAGGCGGTGACGCGGCAACTGATCGACGAGCTGCGCGTCGGCGCGCTGGATGCGGCCATCCTGGCGCTGCCGACGGCGACGCCCGGGCTGACGGAGTGGCCGCTGTTCGAGGAGGAGTTCGCGCTGGCGCGGCCGGCCGCGGCGGCGCACGAGCCGCCGCCGGCGCCGGAGCAGCTCGCAGGGATGCGGCTCTTGCTGCTGGAGGAGGGGCACTGCTTCCGCGATCAGGCGCTGGCCTGGTGCCAGGGCGCGGGCGCGGCGCCGCGCGACGTGATCGAGGCGAGTTCGCTGTCCACGCTGGTGCAGATGGTCGGCGCCGGGGTCGGCGTGACTCTGATCCCGCGCATGGCGATCGCGCTCGAGAGCCGGGCCACGGCGGTCGCGGTGACGCGGCTGCCGCCGCCGGCGCCGACGCGGCGGGTCGGCATGGTGTGGCGCGCGACCAGTCCGCTCGCCGGCCATCTGGCGCGGATCGCCGGGCTGGTGCAGGCGGCGGCGCGCGGTCTCGACGCGCCGGCGCCGCTTGCCGAGGCGAAGAAGGCGCGGCTATAAGGCCGCCGGCTTCTCCCCCCGCAACGACAGGACAGCACGCCGATGGCGCTCGAACGCACCTTTTCGATCATCAAGCCCGACGCGACGCGGCGCAATCTCACCGGCGCCATCAACGCCAAGATCGAGGCCGCCGGCCTGCGCATCGTGGCGCAGAAGCGCGTCCACATGACCAGGGCGCAGGCCGAGACGTTTTACGCCGTGCACAAGGAGCGCCCTTTCTTCGGCGAGCTGGTCGGCCAGATGTCGGCGGCGCCGGTGGTCGTGCAGGTGCTGGAAGGCGACAACGCCATCAAGCGCTATCGCGACGTGATGGGCGCGACCAATCCGGAGAAGGCCGACGCCGGCACGATCCGCAAGGAATTCGCGCTCAACATGGGCGAGAACTCGGTGCACGGCTCGGACTCGCCCGAGAACGCCGCGATCGAGATCGCGCAGTGGTTTGCGGGCAACGAGATCGTCGGCTGACGGTCCGAGTTCCACGCCGCGCGACGGGGTCCCGGCGCTCCTGCCGGGATGACGGATGAAGTGTCATTCCCGACGCCGGCGCAGCCGGCGCGCGGGAACCCAGACAAGGCGAGGCGTCGGGCTCGACGCCGCAGGACTGGGTCCCGGCTCTCCGCTTCGCTTCGGCCGGGATGACAGCTGAAGCGTCATTCCAGACGCGCGCGGCGCCTGCCGCAGGTTTCGTTACAGCCGCGCCGGCTCATTTTTGCGCGATCGGTCCGCGCGCGGCGCTAACGCCGCTTTGATTGGCGCGGCCGCCGGCGCCGGCCTAAAGCAGAGGCCTTCCGCAGGGAGGCTTCAGATGTTTTCGACCCGTTTCGCGCTCGCCGCCGCCGCCATCGTCATCGCCGCGCCGGCCGTCGCCTTCGACGCCAAGCCGTACGACCAGAAATCCTTCGAGGCGGCGCAGGCCGCCGGCAAGTCGATCCTCGTCGAGGTGCATGCCGACTGGTGCCCGACCTGCAAGGCGCAGAAGCCGATTCTCGGCTCGCTCGCCAAGAAGCCCGAGTTCAAGAACGTCACGGCTTTCCGCGTCGATTTCGACGGCCAGAAGGACGCGCTCAAGACCTTTGCGGCGCAGCGCCAGTCGACGCTGATCGTCTTCAAGGGCAAGACCGAGACCGGCCGTTCGGTCGGCTCCACCGACGCGGCGGCGATCGAGAAGCTGATCGCCTCGGGCGTCTGAGTCCGGCATGTCCTTCGCCAGCGTCGGGCTCGGCTTTCTGGCCGGGCTCCTGTCGATCCTGTCGCCCTGCGTGCTGCCGCTCGCGCCGATGACGCTCGGCGCGGCGGCGGGCGAGCACCGGGCGGGACCGTGGGCGCTGGCGGGGGGCCTTGCGCTCTCCTTCACGGCGATCGGGCTGTTCGTGGCGACGATCGGCTTCGCCATCGGGCTCGACGCCGACGTCTTCCGCCTCGCCGGGGCGATCCTGATGATCGGCCTCGGCCTCGTGCTGATGGCGCCGGCGCTGCAGACGCGCCTCGCCGTCGCCGCCGGGCCGGTGGCGAACTGGAGCGAGCAGCGCTTTGGCGGATTTTCCACCAATGGCCTGTCCGGCCAGTTCGGCGTCGGGCTGCTGCTCGGGGCGGTCTGGGCGCCCTGCGTCGGGCCGACGCTTGGCGCCGCGTCGGTTCTCGCCGCGCGCGGGGAAAATCTCGGCGCGGTGGCGGCGGTGATGCTCGCCTTCGGCCTCGGCGCCGGCCTGCCGCTGGCGCTCCTCGGCATGCTGTCCCGGGCGGCGCTCATGCGCTGGCGCGACCGGATGATGGGCGCCGGCAAGGGGCTGAAGGCGGCGCTCGGCGCCGGGCTCGTCGGTTTCGGCCTGCTTGTCCTCACCGGGCTCGACAAGCGCGTCGAGGCGGCGGTGGTGGAGGCCTCTCCGGCCTGGCTGACGCAGCTGACGACGCGCTTCTGAGGTCTCGTTTGAACTCTTGCCCGCGGGCGGCGCGCGGCGCATTGTCGCGGCCATGAACGCGCCCTCGACGATCGTCCGCCGCCCCTCCGTCTGTCCGCACGACTGTCCGTCGGCCTGCGCGCTGTCTGTCGAGGTGATCGACGGACGCACGATCGGCCGGGTGCGCGGCGCCGAGGATCAGGCCTACACGGCCGGCGTGATCTGCGCCAAGGTGGCGCGCTACGCCGAGCGCGTGCATCACCCCGACCGGCTGATGCATCCCCTGAAGCGCGTCGGCCCGAAAGGATCGGGGCAATTCGCGCGCATCGCGTGGGACGAGGCGCTCGATACGATTGCAGCGAAATTCCTCGAGGCGGAGCGCGACTTCGGCGCGCAGTCGGTGTGGCCCTACTATTACGCCGGGACGATGGGCCGGGTGATGCGCGACGGCATCAACCGCCTCGCGCATGTGAAGAAATATTCGCGCTTCTTCTCGACGATCTGCGTCAATCTCTCCTGGCCCGGGTTCCTCGCCGGCACGGGACGCCTCGCCGGCGCCGATCCGCGCGAGATGGCGAAGGCCGACTGCGTGGTGATCTGGGGCACCAACGCCGCATCGACGCAGGTCAACGTGCTGACGCATGCGACGCGCGCCCGCAAGGAGCGCGGCGCGAAAATCGTGGCGATCGACATCTACCGCACCGAAACCGTAAAGCAGGCCGATCTAGGCCTGGTGCTGAGACCCGGCACGGATGGCGCGCTCGCCTGCGCGGTCATGCACGTTCTGTTCCGCGACGGCCTCGCGGACTGGGAGTTCCTCGAGCGCTACACCGACGCGCCGCGCGAATTGCAGCAGCACCTGACGACGCGCGATCCGGCATGGGCGGCGCGCATCACCGGCCTGACCGTCGACGAGATCGAGGCGTTCGCGCGGCTCGTCGGCGAGCGCAAGAAGACGTTCTTCCGCCTCGGCTATGGCTTCACGCGCCAGCGCAACGGCGCGGTGGCGATGCATGCGGCGCTGTGCGTGCCGGCGGTCACCGGCGCCTGGGCGCATGAGGGCGGCGGCGCCCATCACAGCAACAACGCGATCTATCGTTGGAGCGACTCGCTGATCCAGGGGCTCGACGCCTATGACCGGTCGACGCGCGCGCTCGACCAGTCGCGCATCGGCGCGATTCTCTGCGGCGAGGACGAGGCGCTGCAGGGCGGGCCGCCGGTCAAGGCGATGCTGATCCAGAACACCAATCCGGCCGTCGTCGCGCCGGATCAGCGCAAGGTGCGGCAGGGTTTTCTGCGCGAGGACCTGTTCGTCGCCGTGCATGAGCAGTTCATGACCGAGACGGCGCTCGTCGCCGACATCGTGCTGCCGGCGACGATGTTCGTCGAGCATGACGACATCTATTCGGGCGGCGGCCATCAGTACATCGAGTTCGGCGGCAAGCTGATCGAACCGCCGGGCGAATGCCGCAACAATCACGACGTCATCTGCGCCATCGCAAAGCGCGTCGGCGCGGAGCATCGCGGTTTCGAGATGAGCCCGCGCGCTATCGTCGACGCGACGCTTCAGGCCTCCGGCTGGGGGTCGCTCGCCGAACTCGAAAAGACGAACTGGCGCGACTGCCAGCCCTCGTTCGACACCTCGCATTACCGGCGCGGCTTCGCCTGGCCGGACGGAAAGTTCCGCTTCAGGCCGGACTGGGCGAAGGTTCCCTTCGTCAATGACGGGCTGCGCGGGCCGTGGCGCGATCTGCCGCGCCTGCCCGATCACTGGGAGACGATCGAGGAGGCGAATGCGGACTATCCGTTCCGCCTCGCCACCAGCCCGGCGCGGCAGTTCCTCAATTCGAGCTTCACCGAAACGCCGACCTCGCGCCGGCTCGAGGGCCGGCCGAGCGTGATGATCCATCCGGACGACGCCGCCGCGCTCGGCGTCGGCGAAGGCGACGTCGTGCGCCTCGAGAGCGCGCGCGGCGCGCTGCGCATCCATGTCCGCCTGTTCGACGGTCTGAAGCGCGGCGTCGTCATCGCCGAAGGCATCTGGCCGAACGCCGCCCATCTCGACGGCGAGGGGATCAACGTGCTGACCGGCGCCGACGCGCCGGCGCCCTTCGGCGGCGCGGCGGTGCATGACAGCCGCGTGCGGATCACGCGCGCCGGCTGACGGCGTCAGCGCGTTTCGTCGCCGTCGAGGCCGTAGCCGCGCGGATCGCTCTGGGCATTGGCGGGCGGGGCGAAGATGTAGCGGAAGTTCTCGCCCGAGCGGAAGCCGAGGCCGAACTGCGCGTTCGGCCCCTGCACGATGTCGCGGGTGAAGGTCGAATAGTGCTTGTCTTCATCGCCGGCCTGGCCCCATTCGGCGATCGACATCTGCGCGCTGCGGCCGGCGCCGGGCGTGAAGGCGTCGATCAGCGCGATGTGCTTGTAGCGGCCGGCCGGCGTGACGGTGACGAGGCAGTCGCCGGTGCGCACCTCATGGGGGTCGCGGCGGCGCCTGCCGGGGCGGGCATAGGCCTCGATCGAGGTCTCCGGATTGATTCCGTAGTAATTGCCCGAAAGGCCGTTGCAATCGAGCGAGACGAAGGTGCGGACATAGTCGCGCAGGGCGGCGTGGGCGGGACGACCGCCGGCGGCGTCGGACGACGTTCCGATGCGGCCGATGGCGATGGCGAGGCGGATGAGATCGGCGATTTCGTCCGGCGATCCCTTGCCGAGAAAGGCGCGGATCACGCCGTTGCGATAGAACGGCTCGCCGCGGAACGTATCGCGCAGCGGCGAGGCGTCGCCGAATCTGAACACCGAGCCGTAGTCGCCATGGCGCGCCGGATCGAGCGCGAAGCGCAGGGCGCGCTTGAACGGGCCGTTGTATTCCTGCTGCGACAGATAGCCGGTCGGCCGGTTGGCCGAGGCGTCATGCCCCCAGCCCGAGCCGTAGGAGGTGATGTGCGTCATGTCGTAGATGCCGAGGGTCGGCGAGAAAAAGAACAGATCGGTGTAGCGATCGAGAAACTGTTTCGGCGTCGGCAATGTCATGGCGGCGCTCCAGCTCTTTACGGACAGGACGGCGAGAACGTCGCTGTGTCGGTGCGCAAGCGCACGACGCGCGCCGGGCATGGTTAACGCGACAGGGCAAAGTGCTGACGCCGCTGCACTTCGCCTTAAGGCGCGGCTGCGCATGGTCACGCCCGACACGCCGGAACGAATGAATCGAGACGGATCGCATGGCCGACAATGGACAGAGGGACGCAGGCGGTCGCCTCGTTTCGCAACGCAGGATGGCGGCCGCCGCGCAGGCGGACGATACCGACGACGCGGGGCGCGGGACGCGCTGGGAGTTGTGGCTGCTGGCCGCCGCCTTCTGCGGTCTCGCCTATGCGGGGGCGACGCGCTATGCCGGCTACAACGTGTCGGAACTCAAATATCGCGCCAGCTCGGCGATGACGAACCTGTTCGCCGCGCCGAGTCTGGCCTGCGCCAGCTGTTCGTCGATTTCCGCCGCGCCGCAGCCTGCGCAGCCCGCCATCATCGTCGCCTCGATTCCCGCGGCCGCGACCGCCGCGACCGCCGCCCCGGTTGCGACCGCTGCGACCGTTGCGACCGCCGCGCCGACGCGGAGCCTTGCGCCCGTCGCTGCGCAGCCGGTTTATGCGCTCGATCCGCAGGGCGTGTGCCTGCAACGCGGCCGGGCAGAACTCGCCCGTCTCGACGGCGCCGTTCGACCCGTCTTCGACACCGCGCAGATCAGCGCGGTTGCGAGCGAGACCTTCGCCGCGCCGGCGACGCGCGCCGCCTATGACGTGATGATGGCCTGCGTGATCGACGAGACGGCGGAGCGTCTGTGCGAGTCCGAGACGCGCGGCGCGCTGATCGGCGAGATCGCCGCCTATCTGAAAGCCTCGCGCGCCTATCGTCCGGCGGCCGAACGCGTCGTCGCGGCGCCGGCGGTGACGGCGGCGCTGTCGCGTCAGGTCGAGGCGGGACGTTTGCAGCGCGCGCATTTCTCGGCCAAGGCCGGTTTCCCCGCCGCCGGCGCGCGCGACGTCACGGCCGCATTCGCCGCGGCCAAACCGCGCCGCGGCGGTTGCGCCGTGATCTGAGCGCGCGGTCGCTTCAGAGGCCGGCGAAAATCGGATCGCCTTGCAGCGCTTGCGCAGTCTGTGGCGCGATGAATCGCCTCAGCGCCGCCGGATAGAGCCGGTGCTCGAGCGCCAGCACGCGGGCGCCGAGCGCCTCGGCGTTCTCGCCCGGCGCCACGGCCAGCGCCGCCTGCGCCAGGATAGGCCCCTCATCCATGCCCGGCGTCACCAGATGCACGGTGCAGCCGTGGATCCTCACGCCCGCCGCGAGCGCGCGCTCGTGCGTGTGCAGGCCCTTGAAGGCCGGCAGCAGGGCGGGGTGAATGTTGAGCATCCGCCCTTCCCAGCATTGCACGAACCAGGGCGAGAGCAGGCGCATGAAGCCGGCGAGGCAGACGATATCGATGGCGGCGCGCGTCAGCTCGGCCTGCATGGCGCGTTCGAAGCTTTCGCGATCGGGATAGGCGCGATGGTCGACGACGGCGGTCGCGACGCCCGCGGCGGCGGCGGTCTCGAGTCCGCCGGCGCCAGGCCGGTTGGACAGGACGAGGGCGATCTCGGCGGGAAAGTCGGCGGCGCGCGCCGCCTCGATCAGCGCCGCCATGTTAGAGCCGCGCCCGGAGATCAGCGCCGCGACGCGCTTGCGCCGGCTCACAGCGCCAGCGCGCCGTCGAAGAGGACCCGCTCGCCCGCCGCCGCGCGCACGACGCGACCGATGCGGACAGGCGCCTCGCCGGCCTCGCGCAGGGCGCGCTCGGCCTCGTCGGCGCGGGCGGCCTCGACATAGACGACCATGCCGACGCCGCAGTTGAAGGCGCGCAGCATCTCGGCCTGCGCGACGTCGCCGGCGCGGGCGAGCCAGCCGAACACCGGCGGGACCGGAACGGCGCCGAGATCGACGCGCACGCCGAGGCCCCTGGGCAGAACGCGCGGCAGGTTTTCCGGAAAGCCGCCGCCGGTGACATGCGCCATCGCCTTGATCGCGTCGGTGCGCTTGAGGGCGGCGAGCAGCGGCTTCACATAGATGCGCGTCGGCGTCAGCAGCGCCTCGCCGAGACTGACGCCGGGCGCGAAGGGCGCGGCGTCGGCCCAGTCGAGGCCGGCGCGGGCGACGATCTTGCGGACCAGCGAGAAGCCGTTGGAATGCACGCCCGAGGAGGGCAGGGCGAGCGCCACGTCGCCCTCGGCGACGTCGGGCCGCGGCAGGACGCGGCCGCGCTCGACCGCGCCGACGGCGAAACCGGCGAGGTCGTAGTCGTCGCCCCTGTAGAGGCCGGGCATCTCGGCCGTCTCGCCGCCGATCAGCGCGCAGCCGGCGATGCGGCAGCCCTCGGCGATGCCGCGCACGACGTCGGCCCCGACCTTCGGGTCGAGCTTGCCGGTGGCGTAGTAGTCGAGAAAGAACAGCGGCTCGGCGCCCTGCACGACGAGATCGTTGACGCACATGGCGACGAGATCGATCCCGACCGTGTGATGCACGCCGCTCTGAATGGCGATCAGCACCTTGGTGCCGACGCCGTCATTGGCGGCGACCAGCACCGGATCGACGAAACCGGCCGCCTTGAGATCGAACAGGCCGCCGAAGCCGCCGATCTCGGCGTCGGCGCCCGGCCGGCGCGTCGCGCGCACCATCGGCTTGATCGCCTCGACCATGGCCGCGCCCGCGTCGATGTCGACGCCGGCGTCGGCGTAGGTCAGGCCGGACGTCTGCTTGCCCTCGGACATCGCCACCTCGCGCCGAGCGGGTTAACCGGTCGCCCCGCCCGGCGCAAGGCGGCGGCCGCGGGCAGGACCGGCGGCGCCCTGGCAATGTGGCCACACCTCACAATCGAATCACGCCGGGCCCGCGCCGATCTGTCGCAGCGGCCCGACAAATGCTAAGAATTGGTCATGGCGTGGTCTTGCGTATCGGTTGCGTCGGGTGTTGTCGCGTTGCGCGCAGGCGCGGCGCTCGCCGTCGCGCTCGGCTGGTCGGCAGCGGCGTTCGCCCAGGCCCAGCCGATCGGCGAGACAGCGGTCGCCCGCAATCAGGTCACCGGCAGCCAGCCCGCGCGCAGCCTCGAGGTCGGCGCGGACGTGTTCCGCAACGAGCAGGTGCGGACCGGCGCCGACAGCCAGGCCAAGCTCGTTTTCCTCGACGACACAAACATCTCGATCGGCCCGCAATCGACCGTGACGCTCGACCGTTTCGTCTATGCGGGCGACAGTTCGGCGCAGGCGATGTCGGTGAATTTCGCGCGCGGCGCCTTCCGCTTCGCCACCGGCGCCTCGGAAAAGCGCGCCTATCAGCTGCGCACGCCGATCGCGACGATCGGCGTCCGAGGCACCATTCTCGACATCCGCTCCGAGGCGGGGCGCACCACGGTGGTGCTGGTCGAGGGCCAGGCGCAGGTCTGCGCCAGTTCGGCGAAGGCGCGCTCGGCCGGCGGCGGCCGGCCGTGTCGCGAGCTGCTCAATCCGGGCGACGCCGTCGTCGTGACGACCAGCGGCCTCGCCGGCCGTCCGGCCGGAGCCGGCGGCTGGAGTTTCGCGGCGACCTGCGCCAGCGCGGCCGGGCTGTGCGCGGCGACGCGCTATGCCGCGCGGACGCCGGCTGACTTCGCCGCCGCGCTGTGCGGCCGGTGAGGCGCGGCGTGGCGGGACCGGCGACCCTGTTCGGTCTGATCGCGGCGGTCGTGACGGCGCCGCAGCAGCCGGCGACGGCGCAGACGACGCTGACGACGCTGCAGCCCGTGGCGTCGGAAGGAAGGCCGGCCATCTATGGAGTCGCCGCCACCGGCGAGGCGGCCGGGCAGGAGCGGCTCTCCGCCTCGCGCGCCTTCGCGACTTTCTGGGACGGGACGGCCTGGCTCAATCTCGGCGCGCCGGGCCAGGAATCGGGCGCCTTCGGGATCGCGTCGGACGGGACCGTGCTGGCCGGCAACGCCGACCGGCGCGCCTTCCGCTTCGATCGTCTCGGCGCGGGCCTGGCAGGCGGCCAGTTCTATTTCCTGCCCGGCCTGCCGGGGGCGCGCTCGCCTGTGTCGCAGGTCGGCGTCGATACGCTCGGCGGCTTCGTCGGCGGCCAGCCGATCAGCGCCGACGGATCGATCGTCGTCGGGGCGGCGCTGAACGGCAAGGGCGAATGGCGCGCCTTCCGCTGCATCAGCGCCTGCGGCAGCCTGCAGGAGCTCGGCACGCTGCAGGGTCCGGCGACCGGCTCGTCGGCGGCGCTCGGCGTCAACGCCGACGGTTCGGTGGTGGTCGGGCAGAGCACGGTCGCCTCCGGCGCCGGGACGGCGCGCACCGCCTTCTACTGGTCGGCGGCGACGAACATGCTCGATCTCGGCGGCCTCGGCGGGGCGGGCGCCGAGTCGCTCGCCAAGGGCGTCAGCGCCGATGGCGGCGTCATCGTCGGCCAGAGCACGACGGCGCGCGGCGAGCGCCATGCGGCGCTGTGGCGACGCACCGGGGCGACGAGCTTTTCGGTGCAGGATCTCGGCGCCTCGGGCTTCGAGTCGATCGCCCATGCAGTCAGCGCCGACGGTTCGATCGTGGTCGGACGGTCGGCCGCGATCGGCGCCAATGGCGCGTTCACCGGACCGCTCTACTGGACGCAGGCGGGCGGAACGCAAAACCTGTCGGCGCTGCTGACGGCGAGCGGCGTGTCGCTGTCGGGCATTGCGCTCGACTCGGCGACGGCGATCTCGCCGGACGGGCAGCTGATCGCCGTCAACGGGTCCGACGCCAGCGGCGCGCAGGCCTATCTGGTGCGCTACCGGCCGGCCCCGCAACAGCCGACGCAGCCGACGCAGCCGACGACCCCTGCCGGGACTTCGCCGGCTTCGCCGACGCCGACCGCGCCGCCGGCCATCGCCGGCCTGACGACGCGCGGGGCGGTGCAGGGATCGGTCGACACGCTCGCCGCCGCGCGGCTCGGCCAGATGGCGCATGGCCGGGTGCTGGCGCATGTGCTGCTCGGCGGCAACGAGCAGGTGAACTGCACGCCCTGTTTCAGCGCCTTCGGCTCGATCGGCAGTTTTTCGGCCGGCGCGCACGGCCGTCTGCCGCTCGGCGAGCGGCTGACGATCCTCGCCGGCGCCGCCTATGGCCAGCGCGAGGAGCGCGGCTACGAGGTCAAGTCGGGCGGCGCCTTCGCGCTGTCGGCGCGGCTCGACTTCGCCGACTGGGGCGCCTCGCGCCCGTTCTTCGAGGCGGGCGGCTACATCGCCCCGCACGATTCGGTGCGCTACAAGCGTCGCTACGCCAATGGCGCCGGAACGGCGGCGGGCGTCGGGGCGACGACGGCGCGCACCGGATCGGTCTTCGCCCGGCTCGGCTGGGTCTGGCGGGCGAGCCCGATCGACGAGATCGCCGTGATGGCCGACGTGTCGCACACGACGCAGAAGATCGGCGGCTACGCCGAGCCGCTCAACGCGCAGAACCCGTTCGAGGCGACGGTGCGCGGCGGCTCGGACCGGATGAACGCCGTGCGCCTCGCCGCGCAATGGACGCATCTGTTCGGGGCGCGGCTCGAGGCCAACCTCAACGCCGGCGTCGTGCGCACCTTCGGCTCGAAGAGCGGGCTGAAAATCTCCGTGTTCGGCTTCGGGACGGTCGATCCGAAGATTCGCGAGGTCACCTTCGCCGAAGTCGGGGCGCGGCTCGGCTGGCGCATCCGGCCGAACATGATCATCGACGTGTTCGCCAACGCCCAGCTCGGCCCCCGGCCCATCGGGACCGGGGTTCATGGCGGCCTCGCCTATCGCCATAATTTCTGAACCGCCCCGCGGCGCCGGCGCGCGCGCGACGGCGGGCGTTCTGTGCTAGGCTGCCGCAAGGGAGCAGGCGGCCGATCGATCTTGGGATGATGCGCAGGACAGCTCTCTTCGCCAGTTTGCCGAACATGATCACGCTGGGCCGGCTCGTTCTCGTGCCGCTCATCGTCGTGATGATTGCGTCGTCGCGGTGGCGCGAGGCGTTCCTCGTGTTCCTGCTGGCCGGCGTTTCGGACGCGGTCGACGGCTTCCTCGCCAAGCGGTTCGACCTGCGCACCGAGCTCGGCTCCTATCTCGACCCGCTCGCCGACAAGGCGCTGCTGGTGTCGATCTACGTGACGCTGGCGGTGCGTGACGTGCTGCCGCCATGGATCGCGATCCTCGTCGTGTCGCGCGACCTGATGATCGTCGGGGCGATCATCGTCTCCTGGCTGCTGGCGCGGCCGGTGGCGATCCGCCCGCTCGCCGTGTCGAAGCTCAACACCGCCGCGCAGATCGCCTTCGCGGCCTTCGTGCTGGCGGCGAAAGCCTTCGACTGGCCGCTGGAAGACGGCTTCCGGTTCGCGCTGTATCTGGTGGCGGCGCTGACCGTCGCCTCGGCCGGCGCCTATTTCACCCAGTGGTTCGTCCATATGCAGCGGGAGTCGTCGCGGCCATGACGATGCAACGACAGGCCGCGATCTGGCTGATCGCGCTCGCGGTCTTCGTGTTCGCGCTCTACGAGCTGTCCAACGTGCTGCTGCCCTTCGTGGCGGCGCTGGCGCTCGGCTATCTGCTCGATCCGGTCGCCGACCGGCTCGAGCGCTGGGGCATGAGCCGGCTGATGGCGACGCTGACGATCCTCGTCGTCTTCCTGCTCGTCGCGCTGCTCGTGGCGATGATCGCCGCCCCGATCCTGGCGCGCCAGACCGCCGGCTTCATCGAAGCCTTCCCGAAGCTGCTGATGCGCCTGCAGGCGCTGGCCAGCGAACAGGGCGCGGCGCTGCTCGAACGCTGGGGCCTGCGCATCGCCGAGCGTCTCGGCGTCGATCCCTCGGTCGCCGCCGGCGACCTGCAGAAGGCGGCCAACGACATGCTCGGCAAGGCCGGGCAATGGCTGATCGGCTTCTTCACCTCGCTGCTGTCGGGCGGGGCGGCGCTGGTCGGCCTCGTCTCGCTGCTGGTGATCACGCCGGTCGTCGCCTTCTACGTGCTGCTCGACTGGGATCACATGGTCGAGGCGATCGACGCCAATCTGCCGCGCGACCATCGCGAGACGATCCATCAGCTGGCGCGGGACATCGACGCGGCGATGGCCGGCTTCCTGCGCGGGCAGTCGCTGGTCTGCCTGTTCCTCGGCCTGTGGTACGGGCTCGGGCTGACGCTGGTCGGCGTCAATTACGGGCTGCTGATCGGCGTCGTCGGCGGCCTTCTGAGCTTCATCCCCTATGTCGGTTCGATGACGGTGTTCCTGCTGTCGGTGACGGTGGCGATCGTGCAGGGCTGGCCGGGCTGGACGCTGCCGGCGCTGGCCGTGGCGGTGGTGGCGACCGGACAGTTCCTCGAAGGCAACGTGCTGACGCCGCGCCTCGTCGGCCAGTCGGTCGGGCTGCATCCGGTGTGGCTGATGTTCGCGCTGCTCGCCTTCGGCTCGCTGTTCGGCTTTGTCGGCCTCCTGGTGGCGGTGCCGGTCGCCGCCGCGCTCGGCGTGCTGGCGCGGCACGGGCTGGCGCAATACAGGCGCAGCCGCCTGTTCCTCGGAACCCAGCGGCGCATGGACGATGTCGCGCCGTGACGCGCAGACCCGATCAGCTGGCCCTCGACCTGCCGCACGAGCCGCGTTTCGGCGTCGAGGATTTTCTTGTCTCGTCGTCGAACGAGGCGGCCTACGAGCTGATCGGCGCCTGGCCGCGCTGGCCCGATCCGGTGCTGACGCTGGTCGGCCCCTCGGGCTCGGGCAAGAGCCATCTGGCGGCGATCTGGGCGCAGCGCGCCGGGGCGCGGACGTTGTCGGCCGCCTCGCTGTCGCTCGCCGATCCGCCGGCGCTGGCGGCGGCCGGCGCGGTGCTGGTCGAGGATGGCGAGACGATCGGCGGCGCCGAGGCGGCGCTGTTTCATCTGCTCAATCTGGCGCGCGAGCAGCGCAGCTCCGTGCTGATCACCGCCGCCGCGCCGCCCGACCGCTGGGGGCTGACGACGCGCGATCTCGTTTCG
>JAEULW010000308.1 GCA_016793505.1 Methylobacteriaceae bacterium | reverse complement strand
GTTGACGACGCCGCCCATCGCGTCGGAGCCGTAGAGCGCCGATTGCGGGCCGCGCAGCACCTCGATGCGCTCGATGTCGGTCACCGAAATGACGCCGAGATCGAATTCGCCGGTCGGCGTCGTCGGATCGCCCATCCGCATCCCGTCGACGAGGATCAGCGTCTGGCCGGGCTGCGAACCGCGCAACGACAGGTTCGACAGGCCGCCGGGACCGCCGGATTCATAGACGTCGAGGCCGGGGGCGGCGCGCAGCACGTCGGCCAGGCTCTTCGATCCGGCGGCGGCGATCTCGTCGGCGCGGATCACCGAGATGGCGCTGCCGGCGCGGGAGACCGACTGGGGCGCGCGCGCCGCCGTCACGACCACATCGGGCAGCGCCTCGGGCGCGGGTTGCGCCGACGCCGCGGAAAGAAACGTCAACAATGCGCAGGAAGAGGCGCCGGCCAGAACGGCCCGGCGCCGAAGGATCGCAGTCATGTCGCCTCCCGCCGTCCCACCGACGGCGATTCGAGTTTCACGCGACGACGGCCGGTCTCCTGGCTCACGGGTCTTCGCCTCGTTCCGCCTTCCCGCCCCAGGGGGCAGTGGCGTTCGGAACAGGCTCTCCGCTCACAGTTGCGGGGGCAGCCGCGGAATCCGGGCGCAAGGCCCGTCACCGCATTCCCATCTGCTCCGGATCGCTCCGGAGCGCCGTCATCGCCCCGACTCGTAGGGGCTGACGGGTTGCCGCGCAATCTCTACTTTCGCGGGCGTGACCTTCCGACGCTGCGCCCTCGTCGCCCTGTTCGCCGCGCTCGCAGGCTTCGCCGAGGCGGCGCCGCGGCGCGTCGTCTCGGCCAATCTGTGCGCCGACCAGCTGTTGCTGGCGCTGGCCGAGCCGGCGCAGATCGTCTCGCTGTCGGCGCTCGCCGCCGATCCGACGCTGTCGCCCGTCGCCGATCAGGCGCGAGCCTATCCGCTCAATCGCGGCGTCGCCGAGGAGCTGGTGCGGCTCGACGCCGATCTGGTGCTGATCGGCGCGCATGACGCGCCGTTCACGCGGGCGCTGCTTGCCGAGAAGAAGCTGCCGATCTATGCGCTGCCGCCCTGGCGCAGCCTCGCCGAGGGACGGGCGCAAATCCGCGATCTCGCCGAACGGCTCGGCCAGACGGCGCGCGGCGAGGCGCTGATCAGCGAGATCGACGCGGCGCTGGCGCGGGCGCGCGGCGCGGCGGGACGGCCGGCGACGTTCCTGACGCTCCACCGGCGCGGCTATGTCCCCGGCGCGCGGACTGTGACCACGGAGATCGCCGAGGCCGCCGGGCTGCGCGACGTCTCGGCCGATCTCGGGCTGGCGGCCGGCGGCTTCGCGCCGCTCGAGCGGGTGATCGCGGCGCGGCCGGACTTCCTGCTCGTCTCGGACCTCGACGCCGAGGCGGCCGATCAGGGCAAGGCGCTGCTGTGGCATCCGGCGCTGGCGGCGCTCTACCCGCCGGAGCGGCGGCTCGTCTCGGCCGACCCCCTGACGCTCTGCGCCGGACCGGCGACGCCGCGGGCGATCGACGCGCTGGCGGCTGAAATTCGCGCCAGGACGCGCTGACCGCGCGCCTGTGAACATCGTTCCGATGGCTCGAATTGTAGCGGTCGCGCCAAAGAAATGGCGAGGCCTCGCGCCTATGGTGCGCCGCGGCCGGAGGCGACGTGTTGCGACAGGACTGCCATTTCAAAGACGAATTGGGGCTCGACCACGTCTTTTCTTCGTATATCTGGCCAGATACAGAATTCTGGACGCTGCCGAAAGGGCCTGGCTGCTACATCATAGCGGCGCAATCGTCGCGCAGCGGCGTCTATACGACATTGTTCGTCGGACGGACGCATGATCTGCGCGCCCGGATGCGCGATCACGCGTGTCGCGACAGCGACTTGCGGATGCGGCTGAAGGTCGCGCGGCCGGGCCACGCTCCGGCCCCGACGCATGTGCTCGTCGCCGAAGGGGCGCCGGCGGCGATCGTCGAGGCTTACGACAAGCGCCTCGCGCCGGTGCAGACGGCCCTCGATCCGGAGGCGACGGGCTATGAGCGCGTGCTGCGCTTCCTGTTCCCCTCGCTGTGCGAGCCGCCGCCGGCGCATCGCCGGCTGGTCGAGGAAATGCGCCGGCTCTACGGCGCGGCGGCGCAGTTCCGCATCGCCTCGGACGGCGAGATAACCGCCTGCGCGCCGGTCGCGATCGTGCGGGCGGCCTGACGCGCCCGACGCGCCGTCAGTCGACGAGGCGGATGATCGCCTCGATCTCGACGGTCATGCCGTTGGGCAGCGAGCCCATGCCGATCGCCGAGCGGGCGTGGCGGCCGCGTTCGCCGAGCACCTCGACGAGCAGATCCGAACAGCCGTTGATGACCTTCGGATGATCGGCGAAATCGGGCGCGGCGTTGACCATGCCGAACAGCTTGACCACCTCGACGCGGCCGAGATCGCCGCCGGCCGCCGCCTTCATCACCGCCAGCAATTGCAGGCCGGTCGAACGGGCATGGGCGTAGGCGTCCTCGATCGCCACCGTGTCGCCGACCTTGCCGACGTGATAGCCGCCGCCCGGTTTGCGCGGGCCCTGACCCGAGAGATAGACCGTCGCCCCGTCGCGGCGGAACGGCACGTAGTTGGCGACCGGAACCGGCGTCTCGGGCAGGGTCAGGCCGAGCGCCTGAAGGCGCATGTCGGGCGTCTCGCTCATGCCTGACCTCCCTGAGGGGCGAAGCGGCCGGGCTTGGCCGCGTGGAACCAGGCGCCGCGCAGCACGCTCGCCTCGGCGACGATCTTCCTGTCGCCCTCGAGATGTTCGCCGAGAACGTCGACATAGTCGAACCTGCCCTCGGCGATCGACAGCACCGTCGCGTCGCCGAGCGAGCCCGGCTTCAGCGAACCGTATTCGGGCCGCTTCAGCGCCATCGCGGCGTTGACGGTCGAGGCGGCGATCACGTCGCCGAACTCCATGCCCATGCACAGGAACTTCGACATGGTGGTGACCTGATCGAAGGCCGGGCCGTTGATGCAGAGCTGGTGCACGTCGGAGGAGATCGTATCCGGCGGGAAGCCGCCGGCGAGCATCGCCCGCGCCGTCTTGAAGGCGAAGGAGCCCATGCCGTGGCCGATGTCGAACAGCACGCCGCGCTGGCGCGCCTCGCGCACGACGCGCTTGACCTTGCCCTGCCCGTCCGCGGCGCAATTGGGGAAGGGCCGGAAGGCGTGGGTGAGAATGTCGCCGGGGCGCAGCAGGCCGACGACGTCCTCATAAGACGGCGGGGGATGGTCGATATGCGCCATCAGCGGCATGCCGACCTCCTCGGCGACCTCCAGCGCCATCTTCAGCGCCGCCCAGCCCTGCGTGCCGGAGGAATGGCGGCCGACGCGCACCTTGATGCCGACGATGACGTCGCGGTTCTCGTCGGCGACCTGCGCGCATTCGCGCGGCGCCATCAGGCGCAGCTCCTCGCTCTCGCCGACCATGGTGTTCTTGGAAAATCCATAGATGCCGGCGAAGGAGACGTGCAGATAGGCGAGGATGCGCGCCTGGCTCTTCTCGATGACATGCTTGCGGAAGCCGAGAAAGTTGCCCGGGCCGGCGCTGCCGGTGTCGACCGAGGTGGTGACGCCGGAGGTTCGGCAGAACTCGTCAGCGTCGATGCCGAGCGAGGTGCCGCCCCAGTAGACATGGGTGTGCAGATCGATCAGGCCCGGCGTGACGATGCAGCCCGAGACGTCGCGGATCTCGGTCCGCGGGCCGGCCACAAGCGCCGCGCCGATCGCGGCGACCTTGCCGCCGGCGAAGGCGACGTCGCGCACGCCGTCGAGTTTCTGCGACGGGTCGACGACGCGGCCGCCGCGCAGGATCAGATCGTAGCTCATGCCCTCTCCCTGGCCGCGCTCAGGGCGGCGGCGTCGCGCCCTTGCGTTCGACGATCATGCGATACTGATCGGGCTCGCGATGACGCGCGAAATTGAACGTCGTCGTCCGGTAGCTGACGCAGGCGTCGAGATCACAGCGCGCCATGATCAGCTCGTCGTCGCGGGTGATCGCCTGCGCGACGATCTCGCCGGTCGGCGCGATGATCGCCGAGCCGCCGATCATCTCGCAGCCCTCCTCGACGCCGCATTTGGCGACGCCGACGACGAAGGTGGCGTTCTGATAGGCGCCGGCCTGCATCACCAGATGATTGTGGAAATCGCCGAGCCGGTCATGATCGGGCGCGGGCGGATTGTGCACCGGCGTGTTGTAGCCGAGCAGAATCATCTCGACGCCCTGCAGGCCCATGACGCGATAGGTCTCGGGCCAGCGCCGGTCGTTGCAGATGCACATGCCGAACAGCCCGTCCATCGTCCGCCACACCGGCCAGGACAGGTCGCCGACCTCGAAATAGCGCTTCTCAAGATGCTGGAAAGCGCGCCAGGGCTCGTGCTCGGCATGGCCGGGCAGATGAATCTTGCGATACTTGCCGACGATCGCGCCCGACGGATCGACGAGAATCTGCGTGTTGAAGCGGCGGACGCGGCCGGCGACCTCGATGCGTTCCGCATAGCCCAGCATGAAGCCGATCTCGAGCGCACGCGCCGTCTCGAACAGCGGCGCGGACTCCC
>JAEULW010000259.1 GCA_016793505.1 Methylobacteriaceae bacterium | reverse complement strand
CGCAGCGAGGCGAAGAGGCTCTTCGCGCCGCTCGCCGGATCGCCCTCCGCCGCCCCGTCGATCAGCCAGACCGCCAGCGACAGCGACACGGCCATGGCCGGCAGGATGTCGAAGGGGGCCATGGCGAGCGCCCCGACGGCGCCGGCGGCGAAGGCGATGGCGCGGCGCGTCCAGCCGTCGGCGAGGATGACGACATGCGACAGGCGCGCGAGCGGCCCCGCGCCGAACGCCCGCGCCGCCGGCGCGCTGTCGCCCAGACTGCTCAACCCTGCGAATCTCCCCCGTCCGCGCCGCGAATCGCGGTGCAGACTAGCCGGTTTCGTCGGCCTTGTCGGACAGGGCGGGATCGGCGGCCGGCCGGCGGCGGATGCGCAGGCGCTTGACGCGGCGCGGATCGGCGTCGAGCACCTCGAAGACGAGGCCGGCCTCCGAGGTCACGGTCTCGCCGCGCGCCGGCACGCGGCCGGCGAGCGCGGCGATCAGCCCGCCGAGCGTGTCGACGCCCTCGCCCCCGGCAAGCGCGTCGCGCTCGACGCCGAGGGCGGCGGCGACCTCCTCGAGACTGGCGCGCGCATCGGCGACGAAGACGTCCTCGCCGGTCTTCTCGATCGCCGGGCCCTCGGCCTCGTCGTGCTCGTCCTCGATGTCGCCGACGATCACCTCGACGATGTCCTCCATCGAGACGAGGCCGTCGGTGCCGCCATACTCGTCGATCACCAGCGCCATGTGGGTGCGCGTCGCCTGCATCTTCACCAGCAGATCGAGCGCCGGCATCGAGGGCGGCACGAACAGCACCGGGCGCAGGATGTTGGCGCTCTCGAGCGGCGTCGACAGATCGAGCGCGCCGACGAGGCGCTGCGGGGCGACGCCCTCGCGCCGCTGTTCGCGCTGCAGGCGACGGCCGAGCGCGGCGCCGGCGAGATAGTCGACGAAATCGCGGATGTGCAGCATGCCGCGCGGATCGTCGAGCGTCGCGCCATGCACGGGCAGACGCGAATGGCCGGCGGTGCGGAACAGCGCCAGCACGTCGCCGAGCGTGGCGTCGATCGGCGCGGCGACGACGTCGGCGCGCGGCACCATGATGTCGCCGACGCGAATCTCGTGCAGGCCGAGGACGTTCTTGAGCATCGACTGCTCTTGCGTCGACAGCTCGCCCGTCTCGGTGGATTCGGCGATCGCCTCCTCGATGTCGTCGCGCGCCGAGGGCGCGTCGAGACCGAGCAGGCTGCGGATGCGCTCGAACAGGCGCGGCGTCGGGCGCGTCGGCTCGACCGGGACCGCTTGCGGCGAGACATCGCCGGAACTCATGGACTGGCCTCCTCGGGACTCGTGTCGGCGTAAGGATCGGCGACGCCGAGCCGCGCCAGCGCCCGCCGCTCGAGCGCCTCCATCTCCTCCGCCTGATCGGGCGTCTCGTGGTCGTAGCCGACGAGATGCAGCACGCCATGCACGACGAGATGGGCGGCGTGATCTTCGAGCGACTTGCCTTCCGCGCCCGCTTCCCGCGCGCAGGTCTCGTGGGCGATGGCGATGTCGCCGACATGGGCGGCGCGCGCCAGCGCCGCCGGCGCGACGGCGGGGAAGGAGAGCACGTTGGTCGGCTTGTCCTTGCCGCGGAAATCGCGATTGAGGGCGCGCAGCGCCGCGTCGTCGGCGAACATCAGGCTGATCTCGGCGCCGGGCGCGAGCTTCGCCTTCGCCTCGGCGAGCGCCGCCGCGACGGCGCGTCGGGCGAGCGCCTCGACGTCGAGCCCGGTCCAGCCCTCGCTCTCGATCGCCACCGCGATCGCCGGGTCGGCGCGTCGACTTCGCCCCGCGCTCATCGCTGCGGCGCCTGTTCGCGGGCGCGGCGCGCGGCGGCCTCGTAGGCCGAGACGATGCGGCGCACCAGATCGTGGCGCACGACGTCGACGTCGCGGAAGACGACATGGCCGACGCCCTCGACGCCGGACAGCAGCCGGATCGCCTCGGCGAGGCCGGAGACCTGACCGGGCGGCAGATCGGTCTGCGTCGGATCGCCGGTGACGATCATGCGCGAGCCCTCGCCGAGGCGGGTCAGGAACATCTTCATCTGCATCGAGGAGGCGTTCTGCGCCTCGTCGAGCAGCACGGCGGCGCTGGTCAGCGTGCGGCCGCGCATGAAGGCGAGCGGGGCGACCTCGATCATGCCGGTCTGCATGCCGCGCTCGACCATGCGGCCGTCCATGAAATCGTGCAGCGCGTCGAAGATCGGGCGCAGATAGGGATCGACCTTGTCGCGCATATCGCCGGGCAGGAAGCCGAGCCGCTCGCCCGCCTCGACCGCGGGGCGCGACAGGATCAGCCGCTCGACGACGCCGCGCTCGAGCAGCTGCACGGCGTGGCCGACGGCGAGCCAGGTCTTGCCGGTGCCGGCCGGGCCTTCGGCGAAGACCAGTTCGTGGTTCTTGAGCAGACGCAGATACTGGTCCTGCGCGGCGTTGCGGGCGCGCACCGAGCCGCGCTTGCGCGTCTGCACCTGATCGAAGGCGCCGCGGCCGGCCTCCGGCTCGCGCACGAACAGATTGCCCTGCACCGCGCCTTCCTGAATGGCGCCGTCGACGTCGCCGAGCGTCGCGGGCTGTCCGGCGGCGACGCGCGCGTAGAGATTCTCGAGCACGCGGCGGGCGAGCTCGGCCGCCTCGGCCGGGCCGCGCACGACGACATGATTGCCGCTCGCGGTCGCCATGACGCCGAGCTGACGCTCGATCTTGGCGATGTTCTGGTCGTACTGGCCGAAGACGAGCTGGGCGAGGCGGTTGTCGTCGAAGGACAGGGTGATTTCGGACTGCTCGGCGACGCCGCCGCGCGCCTGTTCGCCACGCGCGCCCGCGCGCTCGCCCGTCCTGACGCCGGTCTTGTCGTTCATGCGCCTCCTTCGCGGGGGCGGACCACGCCGGTCAGCCGCCCGAACAGGGAATTGGGCCCCTGCGCCGTGATCTCGACCTCGGCGAGCTCGCCGATCAACGCCGCCGGCCCATCGACCTGCACCGCCTGCAACCAGGGCGACTTGCCGGCGATCTGGCCGGCGTGACGGCCCGGCTTCTCGAACAGCACGTCGCAGACGCGCCCGACCGTCGCCGCGTTGAAGGCCTGGCGCTGCGCCTCGATCAACGCCTGCAGGCGATGCAGGCGTTCGCTCCTGACCGCCTCGTCGACCTGCCCATCCATCTCGGCGCCGGGCGTGCCGGGGCGCGGCGAATATTTGAACGAGAA
>JAEULW010000246.1 GCA_016793505.1 Methylobacteriaceae bacterium | reverse complement strand
GACCGCGCCCGTGACGCCGGCCTCTGGCTCGGCTTCTATCGCGATCTCGCCGTCGGCGCCGCGCCGGACGGCGCCGAGGTCTGGGCGACGCAGGACCGGCTGATCGCCGGCGCCTCGATCGGCGCGCCGCCCGATCCGTTTTCCGCCGCCGGCCAGATCTGGGCCCTGCCGCCGCCCGATCCGCTGGCGATGCAAGGCGACGGTCTCGCCGGCTTCGAGGCCCTGCTCGCCGCCAACATGCGCCACGCCGGGGCCTTGCGCATCGATCATGTGATGGGTCTGGCGCGGCTCTTTCTCGTGCCCGACGGCGCTGCGGCGAGCGAGGGCGCCTATCTCGCCTATCCGTTCGAGGAGGCGCTCGCCGTCGTCGCGCTGGCGAGCCGGCGCGCCGGCTGCCTCGTCGTCGGCGAGGATCTCGGCACCGTGCCCGAGGGTTTTCGCGACCGACTCGCGGCGGCCGACGTGCTGAGCTACCGCGTCCTCTGGTTCGAGCGCGACGCGGACGGATTTGCGCCGCCCGCCGCCTATCCGGCCAAGGCCATGGCCTGCGCCTCGACGCATGATCTTCCGACGCTCGCCGGCTGGTGGAGCGGACAGGACATCGACGAGCGCGCGACGCTCGGCCTGCTGACGCCCGAAGACGCGGCGCGCGAGCGCGCCGACCGCGCCGCCGACCGGCGCGCCTTTCTTGCGGCGCTGCGCGCGGCCGGCGCCCTCGATGTCGATCTTGCCCCCGACGGCGCCTTCGACATGCGCCTCGTCGACGCCGCCAGCCGCTTCGTCGCCGCGACGCCGTCGCTGATCGCCATGGCGCAGATCGACGACCTCGCCGGCGAAGCGACGGCGATCAACCTGCCCGGCACCGATCGCGAACGGCCGAACTGGCGACGACGCCTGTCCGCCCCGCTGGCCGAGGCTCTGGCCCCTGCGCGCCTCGCCGCCCTCGCCCGGCCGCGCCTGAACGATTGACGCGCCCTCCGTCATTCGTTACATTCTAATTTAGATATACATTATATATGGAGGGATGGCATGTCAGTTTCCACGCTCGACGGCGCCGGCGCGCGCGTCGCCGGCCGCGTCGACTGGACGCCCTATCTGGTCGGCGTCGGGATCGGCGTCCTGAGCTGGGTGGTCTTCGTCGTCGTCAATGCGCCGCTCGGCATCACCACCTCGTTGGCGCAGGTCTCGGGCGGCGTCGCCGCGCCGGTCCTCGGCGCCGATGCGGTCGCCGCCAATTCCTACTGGGCGAAGAACCCGCTGAAGCTCGATTACGGCACGCTGTTCCTGGTCGGCACGATGATCGGCGGCTTCCTCTCGGCCATGACCGCCCGCAGCTTCCGCCTCGAAAGCGTGCCGACGCTCTGGGCCGAGCGCTTCGGACCTTCCGCCGGCAAGCGCTTTGTCGCCGCCTTTCTCGGCGGAGTCATCGCCATGTATGGCGCGCGCCTCGCCAATGGCTGCACCAGCGGCAACGGCATTTCGGGCGGTCTGCAGCTGGCCCTGAGCGGCTGGACCTTCCTCGCCGCCATGTTCGTCGCCGGCATCGCGACGGCCTTCGTCATGTTCCGCGTCAAAGCCTGAGGAGAGCCCGATGTTTCCCGTCTCCGGAACCGCCTCGCTCGTTCTCGCCGTGCTGTTCGGCGCCGTCTTCGGCTTCCTGCTGCATCGCGGCCGCGTCGCCGACTACAACACCATCGTCCGCCAGTTCCTGTTCAGGGACTTCACCGTGCTGAAGATCATGCTCACGGCGATCATCGTCGGCGGCGTCGGCGTCTTTGCGCTGGTCAATCTCGGCTACGCGAAGTTTCACATCAAGGACGCGGACATGCTCGCCGTGGCGCTGGGCGCCACGATCTTCGGCGTCGGCATGGTGGTCTACGGCTATTGCCCGGGCACGGCGCTCGCCGCCATCGGCGGCGGCAGCCTCCACGCTCTGGTCGGCGCGGCCGGCATGCTGCTCGGCGGCGTCCTCTACGCGCTGACCTTCGACTGGGTGAAGGCCGTGATCCTGCCCGTCGGCAAGCTGGGCAAGGCGCAGCTTCACACCTTGCTCGGCCTGCCGCCCGGCGCGATCTTCCTCGCCCTGGCGGGCGTCGCCGCGGCGCTCTTCGTCGTCGTCGAACGTCGCCGCGCCTGAGCGCGACGGCGTCCGCCGGTCGCCGCTGTCGCAGGGGCTCGGGAGCGCGCTGCAAGCGCGACGCGCTCCGGTTCCGCCGACCCCGAGGAGCGACACGACGGCTTGACCGAATATTTTATATAATCTACATCATCGCGATCGACGCGACGTCCCTTGGGACGCGGCGCAGCCGGAGGATCGGACGATGGCGGCAAAGGTGAACTGGTCCGGCGTGTTTCCCGCCGTCACGACGCAGTTCCGCGAGGATTTCTCGCTCGATGTCGAGGCGACCGCGCGTGTCCTCGACAATCTTGTGCGCGACGGCGTCTCCGGCCTGATCATCTGCGGCACGGTCGGCGAGAACACCTCGCTCGAGCGCTCCGAAAAGGTGGCGATCATGGAGGCGGCCAAGTCGGTCGTCCGCGGCCGCGTGCCGGTGATCTGCGGCGTCGCCGAATTCACCACCGATTTCGCCGTGAAGACGGCCAGGGAGGCCGCCCGCGTCGGCCTCGACGGCGTCATGGTGATGCCGGCGCTGGTCTATTCGTCGAAGCCGCACGAAACCGCGGCGCATTTCCGCACGGTCTCGAAGGCGACCGATCTGCCGGTGATGCTCTACAACAACCCGCCGATCTACAAGAACGACGTAACGCCGGACATTCTCGCCAGCCTCGCCGATTGCGAGACGGTGGTCTGCTTCAAGGACTCTTCGGGCGATACGCGGCGCTTCATCGACACCCGCAACATGGTCGGCGACCGCTTCGTGCTGTTTGCCGGGCTCGACGACGTGGTCGTGGAAAGCGTGGCGATGGGCGCGGTCGGCTGGGTGTCGGGCATGTCGAACGCCTTCCCGCGCGAGGGCGAGACGCTGTTCCGCCTCGCCCGCCAGGGCCGCTACGGCGAGGCGATGAGCCTCTACGAGTGGTTCATGCCGCTGCTGCATCTCGACGCCCGGCCGGACCTCGTGCAGTGCATCAAGCTGTGTGAACACCTGATGGGCCGCGGCACATGGCGCACGCGCCCGCCGCGGCTGCCGCTGCTCGATCGCGAGCGCGCCGAGGTCGAGGCGATCGTCGCCAGGGCGATGGCGACGCGCCCCGGCCTGCCCGACGTCGGCCTGAAGGCGGCGTGAGCCGCGTCAACTGGACGGGGCGGCGCGGATGTGCTTGTGAACGCCGGACCCGGCGCGCCTTGTCGCGCGCCGCGCCTTCGACGGATCGCCACCCCTTCCATGTCGCCGACGCCAGCCACTGCCCCGCCGCGCCCACCGCGGATCGGCCTTCTCTGCGTTTCGGCGATTCCTGACGATCCGCGCGTGCGCCGCCAGGGCGACGCGCTCGCCGCCGCAGGGTGGGAGGTCGCCGGTTTCGGCCTGCCCGGGCATCGCTCGGCGCCGCCCGCCTGGCCGTGTCACGCCATCGCGGCCGCCGCGACATCGGATGTCGAGGACGGCATGCGGAAGCGCACCGAACCTGCGCGCGCCCGGGTTCGCGACGCCCTTGCGGGGACGTTGACGCCGGCCGCGCCCCGCCTCTGGGCGCGCGCCGCAGGCGGCTTCGCCGCGCTCGGAGGGCGCGATCCGGCTGCTGCAATCTGGCTGGCGCGGCGCGGCCTGACGGCCGGCGCCCGCGCCGCCGTCCGCGTCGGCGGCAGGCTGCTGGCGGCGCGGCGCGGCGCGCTGGCGGGCGGCGGCGCGGAACGCCACTACTGGGCGTTGAACACGAATTTCGAGGAGATTTACCGGCTGGCGCGCGGCTATCGCGCCGATCTCTGGCTCGCCAATGACTGGACGACGCTGCCGATCGCCCGCCGCCTCGCCGCCGAGCAGGGGGCGCGCTACGCCTACGACACGCACGAACTGGCGATGGACGAATACGCTCAGGACGCCCGATGGCGGCTGACCCAGCGCCCGCTGATCGTCGCCGTGGAGGGCGCGGGCGTCGCCGGGGCCGCCTTCGTCACCTGCGTGTCGCAGGGCATCGCCGCGCGCCTGCACGAGGTCTACCGGCTGCCCGCCCCGCCGGTCGTGATCCGCAACGCGCCGGCCTATCAGCGCTGCGCGCCGCGCCCGACCGGCCAGACGATCGCCCTGCTCTATCATGGCGTCGTTTCGCCCGGGCGCGGCCTCGAGGCCTGCATCGCCGCGATGGCGCTGTGCCGGGCGGAATTCCACCTGACCATCCGCGGCCCGGCGGCGCCGGACTATCTCGACAGGCTGCGGGCGCTGGTCGCCGACGCCGGCGTCGCCGGGCGCGTCCGATTCGACCTGCCCGTTCCGATGATCGAGCTCGTCGCCCGCGCCGCTGAATTCGACGTCGGACTTTTTGCATTGCCCGGCCATTCGGAACAGAATGTCCATGTTCTTCCGAATAAATTTTTTGAGTATACAATGGCAGGCCTCGCCTTGTGCATTTCAAATCTTCCAGAAATGTCCGCCCTGTTGCATCGATACGATCTTGGAGAGGAGATATCCGCCGCCGAACCCGGGCCGATCGCCGAAGCCATCAATCGGCTTGACCCGGCGCGCGTCGACCGCTTCAAGCACAATGCGCTGGCCGCGGCGCGCGAACTGAACTGGGACGCCGAGAGCCGCAAGCTGCTGGCGCTCTGCGCGGCCGCGGTCGGGCGGTCACCCGTCGCCGACGCGCCGATCGGATCGGCCTGAGGCTCGAGGAGCAGGTATCACGCGTGTGCGGGTTGTTCGGATCGATCGGGCTGACGCCAGATCCTGCGCGCATCGACCTCGTCGCCCATCGCGGGCCGGACGGGCGCGGCTGGCGCGTCTTCGACAGCCCGGCCGGGCCGGCTGCGCTCGGACATCGGCGCCTGTCGATCATCGACGTGTCGGAGGCCGGCGCCCAGCCGATGAGCGACGCATCCGGCCGCTTCTGGCTGGTCTTCAACGGCGAAATCTACAACTACGTCGAATTGCGCGAGGAATTGCAGGCGCACGGCGAGATTTTCGTCTCGCAGTCGGATTCGGAAGTCCTGCTGCGCGCCTTCATGATCTGGGGCGAGGCGTGCCTGACGCGTCTGCGCGGCATGTTCGCCTTCCTCATCTGGGACGATCGCGACAAGACGCTGTTCGCCGCGCGTGACCGCTTCGGCATCAAGCCGCTCTATTACGCCCAATGCGGCGCCGGCGCCGCCTTCGCCTCGGAGATCAAGCAGCTGCTCGGCCTGCCCGGCGTCGAGTCGCGGATGAATGTCGCGCGCGTCCATGACTTCCTCGCCTCGGGCATCAGCGACCATACCGGCGAGACGATGTTCGAAGCCGTCCGCCAGCTGCGCGGCGGCGAATGCGCGCGCGTCGAGACGACGGGCGGGCGCAGTCTCGTCACTGTCCGCCGATGGTATCCGGTCGGCGCCGGCGAGGAACGGCTGAGCGAGGCCGAGGCCGCTGCGCGCTTCCGCGATCTCCTCGCTGATGCGGTGCGCCTGCATCTGCGCTCCGACGTGCCGGTCGGCTCCTGCCTGTCCGGCGGTCTCGACTCCTCCTCGATCGTCTGCCTGATGGCGCAGCGCATGCCGCCCGGCGATCGCGTCAACACCGTCTCGGCCTGCTACGCCGAAAAGAGCGTCGACGAGAAGCCGTTCATGGACGCCGTCGTCGCCGCCACGCAGGCCGAGCCGCACTTCATCTTTCCGCGCCCCGAAGAGGTTTTTCAGCGCGCCGCGGATATCACCTGGCACCAGGACGAGCCGTTCGGATCGACATCGATCTTCGCGCAATGGTGCGTGTTCGAGGAGGCGCGGCGCGTCGGCGTCAAGGTGATGCTCGACGGCCAGGGCGCCGACGAACAGCTCGCCGGCTATCACAGCGGCTTCCACTATTATCTCGCGAGCCTGACGAAGCAGGGCCGCTTCCTCGACCTCGGCCGCGCCATGCTCGAGCGCAAGCGCTATCATGGCGCGCCTTTGCTCGATCAGATCGCCCGCCACGTCGTGCCGCTGCTGCCCGCCGCCGCCTCGCGCCTGCTGCGCGGCGCCCGCCAGACGCTGACCCAGCACGACTGGCTCGGCGCTGATCTTCTGCGCCGGCGCGGCAATCCGCAAGGCGCCCTGGCCCTTGCGTCCGAGAGCGTCGGGCTGCCCGCGCCGACCGACCTCCGCTCACTCTGCCTGACGATGACCTTCGCCTCCAATCTGCAGATGCTTCTGCACTGGGAGGATCGCAATTCCATGGCGCATTCGATCGAGGCGCGCGTGCCCTTCCTCGATCATCCGCTGGTCGAATTCTCGCTCGCCCTCGGCAATGACCACAAGATCGTCGGCGGCGACACCAAGCGCGTGCTGCGCAGCGCCATGTCCGGCATTCTGCCCGAAGCGGTGCGCCAGCGCCGCGACAAGCTCGGTTTCGCAACGCCCGAAGAGGCCTGGTTCCGCGGCCCGCTGCGACGTCTGATCCATGACGGCGTCGACGCGACCCTGGCGCGCTATCCTGACATCATGGACGCAGCCGGAACGCGCGCCCTGCGCGACGACATGCTCGAGGGCCGCCGCCCGGTTGACTTCACGCTGTGGCGGATCGTCAACCTCGGCATCTGGGGCGAACGGTTTGCAGTGACGATTTGAGCCGCGAGCGGCGCGCGGACGCGCCGGAGCGGCGGAGACGACGGCGATGTGTGGTATTGCAGGCGCAGTTTCTCTCGACGGCCGCGGCGTGCCGCGGCTGCGTCAGAGCCTGTCCGCGATGGGCGATCTGATCGCCCATCGCGGGCCGGATGGCCATGGCGTCTGGCGCGAGGAGCGCGATCGCTGCGGCCTCGCCCACCGCCGGCTTGCGATCATCGACCTGTCGCCGGCCGGCGCGCAGCCGATGACCGGCGCCGACGGCGCGGTGATCGCCTACAATGGCGAGATCTACAATTTCCCCGAGCTGCGCGCCGAACTGCGCGACAAATGGTCGTTCCGCACCGCCTCGGACACCGAGACCATTCTGGCCGCGCACGCCGTCTGGGGGCTCGACTGTCTGAGGCATCTGCGCGGCATGTTCGCCTTCGCCATCTGGAACGGCGAGCGGCTCTTCGCCGCGCGCGATCGCTTCGGCATCAAGCCCTTCTACTACGCCGTCGTCGACGGAACGCTGTATTTCGCCTCGGAAATGAAGGCGCTTCTGCCCTTCCTGCCGGACGTCGCGACCGACCCGGAAGCGCTCGGCGAATACATCGCCTTCCAGTACACGATCGGCGAACAGACGCTGTTCAAGGGCGTGCGCACGCTGCCGCCGGGCCACGCGCTCACCGTCGGAAAGGGCGGCCTGCGCGTCTTCC
>JAEULW010000205.1 GCA_016793505.1 Methylobacteriaceae bacterium | reverse complement strand
GCCGACAGCAGCGGATAGCGCCCGCCCGGCACGTAGCAGCCGACCCGCTCGATCGGGATGACGCGATGGCCGAGATGCAGCCCGGGCAGCGCCTCGATCTCGACCGGTCGCAACGCCGCCATCTGCGCCGCCGCGAAGGCCCGCACCCGCTCGATGGCGAACTCGGTGTCGGCCCGCGTCTGCGGATCGAGCGCCGCCACCGCCGCGGCGCGCTCGGCCTGCGTCACCTCGAAGGCGTCGACTTCGACCTTGTCGAACTCACGGGAATAGTCCCGCAGCGCCGCGTCGCCCCGCGCCTTCACGGAAGTCAGGATCGCCGCCACCGCCTCGCCGAGTCCGGCCGGCGCGGTCGAGCCGGCCCCCGCTGGCGCCTTGATGAACCGCACCCCGGCAGGCGTCGATCGCCGCATCGTCATCGAATCGTCGCCTCGTCTGCGGGAACGACCGCTTGCATTCGATTGCAAGGATCGATGTCGTCCGATCCTCAGCCTGCCCCAGCCGCCATGACGCTTCAAGCAATTTCTGGGATTGCACGGCGCAAGGCCGCCCTGCGGCGCAATCGACGCGGCATTGATTGACCACGCATGCATTTCATGTAAGCCTTGGTTTTAAAGGCTCTGAGGGAGGTTGCCGCCATGAAAATCAATCGTCGCCAGATCATCAGCGGCGCAGCCGCGGCCGGCGCGCTCGGCGCCACGCCGCTCAGGGCGGCGATCACGCCCGGCAAGCCGATGGCCGGCAAGGAAGTGAAGGTGCTCTCGGTGCAGGCGACGCAGTTCGCCGCCCACGCCAAGCGCGCCGCCGCCTTCACCGAGCAGACCGGGATCAAGGTCACCTATGTCTACGTGCCCTTCGCCGCGCTGCGCGAGCGCCTGACCGCCGAGATGGTCGGCGGCTCGAACGATTTCGACGTCATCACGGCGATGGACGCCTGGGTGCCGCCGCTGATCGACAAATATCTCGCCCCGCTCGACAAGGAGATCGAGGCGCGCAAGATCGACCTGTCGCGCTATCCCGCGCCGTTCCTCGGCGCCGCGAAATTTGCTTCCGGCATCTATGGCCTGCCCAATCGCTGCCACATCCAGCTCTTGTGGCAGCGCAAGGACCTGATGGAGAAGGCCGGCTTCAAATCGCCGACGACCTGGGCCGAGATGGTCGAGGCGGGCAAGGCCGTGCAGGCGCAGAATCAGGGCGTCTACGGCGTCACCATCCCCTACGGCAAGGCCGACGGGCAGAACCTGATGGTCTGGTACAACTTCCTGTGGGGCCGCGGCGGCGATCTCTTCGACGACAAGATGAAGCCGATCTTCAACAGCGCCGAGGGCGTGCAGGCGGCGAAGGACTTCACCGACATCATCCTCAAGCACAAGATCTGCCCGCCGGGCGCGGCCTCCTTCAACGAGGCCGATTCCAACACCGTGTTCTTCCAGGGCCGCGCCGCGATGCTGCCGACCTGGTGGCACGTCTACAACCGCTTCCGCCTGCCCGACGCGACGGTGAAGCTCGATCAGGCCGGCTTCACGCCGCTGCCCTCCTATCCCGGCGTCGGCGCGACGACCTACACCAACAACTGGATTTACGGCATCAACAAGAACTCGAAAGTCCGCGACGCGGCGATGGAGTTCCTCGACTTCATCTCCGCGCCCGAGATCGAGCGCTCGATCCTGCTCGATCCGGCCGAGAGCGACGTCGTCTGCGTGCATTGGTCGAACCTGCGCGACCCGCAGGTCAACGCCCGCTTCAGCGGCATGCACGGCATCGCCGCCAAGGCGCTGGAGACGACCAAGAAGTCGATCCCCAACATCCCCGAATTCCTGCCGATCGTCGACGTGCTGGCGGCGGCGATGTCGAACATCGTCACCGGCGGCGGCGACAATGTGAAGGAACAGCTCGACGCCGCGGCCTCGCAGGCCGCGCGCATCATGCGCCGGGGCTGACGGCGTCCTGATGCGGGGCGTATCGACGAACCCCGCCGGACCGGCGGCGCGCGCATGAATGCGCGCCGCACCGCCATGCTGCTGGTCGCGCCGGCGCTGCTCGTCGTCGCGATCACCACCGTCTGGCCGCTGCTGAGCTCCTTCTGGACCAGCCTGCACGTCCTCAATCTGGCGAAAAGCGTCGAACTCGGCCGCTTCGTCGGCGCCGGCAACTATCTCGAGGCGTTCCGCGAGGACCCCGACTTCTGGACCGTGATGCGCGTCACGGCGATCTTCGTGATCTTCGACGTCGCGTTGACGATCCTCGCCGCCCTCGGTCTGGCGCTGCTGCTGCTGCGTCAGGGCTTCGGCCAGAGCGTGCTGCGCACGCTGATCATCCTGCCCTTCGCCATGAGCCCGGCGCTGATCGGCATTTCGTGGCGCTTCATGTTCAACCCGGAATATGGCGCCTTCGCCCGCACCATCGCCGCCGTCTTCCCCTTCATGCGCGACGTCGACTATTTCGCCAGCCCGACGCTCGCCATGGCGGCGCTGATCTCGGCGGACCTGTGGCACTGGGCGCCCTACTTCGCCTTCATGCTGATGGGCGGCCTCGCCTCGATTCCGCCCGAAACGCAGGAGGCCGCGCGCATCGACGGGGCGAGCGAGTGGCGCGTCTTCTTCGACGTGACGCTGCCCCAGCTCGCCTCGGTGCTGATGATCGCCGTCATTCTGAAGAGCGTCTTCGCGCTGAAGGTGTTCGATTCGATCGTCACCATGACCGCCGGCGGCCCCGGCCGCTCGACGACGACGCTCGCCTTCTTCGCCTATCACCTTGGTTTCCGCGACTATGATTTCGGCTATGCGGCGGCCGTCGCCTATGTGCTGACCGCCGTGCTCTTCCTCATCTCGCTGTCCTACATGCGCTTCATGTTCAGGAAGCCGGCATGAGCGCCGCCGCGCAGAGCCTGGCCGCGGCGCGCCGCCGCGCCGCCGAGCGCCGCCGCCGCTGGCTCGGCGCGCTGGAGATCGCGACGCTCGTCGCCGTCGGCGCCATTGTGCTCTTCCCGATTCTCTGGATGGTGCTGACCGCCTTCAAGAGCCCGGAATTCGTCTATCGCTACACCGTCGTCTTCCCGCCGACGATCGACAATTTTCGCGAAGTCTTCGGCGAGCGCTGGCAGATCGGCCAGAAGGTTCTCAACAGCCTGATCGTCGCCTGCGGCACGGTGGCGATCGCCATTCCGATCGCGGTCAGCGCCGCCTACGCCTTCTCGCGCTTCCATTTCCCTTTCAAGCGCGCGCTGTTCCAGTGGATCCTGCTGACGCAGTTCATCCCTGCGGTGGCGATCGTGCTGCCCTTCTATGTGATGTTCCGCAAGCTCGGCCTGCTCGACACCTACGCCGCGCTGATCATCGTCGATCTCGCCATCGTGCTGCCCTATGCGGTGTGGACCATCAAGGGCTTCATCGACGCAATTCCCGACGAGACGGAAGAGGCGGCGCTGATCGACGGGGCGAGCCGGCTGCGCGTGCTCTGGGACATCGTCGTGCCGATGGCCCGCCCCGGCATCCTCACCGCGACGATCTTCTGCTTCATCATCACCTGGAACGAATTCCTGTTCGGTTATCTTCTGTCGCGTCAGAAGGTGGTGCCGCTGTCGGTCGGCATCGTCGGCTTTGTCGTCGAGCGCGGCCCGGTGTGGGAGCTGATCGCGGCGACAGGCATCCTCATCACCATTCCGATG
>JAEULW010000202.1 GCA_016793505.1 Methylobacteriaceae bacterium | reverse complement strand
GATCGCCAGCGGCACGCGGCTCACCGAGCAGCGCTTCATCATCGACGGGCAGAATGTCTGCCCGCTGCCGCTCAACGCGGCGGACGTGGCGGAGGCCGAGCGTTCGCTCGGCGAAGTGAAACAGCAGGCCGAAATGCGCACGGCGCGTCGCTCAGGGCAGGGCAGGACGCGGGCAGATTGGACGAGACGAAATGACAAAGATCATCGTCGATGGCGTCGAAGTGGACGTGCCGCCCGAATACACGCTGCTGCAGGCGTGCGAGGCGGCCGGCGTCGAGATTCCGCGCTTCTGCTTCCACGAGAAGCTGTCGATCGCCGGCAATTGCCGGATGTGCCTCGTCGAGGTGAAGGGCGGCCCGCCGAAGCCGCAGGCCTCCTGCGCCATGTCGGTGCGCGACTGCCGGCCTGGACCGAACGGCGAACCGCCCGTCGTGCTGACGAAATCGCCGATGGTGAAGAAGGCGCGCGAAGGGGTGATGGAGTTCCTGCTCATCAATCACCCGCTCGACTGCCCGATCTGCGATCAGGGCGGCGAGTGCGACCTGCAGGACCAGGCGATGGCCTATGGCGTCGATTCCTCGCGCTTCATCGAGAACAAGCGCGCGGTCGAGGACAAGTATATCGGGCCGCTGGTCAAGACCTCGATGAACCGCTGCATCCACTGCACGCGCTGCGTCCGCTTCACGGCGGAAGTCGCCGGCACGGGCGACATGGGCGCGATCGGCCGCGGCGAGGACACCGAGATCACCACCTATCTGCAGAGCGCGATGGCGAGCGAGCTGCAGGGCAACATCGCCGATCTCTGCCCGGTCGGGGCGCTGTTGCACAAGCCGGCCTCGTTCCGGGCGAGGCCCTGGGAATATCGCAAGACGCCCTCGATCGACGTGATGGACGCGCTCGGCTCGGCGATCCGCGTCGACACGCGCGGGCGCGAGGTGATGCGCATCCTGCCGCGCGTCAACGAGGCGGTGAACGAGGAGTGGATCGGCGACAAGACGCGGCATGTCGTCGACGGGCTGCGCACGCAGCGGCTCGATCGCCCCTATGTGCGCAAGGACGGCAAGCTGCAGCCGGCGAGCTGGAGCGAGGCCTTTGCGGCGATCGCCGCGAAGCTGAAGGGCGTTCCCGGCGCGCGCGTCGGCGCGCTGGCGGGGCAGCTCGCGGGCGTCGAGGAGATGTTCGCGCTCGGGCAGCTGATGGGCAAGCTCGGCTCGGCGAATCTCGACTGCCGCTATCCCGGCTCGCCGCTGCATCCGAAGAACGGCCGCGCCAGCTACATCTTCAATTCGACCGTCGCCGGCATCGACGAGGCGGACGCGCTGATGATCATCGGCGCCAATCCGCGCAAGGAGGCGCCGGTCCTCAATGCGCGCATCCGCCGGCGCTGGCTGAAGGGCGGTTTCGAGGTCGGCCTGATCGGCGAGAAGGTCGATCTGACCTATGACGTCAAACATCTGGGCGCCGGGCCCGAGACGCTGGCGCGGCTGGTCGCCGAGCCGTATCAGCCCACGGCGAAGAAGCCGATGGTGATCGTCGGGCAGGGCGCGCTCAACCGGCCGGACGGCGCCGCCGTGCTGGCGCTGGCGGTCAAGTTCGCGCAGGCGCGCGGGGCGATCGCCGAGGGCTGGAACGGCTTCAACGTGTTGCACACGGAGGCCGGCCTCGTCGGCGCGCTCGATCTCGGCTTCACGCCGGGCGAAGGCGGGCTCGACACCGCGGGCATGCTGAAGGCCGGCGCGCTCGACGTGCTCTTCAATCTCGGCGCGGACGAGATCGCCATTCCTGCGGGCGCCTTCGTCGTCTATCTCGGCACGCATGGCGACCGCGGCGCGCATCGCGCCGACGTGATCCTGCCGGGCGCCGCCTACACCGAGAAATCGGCGACCTACGTCAACACCGAGGGCCGCGCGCAGGCGACCGAACGGGCGAGCTTCCCGCCCGGCGAGGCGCGCGAGGACTGGGCGATCCTGAGGGCGCTGTCGGACGTCGTCGGCCACCGGCTGCCCTACGACTCGCTGACGCAGCTGCGCGCCGCGCTCTACGCCGCCCATCCGCATTTCGCCCGGCTCGACGAGATCGCGCCGGGGGACGCCGGCGCGCTGGCGGGCCTTGCAGCCGGCGGCGGCGCGTCGTCCGACGGCTTCGTCCCAGCCATTTCCGACTACTATCTCACCAACCCGATCGCGCGCGCCTCCGCGACGATGGCCGAATGCTCGGCCCTCGCGTCCGGCGTTGCGCGTCAGGCTGCGGAGTAATCGATGTCGCCCCTCTCCGACGGCTGGTTCCTGCCGCTCCTCATCATCGTCGCCAAGAGCCTCGCCTTCCTGGTCGCGGTGCTGGTGATCGTCGCCTACATCATCTGGGCCGACCGCAAGATCTGGGCGGCGGTGCAAATCCGGCGCGGCCCCAATGTGGTCGGCCCTT
>JAEULW010000193.1 GCA_016793505.1 Methylobacteriaceae bacterium | reverse complement strand
GGCCTCGATCGCCGCGGCGTTTTGGCGCGCGAAGGCGGCGAGAGCCTCGCTGTCGCCGCGTCGCAGCGGCGCCGGCCAGTCGCGCCAGTCGCGCTCCGGACGCAGCGCCGTGAGCGTCTCGAAGCAGGCGAATCGGAACAGCGCGTCGCCGCCTTGCGCGACGAAGTCGGCGAAGTCGCGAACTTCGGGCGCCTGCGGATCGCGAAGCCGCTGCTGCGCGAATGCGCGATGCGCCGCGTCGAGCGTCGCCGCTTTCGCCGCACGCGTCGCGCCATAGTCGATCAGGCGCCGGCTTTGGTCGCCGACGGCGGCGCCGCAATCGACGTAGAGCCAGTCGAGAAAGCGACGGTCGGAGGGGTGATAGGGGCTGGCGCGTTCCGGTTGCTGCGGGAACAGCGCATGCAGCGGATTGAGGCCGACGGTCGCGAGGCCCGCGCGACCGGAGCGCGCGCCGAGATCGGCAAGGACCGCGAAGTCGCCGACGCCGCCGGCGCCGGAGAGTGAATAGAGCTGCGCGGCGAGGCCCGCGGCGCGTTCGCGCCGCAGGCGGTCGGGGATATGGGCGCGGTCTGCGACGATCAGCGTCGCGGCGACGTCCGGCGCATCGTCGCGCGTCAGGCGGGCGCGGCCCTGCGGCAGCGCCGGCGCCTCGATCTCGAGCCCCTCGACGAGGCGGCCGTCGCGGGCGCGCCAGCGGACGGGGCGCGGCTCGCGCAGGGCGACCGCGATCGTCTCGCCGTCGTCACGCTGCACGAGGAGCGCGCGCGGGCGGCTGCGGCCAATCGGCAGGCGCAGCGCGCAGGGCGCGCCAGGGCGCGCCGCCGCGACGAGCGGCGTCGCGCGGCGATCGAGCAGATCGGCGAGATGGCCGAGCGACTCGCGCGCTTCAGCGGCGCTGTCGCAGGGCAGACGCAGGCCGGTCAGCAGAGCGCGTTTGGTCGCGTCGGACACGACATGGCGCGATCCGTCGATCGCGCTCCAGTCCGGCGCGATCCCGGCGGCCCGCGCCAGTCGATCGAGCAGCGCGCTGTCGACGCCGCGCGGCGCGGGACGCGCGTCGCTGCGCTCGACGAGCAGAGCGACACTGCGCGCGGCGACAGAACAGGCGCCTTCGAGCGGGCGCGCCTGCGCCTCGGGCGCGGCGCTGTCGAGCGCCAGCGTCCAGACGAAGCCGGGGCGCGGGGTGGGCGGCTGCAGGACGACATCGTCGCGCGACGGGTTGAGCGCGACGCAGACGCGATCGGCGGGGCGGTCCTCCTCGGCGGGGGCGTAGAGAGAGGCGATCAGCGCCTGCGCCTGCGGCCAGTCTTCGGCGCGCATGTCGGCGCCGTCGGGGCGCAGCCATTGCACGTCGGGAACGAGCGACCCGTCGAGCGGCGCGCCGTCGAGAAAGGCGTCGCGGGTCAAAGCTGGATGGGCCTTGCGCAGGCCGACGAGGCGGCGCGTGAAGGCGAGGAGCGCCGCGTCGGCCTTGGCCCAGTCGATCCACGACGTCGCGTTGTCCTGCGCATAGGCGTTGTTGTTGCCGCCCTGCGTGCGGCCGAGCTCGTCGCCCATGGACAGCATCGGCGTTCCGCGCGACAGCAGCAGCGTGCCGAGCAGCGCGCGCGCGTCGCGCCGGCGTGCGGCGAGGATGGCGGGGTCGTCGCTCGCGCCCTCGACGCCATTGCTCCAGCCGATCTCGTGGTCGGCGCCGTCGCGATTGTCCTCGCCATTGGCGGCGTTGCGCTTGGCCGAAAAGGCGACGAGATCGGCAAGCGTGAAGCCGTCATGCGCGGTGACGAAATTGACGCTGCGCGACGGGCGCTTCGCAGCGAAGCGGTCGGCCGAACCGGCGAGGCGCGTCGCCATGTCGCCGACGAGTCCGCGGTCGCCGCGCCAGAGACGACGCGCGATATCGCGAAAGGCGTCGTTCCACTCGCCGAAGGCGGCGGGGAATGCGCCGGGGCGATAGCCGCCGGGGCCGATGTCCCAGGGCTCGGCGATCAGCCGCAGCTTGCGCAGTTGCGGATCCTGCGCCAGCGCGGCGAGGAAAGGCGCCTCAGGGTCGAATCCGTCGGCGCGGCGCGCCAGCGTCGTCGCCAGATCGAAGCGGAAGCCGTCGACGCCGCCATAATTCGCCCAGGCGCGCAGCGCGTCCATGGCGAGGCGCAAGGGCGCAGCGCGATCGAGGGCCAGAACATTGCCGCAGCCCGCGTCATTGTCGTAGCGCGCCGCGTCGTCGGCGCGCAGTCGGTAATAGAGCGCGTTGTCGAGACCGCGCAGCGACACGGTCGGACCGAATTCGTCGCTCTCGCCGCTGTGATTGAGAACGACATCGACAATGGTCTCGATTCCTGCGGCGCGCAGCGCGTCCACGGCGGCGCGCACGTCGACCCAGCCGGCCGGCGCGAGGCGCGGGTCCGGCGCCATGAAGGCGATGGGGTTGTAACCCCAGTAGTTGCTCAGGCCGAGCGCCGGCAGATGACGCTCGTCGATCCAGGCGGCGCAGGGCATCAGTTCGACGATCGTGACGCCGAGTTCGACGAGATGGGAGATCGCGGCGGGATGGGCCAGCCCGCGGAACGTGCCGCGATCGGCTGGCGGCACGGCTTCGAGCCGCTGCGTAAAGCCCTTGACGTGCAGCTCGTAGATGATCGCGTCGCGCCAGGGGCGCGAGGCGCGCGGTCCAGGCGGCGCGGCCTGCAGGGCGATCGCGATCGCCTTGGGCGCGACCGGCGCGCTGTCGGCGTCGGCGTCCGCGCCATGCGAGAACAGGCTTGGATGCAGCGCAAAGGGCCGGTCGAGCGCCAGCGCGTAGGGATCGACGAGCAGCTTGCGCGCATCGAAGCGCAGGCCGCGCGCCGGCGCGAAAGGCCCATGCGCGCGCAAGCCGTAGCGCTGGCCGGCTTCGAGCCCCTCGACGAAGCCACACCAGACCGCGCCGAAGCGCGTCGGCAAGAGCAGGCGCTCGCATTCGCGATCAGCCTCGTCGAAAAGGCAGAGTTCGATCGTTTCGGCCGACGAGACGACGGCGACATTGGCGCCGCCCTCGCAAAAGGTGAGGCCGAGAGGTTCGGGCGCCCCGGGTCCGACGCGACGCGTCACGTGACGACGCTCGGCGCGGCGCGCCCTGTGTGACGCTCGACGCCGGCGATGTCGCGCGACAGGGCGACGAGATCGGCGAGCGCGGCCTGCGTGTCGATCGCATGGCGCGCGGCGTCGGGTTCATAGCGCTCGATGTAGATGCGCAACGTCGCGCCCGCCGTGCCCGTGCCGGACAGGCGATAGACGATGCGCGAGCCATCCTCGAACATCAGCCGCACGCCCTGCTTCTTCGAGTCCGACCCGTCGACAGGATCGTGATAGGCGAAATCGTCCGCCTCGCGGATCGTCAGCGCGCCGAAACGCTGGTTCTTCAACTGCGGCAGGCGTTCGCGCAAGGCCGTCATCAGCGCGTTGGCGCCGGCGGCGTCGACCTCCTCGTAGTCGTGGCGGGAATAGAAGTTTCGTCCGTAAGTCGCCCAGTGTTCGCGCACGATGTCGGCGACGCTCTGCCTGCGGACGGCGAGGATGTTGAGCCAGAGGAGAACCGCCCACAATCCATCTTTCTCACGCACATGACTGGAGCCGGTTCCCGCGCTTTCCTCGCCGCAGATGGTGACGAGGCCGGCGTCGAGCAGATTGCCGAAGAATTTCCAGCCGGTCGGCGTCTCGTAACAGCCGACGCCGAGTTTCGCCGCGACGCGATCGGCGGCGGCGCTGGTCGGCATCGATCGGGCGACGCCGGCGATGCCCTTGGCATAGCCCGGCGCAACATGGGCGTTGGCGGCGAGGATGGCGAGCGAGTCGGAGGGCGTGACGAACATGTCGCGGCCGATCACGAGGTTGCGGTCGCCGTCGCCGTCGGAGGCCGCGCACAGATCGGGCGCATTCTTCGACATGGCGAGATCATAGAGATGGCGGGCATGCACGAGATTGGGGTCGGGATGATGGCCGCCGAAATCGGGCAGAGGCTCGGCGTTGATCACCGTGCCGGGCGCGGCGCCGAGCGCGCCTTCGAGGATCGCTTTCGCGTAAGGGCCGGTGACGGCCGACATGGCGTCGAAGCGCATGGTGAACCCGCCGGCGAAGAGCGCGCGAATCGCTGCGAAGTCGAACAGCTGCTCCATGAGGCGCTGGTAGTTCGTCACCGGATCGACAATCTCGACCGTCAACGGTCCGAGCGCGGTTTCGCCAAGGCGCGCGAGATCGACGTCCGGCGCCTGCCAGATGTGATAGCGCGCGATCGTCTTCGTGCGCGCGGCGATCGCGTCGGTGATCTTCTCCGGCGCCGGGCCGCCATTGCCGACATTGTATTTGACGCCGAAGTCGCCATCCGGCCCGCCGGGATTGTGGCTCGCCGACAGCACGATTCCGCCGAAGGCGCCGAGCGCGCGGATCAGCGCCGAGGCGGCCGGCGTCGACAGAACGCCGCCGCGCCCGACGACGGCGCGGCCGAAGCCGGCGGCCGCCGCCATTTTCAGCACGGTCTGGATCGTCTCGGCGTTGAAGTAGCGGCCGTCGCCGCCGACGACGAGCGTCTTGCCCTCAAATCCCTCGAGCGAGTCGAAGATCGACTGCACGAAGTTCTCGACGTAGTGCGGCTGCCGGAAATGCGGCACTTTCTTGCGCAGGCCGGAGGTCCCGGGCTGCTGATCGGCAAAGGGCCTGGTCTCGATCGTCTGGCGCATGGCGATGAATCCGACGTGTCAGGTGAGCGGCTCGTTTCTGGCGAGGCGACGGTAAATTTCGACGTAACGACGCGCCGGGCGCGTCCACGACACGTCGGCGTTCATGCCGTTGGTCTGCAGGCGCGACCAGACCGCGCGATCGCAGTGCAGCGCCGCGGCGCGGCGCAGCGCGTCGGAGAGCCGCGCGGCGGAGCCTGGGGCGAATTGCACGCCGGTGGCGACGCCGGCGGCGAGGGCCATCTCGTTGGCGTCGACGATCGTATCGGCGAGTCCGCCGACGCGCGCAACGATCGGCACCGCGCCATAGCGCAGCGCACAGAGCTGCGTCAGGCCGCAGGGCTCGAAACGCGAGGGCACGAGCAGGGCGTCGGCGCCGGCCTGCACCAGATGCGCGAGATCCTCGTCATAGCCGATGAACAGACCGACGCGGCCGGGATGGGAAGAGGCGGCCGAGCGATAGGCGGATTCGAGATCGGCGTCGCCGGCGCCGAGCAGCGCCAGCTGCGCGCCTTCCTCGAACAGGGTCGGCAGGCATTCGAGCAGGAGATCGAGCCCCTTCTGCCAGCTCAGGCGCGAGACGACGCCGATGAGCAAGGCGCCATCGTCCTCCTCGAGGCGCAGCCGGCGCTGCAGGGCCGTTCTGTTCTGGACACGGCGGCGCATGGCGCGCGGCGCGTAGGTCGCGGCGATGCGCCGGTCGGTCTGCGGATTCCAGACGTCGACATCGACGCCGTTGAGGATGCCGTGCAGCGCGCCGCTGCGCGTGCGCAGAAGCCCGTCGAGTCCCATGCCGGCCTCGGGGCCCTGAATCTCGAGCGCATAGGTGGGCGAGACGGTGGTGATGGCGTCGGCCAGTTGCAGCCCTGCCTTGAGGAAGCCGATCGCGCCGTAATATTCGACGCCGTCGATGGCGAAGGAGGCCTCGGGCAGACCGAGCGAAGCAAGCAGCGCGCGCGGGAACTGGCCCTGAAAGGCGAGGTTGTGGACGGTCACGACGCTGCGCGGGGCGGGCGTCGGGCCATAGCGCAGATAGGCTGGCAGCAGCGCCGCCTGCCAGTCATGCGCATGGACGACATCGGGCCGCCAGGCGGCGAGGGCGCCGCGCGCGACGTCGGCGCCGGCGCGCGCCAGCGCGGCGAAGCGAAGCGCGTTGTCCGGCCAGTCGGCGCCGTCCGGGCCGATGTAAGGATTGCCCGGCCGGTCGTAGAGATGCGGCGCGTCGAGTGCGAAGAGATCGAGCGCGCCGGCGCGGCCGGCGAGGAGCCGCGCGGCGCCGCCGAAAAAGGCGGGCCAGGCGTTGACCGGCGCAGCGCCGGCGAGCGCCTTCAGCACCGCCGGGTAGCCGGGCAGCAGCGTGCGCGTTTCGACGCCCGCGGCCGCGAGCGCGGCAGGCAGGGCGCCGACCACATCCGCCAGTCCGCCGGTCTTGACCAGCGGATAGGCTTCCGAGGCGACCGCCAGAACGCGCAGCGCGGGCGCCGTCATGCGTTGGTCAGCCGGTCGATCATCGGTTGCGTGATCAGGCAGACGCCGCCTTCGCTGCGCCGGAAGCGCGAGGCGTCGAGCGCGGCGTCCTCGCCGACGACAAGGCCCTCGGGAATGCGCACGCCGCGATCGATGACGACCTTGCGCAGGCGCGCCGAGCGGCCGATGTCGACATAGGGCAGGACCACCGAATTCTCGACATGCGCGTAGGAATTGACGCGCACGCCGGTGAACAGCAGCGCCCGGCGCAGGCTGGCGCCGGAGACGATGCAGCCGCCCGAGACCAGCGAGGAAATCGCCTGGCCGCGCCGCGTCTCGTCGTCATGCACGAATTTCGCCGGCGGTACGACCTCGCCATAGGTCCAGATCGGCCAGTCGCGGTCGAACAGATCGAGTTCGGGCGTCACGTCGGTGAGATCGATGTTGGCGGCGTGATAGGCGTCGATGGTGCCGACGTCGCGCCAGTAGGGCGCGCGCTCGAAATCGGACCGCACGCAGGAGCGCGAGAAGGGATGGGCGACCGCCTTGCCGTTCGCGACGAGGAAGGGGATGATGTCCTTGCCGAAATCGCGGCTCGAACGGGGGTCGGCGGCGTCGCGTCGAAGCTGCTCGTAGAGAAAGTTCGCCTCGAACACGTAAATGCCCATGCTGGCGAGCGCGGTGTCCGGCTTGCCGGGCATGGCGGGCGGATTCTTCGGCTTCTCGATGAAGTCGATGATGCGGTCGGTCTCGTCGACATGCATGACGCCGAAGCCGCTCGCCTCGTGGCGCGGAACCTCGATGCAGCCCACCGTCACGTCGGCCTGCTGGTCGACATGCTGCTGCAGCATCTTCTCGTAGTCCATCTTGTAGATGTGGTCGCCGGCCAGAATGATGATCCAGCGCGGCTCGTAGCTCTCGATGATGTCGGCGTTCTGATAGACGGCGTCAGCGGTGCCGATGTACCACATGTCCTCGGCGACTCGCTGGCTCGCCGGCAGGATGTCGAAGCTCTCGTTGCGCTCGGTGCGGAAGAAGCTCCAGCCGCGCTGCAGGTGGCGGATCAGACTATGCGCCTTGTACTGCGTCGCCACCGCGATGCGCTTGATGCCGGAATTGAGGGCGTTGGACAGCGCGAAATCGATGATCCGCGACTTGCCGCCGAAATAGACCGCCGGCTTGGCGCGCTTGTCGGTCAATTCCATCAGCCGGCTGCCGCGGCCGCCGGCCAGCACATAGGCCATCGCGTAGCGGGCGTAGGGGGCTTCCTGCATAGCTCGGTTCCTCCCAACGCGCTGGAGTCTAGCCGAGTGGGGCTTCACGGTCGTCATTCCGGATCAAATTCCAGGTAGAGGGCGGCCAGGGGGGGAAGAGACAAATCGGCGCAGGCCGGGAAATCGCGCCAGCGCTCCGGCCGGGCCGTCACGCCGCCGAGATTGCCGCGGCCCGAGCCGCCGTAATGGGCGGCGTCCGTATTGAGAATTTCCCGCCAGCGCCCGGTTGCGGGCAGACCGATCCGGTAATTTTCACGCACAACCGGCGTGAAATTGAAGATTGCCGCCACTGGCGGACCGCCTGCGCCGTCGAGGCGCAGGAAGGCGACGACCGATTGCAGCGCATCGTCGACGACGATCCAGCGGAAGCCGTCGGCCTCGCAATCGCGGGCGTGCAGGGCCGGCTTGTCACGATGCAGGCGGTTGAGATCGCGCACCAGCGCCTGCACGCCGCGATGGGGCGCATGGTCGAGCACAGCCCAGTCGAGCCCGGCGTCGGCGTCCCATTCCCGGCCCTGGGCGAACTCCTGGCCCATGAACAGCAGCTTCTTGCCCGGATGGGCCCACATGAAGGCGTAATACAGCCGGACATTGGCGAAGCGGCGCCAGTCGTCGCCCGGCATTCGGCCAAGGATCGAGCCTTTGCCGTGGACGACCTCGTCATGCGACAGCGGCAGGATGAAATTCTCGCTGAAGGCGTACATCAGCGTGAAGGTCAGTTTGTCGTGGTGGTAGCGGCGGTGAACGGGGTCCTGCGCCATGTAGCGAAGCGTGTCGTTCATCCAGCCCATGTTCCATTTGAAGCCGAAGCCGAGGCCGCCGGCATGGGTGGGATGCGACACGCCGGGCCAGGCGGTCGATTCCTCGGCGATCATCACCGCGCCGGGAAAGGCCTCGTAAACGCGTTCGTTGACTCGGCGCAGGAAGCCGACGGCGTCCCAGTTCTCGTTGCCGCCCTCGGCGTTGGGGAGCCATTCGCCGGCCTTGCGCGAATAGTCAAGGTAGAGCATCGAGGCGACCGCGTCGACGCGCAGCCCGTCGACATGAAAGCGGTCGAGCCAGTAGAGCGCGTTGGCGGACAGGATGTTGGCCACCTCGCGGCGGCCGAAATCGTAGATCGCCGTGTTCCAGTCGGGATGAAAGCCTCGGCGGGCGTCGGCATGCTCGTAGAGCGGCGCGCCGTCGAAGCGGGCGAGGCCGTGCGGATCGGTCGGGAAATGCGCCGGCACCCAGTCGAGCAGCACGGCGAGGCCAGCAGCGTGCGCGGCGTCGACGAAGCGGCGCAGGCCGTCGGGATCGCCGAAGCGGGCGCTCGGGGCGAACAGGCCGATCGGCTGATAGCCCCAGGAAGCGTCGAGCGGATGCTCGGAGACCGGCAGCAGTTCGAGATGGGTGAAACCCATGTCGGTCGCATAGGGCACGAGGGCGGCGGCGAGTTCGTCCCATGTGAGGAAGCGGCCGCCGGGGCCGCGCCGCCAAGAGCCGAGATGCACCTCGTAGATCGACATCGGGGCGCGGCGCGGATCGCGGCGGCGCGCGGCGATCCAGTCGCCGTCGCGCCAGACATGGGCCGGGGGCGCTGCGACGAGCGAGGCGGTCGATGGTCTGAACTCGGCGGCGAAGCCGAAGGGATCGGCCTTCAGCGGCTGCAAGGCGCCGTCCGGGCCGATGATCTCGAACTTGTAGGCGAGGCCGGCGGCGACATCGGGAATGAAAATCTCCCAGACGCCGCTGTCGATTCGCTTGCGCATCTGGCAGCGGCGGCCGTCCCAGTGGTTGAAGTCGCCGACGACCGAGACGCGGGTCGCCTGCGGCGCCCAGACGGCGAAGCGCACGCCGGCGACGCCTTCATGCGTGACGAGATGCGCGCCGAGCCGGTCATAGAGCTGCAGATGCGCGCCCTCGACGAGCAGGTGATCGTCGAGCGGGCCGAGGCTCGGGCCGAAGGCGTAGGGGTCGATGAAGGACCACGTCGCGGCGGCGTTGCGCGCCTCGATGCGATAGGGCGCGCGACGGGCCTGCGGCGCCAGCGCCTCGAAGACGCCGCCGCCGCGCGGCGTCAGTTCGGCGATCAGCGCGCCCTCGAGCGTCAGCGCGCGCGCCGACTCCGCGTCCGGCGCGAAGGCGCGGATCACCGGACCGTCGTCGGTCTCGTGCAGGCCGAGCAGCGCAAAAGGATCAGCGCAGCGCGCCGCGCGTAGCGCGGCGACGTCGTCGTCAGATGCCCGCCACCCCGCTTGCGCCAAGCGCCACCCTCGTCAGCGTCGCGTCGGCACGTTCCAGATCTCGGAGGCGTATTCCGAGATCGTGCGATCGGAAGAGAACCAGCCCATCTGGGCCGTGTTCAGGATCGCCGAACGCCACCAGGACTTCCGGTCGCGCCAGCGCGTCGCGACGGCGCGCTGGGCGGCATAATAGGCGTCGAAATCGGCCGTGACCATGAAATGATCGTGGTGGCGCAGAACGTCAATGAGGCCGGCGTAGCGGTCGCGCGCGTCGGGCGAGAAGACGCCCGAGGCGATCGAATGCAGGACGTCGGCGAGCACCGGCGAGGCGGCGATCGCCGCTTCGCCGGAGACGCCGGCGGCGCGGCGGGCCTGAACCTCCTCGGCGGTGAGGCCGAAGATGAAGATGTTGTCGGCGCCGACATGCTCGCGGATTTCGACATTGGCGCCGTCGAGCGTGCCGATGGTCAGCGCGCCGTTGAGCGCCAGTTTCATGTTGCCGGTGCCGGAGGCCTCCATGCCGGCGGTGGAAATCTGCTCCGACAGATCGGCGGCCGGAATGATCGCCTCGGCCAGCGACACGTTGTAGTTCGGCAGGAAGACGACCTTGAGCAGGCCACGCACCGTCGGGTCGTCGTTGACGACGCGGGCGACGTCGTTGGCGAGCTTGATGATCAGCTTGGCCATATGATAGCTGGCCGCCGCCTTGCCGGCGAAAATCTTGACGCGCGGCACGAAATCGCGCGTCGGCTGCGCCCTGATCTCGTTGTAGAGGGCGATCGTCTCGAGCACGTTCAGAAGCTGGCGCTTATATTCGTGGATGCGCTTGATCTGGACGTCGAACAGCGCCGTCGGATCGACCTTGATCATGGTGCGGTCGGCGATCAGCTTGGCGAGGCGCTCCTTGGCGGCGAGGCGCTGCGCCATGAAGCGCGACTGCAGATCGAGATCGACCGCCTTGGGCGCGAGATCGGCGAGGGCCAGCGGATCGTCGAGCAGGCGCGGGCCGATCGCGTCGACCAGCAGCCGCTTGAGCGCCGGATTGGCCTCGAACAGCCAGCGCCGGAAGGTGACGCCGTTGGTCTTGTTGACGATGCGATCGGGATAGACCTGATGCAGATCGCGGAAGATCGTCTCCTTGATGAGGTCCGAATGCAGCTGCGAGACGCCGTTGACCTTGTGCGAGCCGACGAAGGCCAGATTGCCCATGCGCACGGCGCGGCCATGGTTCTCGTCGATCAGCGACACCGCCGACAGGAAACGGGCGTCGTCATGGCCGTCGGCGCGCAACGCGTCGAGATGCAGCGCGTTGATCAGATAGATGATCTGCATGTGGCGCGGCAGCACGCGCTCCATCAGCTGCACCGGCCAGGTCTCGAGCGCCTCCGGCAGCAGCGTGTGGTTGGTGTAGCTGAACGTGGCGCGGGTGATGTCCCAGGCCGACGCCCATTCGACGCCGTGGACATCGACGAGCAGGCGCATCAGCTCGACGACTGCGATCGCCGGATGCGTGTCGTTGAGCTGGATGGCGACATGCTCGGCGAGGCTGAGCATCGAGCCGTGCTGCTTGAGGTGGCGGCGCACCAGATCCTGCAGCGAGGCCGAGGCGAAGAAATATTCCTGACGCAGCCGCAATTCCTGGCCGGCCGGCGTCGAGTCGCTCGGATAGAGAACCTTGGAGATCGATTCGGCGCGCACCTGTTCGACGCGGGCGCCGACATAGTCGCCCTGGTTGAAGACGTCGAGGCGCATCGGATCGGGCGCGCGCGCCGACCACAGGCGCAGCGTGTTCACGTGGCGCCCGCGCCAGCCGACGATCGGCGTGTCGTAGGCCACCGCCTCGACCGTTTCGGCCGGCCGCCAGATCTGGGCGTCGGGCGCGCCGGGCCGGCGCACCGCCTCGACCGAACCGCCGAAGCCGATCGAATAGTTGACTTCCGGCCGCTCGAACTCCCACGGGTTGCCGAAGGACAGCCAGTCCTCCGGATATTCGTGCTGCCAGCCGTCCTTGATCGCCTGGCGGAAGAGGCCGTGATCGTAGCGGATGCCGTAGCCATGCGCGGCGACGGCGAGCGTCGACATGCTTTCCATGAAGCAGGCGGCGAGGCGGCCGAGGCCGCCATTGCCGAGCGCGGCGTCCGGCTCGATGGCGCGCAGGCGGTCGAGATCGACATCGAGGCTCGCCAGGGCGGCGCGCATGGGTTCGACGATGCCCAGATTGGTCAGCGAATCGACAAGCAGCCGGCCGATGAGGAATTCGAGCGAGAGATAATAGACGCGCCGCCGGTCCTGCGCGTAATTGGCCCGCGTGGTGGAAATCCAGCTCTGCACGATGCGATCGCGCGCCGCCAGCGCCGTGGCGATGAACCAATCGCGGTCGCTCGCCGCGTTCTTGTCCTTGCCGACGGTGTAGAGCAGCTTTTCGAGGACGACGCGCCGCAGCTCGGCCGCGTCGTCGCCGATCTCGCGGCGCGGCTCGTTGGGATCGCCGGTGAGCGCGGCGAAGGCGCGCTCGGCGCCGGGGCGGCCGGGCTCGGGCTCGCGGTCGTGGCTCTCGGACGCTCTGGCAGGCGCGTTCATCTGACGAATTCTCCCGGCGCGTCGCGGCGCGTCAAGGCGAGACTTGCGGCCGCCCGGCTGGCGGGACGGCGACCGGTTCAGCCGGTCTGCGGCTCGCGGTCTCGTCCAATCTGGCACAGGAACGGGCCGTTCTCACGATTTCCCGAGGCTTGGCGACAAAAAAAGTATGGCCGACTGCACGAAATGTGAGCATGAAGCAGACGCGTTAAGCGAAACTGAGGCGGGCGCGGCGCAAGGACGCAGCGCCCGCGTCATGCTTTCCAACTGGTTGACGCGCCGCCGCTTCAGGCGGCGGCGAAGCGTCGCAGATCGTCGGCGAGACGGCGCACGAGCTGGGCGGCGGGCGGGCCGAGTTCGCGCTGCGCCGGGGCGGCGAGGCCGAGGCGCAATGTCGCGACTCCCGGCGAATCGAGCGGCCGCCAGGCGATGTCGCCTTTTTCGATCTCGTGCAGGAAGCCGAGGCGCGTGAACAGCGACACGCCCATGTCGAGGGTCAGCGACAGCTTGATCATCTGGATCGAGTTGGACTGGAGCTTCGGCGTCACGCTGCGCTTGAAGGCGGCGAGCGCGCCGTCGATGTCGGCGCCCTTCGGCAAGGGGCCGCTCTGCGTGAGTATCGGGTAGCGCGACAGCTCCTCGAAGTCGATCGAGGCGCGCGCGGCGAGCGGATGATCGGCGCGCATGACGACCCCGATCGGGGCGGCGATCTCGGCGATCCAGCGCACCGAATGCAGCGCCTGGCCGACGAAGGTGAAGCCGATGTCGGCGTCGCCCGCGGCGATCATGGTCACCACGTCCGGCGGCTGGGCGGCCGTCACCGCATAGGTGACGGCGGGAAAGTCGATGCGGAAGCGATCGAGCGCGCGCGGCAGGAAATCGACCAGCAGCGAGTCGACGGCGGCGATCGTCACGTGACCGGAGCGGGCGGCGCGCAGATCGTCGATCGCGGCGCGCAGACGCTCGAAATCGTGCAGCGTGTCGGTGACATGGCGCAGCAGCAGCTCGCCGGCGACGGTCAGCCGGAGGCCGCCGCGCAGGCGATCGAACAGCGCCGTGCCGAACGCCGCCTCGAGATTGAGAATCTGGCGGTTCACCGCGCTGGCGGCGACATTCAGAGTCGCGGCGGCGCGGCGGATCGAGCCGGAGCGGGCCACTTCGCGGAAATAGTGCAGCGCGGCAGCGTGCAGCATGCGGGCAACCTAGAGCCAAGCTGGCGCCACGGGAAGCGCGGCGGCGCTCAGCGACCCTTCCAGACCGGCTTGCGCTTCTCCACGAAGGCGCGCACACCCTCCTGCGAATCCTCCGAGACGAGCGCCTCGATCAGCGCCGGCAGTTTGGCGTCGCGGGCCTCGGCCGCGTCGAGATGGGCGGTGCGGCGCGCCACCTGCTTGATGGCGCGCAGCGACAGCGGCGCGCAGGCGAGGATGTCGGCGAGCCAGCGATCGACCGCCGCGTCGAGCGCGTCGCGCGCGACGACCTCGTTGACGAGGCCGAGTTCGAACGCCTCCAGCGCGGCGACGCGGCGGCCGGTGAGCAGAATGCCCATCGCGGCGCGGAACGGAATCTGGCGCTGGAGCAGCGTCATGCCGCCGTCGAGCGGCAGGCGGCCGACGCGCGCCTCGGGCAGGCTGAAGGTGGCGTGATCGGCGGCGACGACGAGATCGCAGCCGAGAACCATTTCGAAGCCGCCGCCCGCCGCATGGCCGTTGACGCGGGCGATGACGGGAATGTCGAGGCTCTGGCGCAGCGCGATGCCGCCAAAACCGTTCGGCCGGCCATGCGCCCAGTAGTCGAGACCGGATTTGCCCGAGCCGCCCTTCATGTCGGCGCCGGTGCAGAACGCCCGCTCGCCGGCGCCGGTGAGCACGACGGCGCGGACAGCGCGGTCCTGCTCGATCGCGCTCCAGATGCGTTCGAGTTCGAGCTCGGTCGCCGCGTCGATCGCGTTGAGAACCTGAGGACGGTCGAGGGTGACGCGCGCGACGCCGTCGCGGGTCTCAAAATGGACGGGCATCACTCAGCCGCTTTGACACGAGCGAGGCCGAGGCCGGCGAGCACCTCGTCGGTGTGCTGGCCGAGGCGCGCGGGCGGAATGCGGATCGACACGGGCGCGCCGTCCATATGGATCGGCGAGCCGACGACCCTGACGCGCTCGACCTCGCCGTCGGCCTCCATCACCATGCCGTTGACGGCGGTCTGCGGATCGGCGAGCGCCTCGGCGAGGGTGCGCACCGGGGCGCAGAGCAGGTCCTGCGCTTCGAGCTGGGCAATCCAGTGCGCGGTCGTATTGGCGGCGAAGCGTTCGCGGAAGATGGCGTGCAGGGCGCGCTTGTTCTGGACCTGCGCCGGGTGATCGGCGAAGCGCGCATCTTTCGACAGATCGTCGATTCCGAGCGCGGTGGAAATGTCGCGCAACGGGTGCTGCTTGAAGGCGCCGACCATGACGACGGCGCCGTCCGTCGTCGGAAAAACGCCGGACAGCGGCATCGCGCCCCAGTTCACCTCGCGCCCGCGCATCATCTGCGCGGCGGCTTCCTGCGTCTGCGCGGCGAGCATGGAATCGTAGAGCGACACCGCGATGCGCTGGCCCTTGCCGGTTTTCGCGCGTTGCAGCAGCGCCAGCAGCACGCCCTGAACGAGGTGCATGCCGGCGGAATAGTCGGCGAAAGTGGTTGGATAGATCGACAGCGGCAGATCCGCGTCGGATCTGCGATGCATCACGCCGGTCATCGCCTGGGCGAGCACGTCCTGGCCGCCCTTGTGCGAATAGGGGCCTGTCAGACCGAAGCCGGTGCCGACGGCGTAGATGAGGCGCGGATTGATCTTCGCCAGATCCTCGTAGCCGAAGCCGAGCCGCTCCATCACGCCGGCGCGGAAGTTGTTGACGACGACGTCGGCGCCCACGACGAGTTTCAGCACGGCGGCGCGGCCTTCCGCGCTGCGCGTGTCGAGGACGATCGAACGCTTGTTGCGGTTGAGCGAGCAATAGACCGGGCCGACGAGGCCGGCGGGATCGTTCGGAAATGACGTGCGCGACAGATCGCCCGACCCCGGCTTCTCGATCTTGATCACGTCGGCGCCGTAGTCGGCGAGCATCTGCGTCGCAACCGGGCCCATCATCACCTGCGTGAAGTCGATGACGCGCACGCCCGAAAGAGGAAGCTCGTCACGGGTGGGATGCTGGCTCACGCGGCCGACTCCAGAAGTGTTGCGTTGGCGGAAGGAATGTCGCCGGGATCGCCGCCCTGGGCGCGCACTTTCGCGCAGATCGCCTTCGGCGAAACGTTGCGCAACGAGACATTCTGCGACAGGGCGAGCGCGGCGGCGACGCCGGCGGACTGGCCCATCGACATGCAGGGGGGAATCTCGCGGGACAGTTTCTGCGCCGATTCTGTCGCCGAATAATGGCGGCCCGCGACGATCAGACCGTCGATACCCTTCGGCAGCATGGAGCGATAGGGCGTGTAATAGTCGCGCCCGCGCGCCACCGTGTCGGCGAAATGCACGCGGTTGTTGACGTCGTCCTTGGTGACCACATACTCGCCCTGCAACAGGCGGGTCTGCCGCACGCCGAGCTGCGGGGCGACGTCGACGACGAAGCAATCCTTGAAGCCCGGCATGTTGGCGCGGGCGAAATCGACCAGCGCATAGATGCGCCGGCGGCCTTCGAAATCGGCGCGGGTCTGGTCTTCCACCTTGAGCGCGTCGAGCCCGGTCATGTGCGGGCAGTTGCACCAGACGATTCCGGGCAGCGGCGTCTTCAGCCACCAGCGATCCCACGAGCCGCCGACGATGCGCTTGGCCTGCTTGTCGAGGCGCGCGAATTCCTCAGGCGATTCGTGACGGAAACGCTCGGCTTCCTCCGCGTCGACGCCGCCGAGCCGGAACACGGTGGTGATCATGTAGGCGCCGTCGGTGAAGGCGGCGCCGGCGGAGGCGGCGACGTCGAGATCGCCCGACGCGTCGACGATGATTCCGCCGCGGATCGCCTGACGGCCGGATTTCGTTTCGCAGATGACGCCGGCGACGCGGCCGTCCTCGACGATCGCCTGCGAAAACCAGGAGTGCAGGCGCACATCGATCCCGAGTTCGCTGACCATGTCGTTGCTGACGCGCTTCCAGCCGTCGGGATCGAAGGCGGCGGCCATGACGATCGGCATCGGCTTGGTCGACGAGCGAAAGTCGAACAGGCCCCAGGGCGCCCATTTGCGATGCACGTCCCAGCCCTGGCGCTGATCCTCCTTCGGCGGATGCACGCAGGCGCCGATCGCCTTCATGCGATCGATCATCTCCATGCAGACGCCGGTGACGGTGACCTCGTAGCCGTTGGTCATGTCGTCGAGCACGAGCACCATGCCGCCCGAGGCGAGGCCGCCGAGATAAGGGTAGCGCTCGATCAGCGTCACCGAGCAGCCCTCGCGGCGCGCGGCGACGGCGGCGGCGAAGCCGGCGGGGCCGCCGCCGACGACGACCACATCGGACGTGGCGACGACGGGCGGATGCGTTGCGTTCATCACGCGTCTCCGGTCAATGCGCGTTCGCCGGCCGCCAGCGCACGAAGAGACGCTCGAGGCCGGTGATGGCGAGGAAGAACAGCACCGAGAAGGTCGAGCCGACGATCACGGTGGCGTAGAGCATGGCGCTGTCGAAATTGTAGGTGGACTGGATGATCAGAGCGCCGATGCCGGTCGTCGAGCCGATCCACTCGGCGACGATGGCGCCGATCACCGCGGTCGAGGCGGCGATCTTCAGCGCGGAGAAGAGATAGGGCAGCGCGTTCATCAGCCGCAGCTTGAAGAAGATCTCGGAGTTGGAGGCCGAAAGCACGCGCATCAGTTCGAGCGCCTGCGGGTTCACGGACTCGAGCCCGCGCACCATGTTGACGAGGGTGGGGAAGAAGCAGATCAGCGCGGCGATGGCGATCTTCGGCTCCATGCCGTTGCCCATCAACAGAACGAGGATCGGCGCCTTGGCGACGACGGGGATCGTGTTGATGAGAACGACGACGGGAAAGAAGGCCTGTTCGAGCGACTTCCTGTGCACGAAGACTGTGGCGATGACGATCGCCGCGAGATTGCCGAGGAGGAAGCCGGAAATCGCCTCGATCGCGGTGGGCAGCAGATTGGCCATCAGCACGTCGAAGCGCGCGACCAGCGTGGCGACGACGGCCTGCGGCGACGGGGCGACATAAGGCGGCACCTTGAAGACGGTGACGAGCGCCGCCCACAAGAGAATGAAGGAGGCGACGCCGATCGCCGGCAGGATGCGGCGACGCAGGCGGTCGCGACGCTGCGACGCCAGGAATGCCTCTTCCTCGGCGCGCAACCGGTCAGCGGAGGCGCGCGGCGCGGCGGCGATGTCGGCGTGGGTCGCCAGATCGGTCAATGGATCGCTCCATGGCCGAGATGGGCGCGCATGCGCGCGGCGATGGCGACGAATTCCGGCGTGTCGCGGATCGACAGGTCGCGATCGCGCGGCAGGCCGATGGTCTCCATCGCGGCGACGCGGCCGGGATGGGCGGCGAGCGCCAGCACGCGGTCGGCGAGATAGACCGCCTCGTAGACGGAATGTGTCACGAACAGGATCGTCGCGCCGGTCTCCATCCAGATGCGGCGCAGCTCTTCGTTGAGACGGTCGCGGGTGATCTCGTCGAGCGCGCCGAAGGGCTCGTCCATCAACAGGAGGCGCGGGCCGCCGAGCAGCGCGCGGGCGATGGCGACGCGCTGGCGCATGCCGCCGGAGAGTTCATGGGGATAGGAATTCTCCCAACCGGAGAGGCCGACAAGCTTCAAGAGTTCGCGCGGGCTCGCCGCGCCTTGCGGCAGGCTGCGGCGGCCTCCGACTTCCAGCGGCAATTCGACATTCTGCAGCGCCGTGCGCCAGGGCAGCAGCGCGGCGTCCTGAAACACGAAGCCGAGCGCGCGCGCGCGGCGCGCCTCCTGCGGCGTCGTTCCGAGCACGCTGACGCTCCCTTCGGACGGCGTGATGAGGTCGGCCACGACGCGCAGCAGCGTGGACTTGCCGCAGCCCGAGGGGCCGAGCAGGCTCATGAAGCCGCCCGGCGCCACTTCGAAGCTGACGTCCTCGAGGGCCGTGACGGAGCGCCGCTCGCTGAGGAAGCGGACGCTGACGCCGCGACAGTCGACCGCCGCCGTCACAGGCGCCTCAGGCCTTGGGCCGCGCGTCGGCGGTGGCCTTCAGGATGTCGAGGGTCATCACCTCGTCGAGCTTCGGCGTGCGCTTGGAGAACTGGCCGAGTTCGGCGTAGAGATCGATCTGATCCTGCCAGACCTTCGGGTCCATGGTTCCCCAGCCCTCGACCTTGGTCTTCGGCGAGAAGGCGTAGTCGAGCATCACCTTCGCCGCCTCGATCTCGTCGTCGCGTTTGAGGTTGGGGAATTCCTTGACGAGGAAATCCACCGCCTTCTCCTGATTGGCGAGCGCATAGGCCCAGCCCTTGCCGGTGGCGCGCAGGAATTTCGCCAGCACGTCGGCCTTGTTCTTCAGGGTGTCGTGCGTGGCGTAATAGGGCAGGGCGTAGAGCTGCACGCCGGTGTCCCACAGGCGCATGTCGACGCGCTGGTCGCCGAGCACCTTGAGCGCGGTGGTGTTGGTGAGCCAGCCGGTGATGACGTCGACCTGGCCGGTGAGCAGCGGCGCCATGTCGGCGCCGAGCGTGACGATGGTGACGTCCTTCTCGGGAATCTTGTTCTTGGCGAGCAGCGCGCGCAACAGGATGACGCCGGTCGCCTGGATGCCGACCTTCTTGCCGACGAGGTCCTTGGGCTCCCTCACCGGGTTCTTCTTCAGCGAGAAGAAGGTGTAGGGGTGCACCTGCGCGCCGGTGGCGAAGCATTTGACCGGAATGTCCTGCGAGGCGGCGAGCATCAGCGAGGGGCTCGACGACACCTGGCCGACCTCGTGGCGGCCGGCGGCGACCACCGCGACGCCGTCGATGCTCGGGCCGCCGGGCTGAAATTTCAGGTCGACGCCCTCGGCGTCGTAATAGCCCATCGCCTTGGCGCAGACCTCGCCGATCTGGTTGCCCGACAGCAGCCAGCCGAGCTGCAGGTTTACAGCCGGCTTCGACTGCGCCAGCGTCTCGACGCTCAGGACAGGCCCGAGAACGCCGGCGCCGGCCACGGCGGCGCCGCCGGCGAGCAGGTTGCGACGATGGATCGATGACATGGCCCGACTCCCTTTTCCCCTCATGGGAACTAGATCACGGGCGAGCGTGCGCCAATAGTCTATTCTTTAGCTTCCTGTGTGCGAAAAATTCGAGCGGCAAGGCCGGGTGGCGGAGGGGCGGATGCAGGACGAGGCCTTGATGCAGCGCGCGGCCGAGGCGGCGCAGGCGAGTCCCAATCGTGTGCGCCAGGTCGGCGCGGCGATCTTCGTCTGCGACGGCGGTCCGATCATTGCGGCCTGCAACACGTTTCCGGCCGGCGTCGCGGATCAGGACTGGCGGCACGCCGGGGACGGGCGATTCGTCTGGATGGAGCATGCCGAGCGCAACGCGATCTACGCGGCGGCGCGCGGCGGTCGGGCGCTCGCCGGGGCGAGGCTCGCCTCCACCTTCTTCCCCTGCGCCGATTGCGCGCGGGCGATCGTGCAGAGCGGCATCGCGCGGCTGGTCACGACCGCGCCGGCGCTGGAGGACCCGGTCTGGGGCGCGTCCTTCCCGCGCTCGCGCGCGATTCTGGAAGAGGGCGGCGTCGAGCTGCGGTTCATGCCCGCGGCAGACGCGGAGATTTGAACGGCCGCCCATTCAGGCCCGCCGCGAGTCGCGCTAGCCTGTCGTTGGGTGAATATGGGAGGTCCGCGATGGATCGTCGGCAGTTCAACAGGTTGGCTCTTGCCTCGCTCGCCGCCGCGCCGCTGACTCACGCCGGCGCGAAGGCGGGCGAGACGCCCGCCGGGTTCCGCGTCCGCTATTTTCCCGTCGCGCCGGGCATGGGGTCGCGCGACGTCGCGGCGGCGCCGGACGGATCGATCCTGTTCCTCGGCCAGCGCAACGGCACGATGGGCCGGCTCGACGCGACGACCGGCGCCTTTCGGCTGATCGACCTCGGCAAGGGCGCCGCGCCGCATGGCGTCGTGATCGGGCCGGACGGGGCGGCGTGGATCACCGAGGGCGGTCAGAACGCCATCGCCCGCGTCGACCTTGCGAACGACAAGGTGACGCTGTTCCGCCTGCCGGAAGCGCGCGCCAACGCCAATCTGAACACCGGCGTGTTCGATCTCGACGGCATATACTGGTTCACCGGGCAGAACGGCATCTACGGCCGGCTCGATCCGCGCTCGGGCGTGATGAGCGTCTGGGACGCGCCGCGCGGCCGCGGCCCTTATGGAATCACCCGCACGCCGAAGGGCGACATCTGGTTCGTGTCGCTGGCCGGCAGCTATCTGGCGCAGATCGACCGCGCCAGCGGCGCGTCGCGCATCGTCGAGCCGCCGACCCCGCGTCAGGGCGCGCGGCGGGTCTGGTCGGATTCGACCGGCCGGCTGTGGATCAGCGAGTGGAACAGCGGCAACGTCTCGATGCACGATCCGGCGAGCGACAGCTGGAAAGTCTGGAAGCTGCCCGGCGAGAAGCCGCGCTGCTATTCGGTCTATGTCGACGAGCGCGACAAGGTGTGGCTGACCGATTTTGCCGCCAACGCCATCGTCCGCTTCGATCCGGCGAGCGAGCGCTTCACCGCGTTCCCGAGCGACAGCGCGGGCGCGAATGTGCGGCAGATGGCGGGCCGGCCCGGACAGGCCTGGGGCGGCGAATCCGGCACGAACCGGCTGGTGCTGGTCGAGACGCTCTCGGCGTGAGGGGCGGCGCCGCGGGCCTCGTCCTTCTGGCGTTGAGCGGCGCCGCGGCGGCGCAGAGCGGCGGCGCCGCGCTGTTCGAGACCTGCCGCGCCTGCCATGCGCTCGAGCGTGAGGCGCCGGAGGGGGCGGGGCCCAATCTGGCGGGCCTCCTCGGCCGCAAGGTCGCCGGCGATCCGGCCTTCGACTATTCGCCGGCGCTGAAGGCGGCGGGGGCGGCCGGCCTGACCTGGGACGCGGAGCGGCTGGCGCGATTCCTGGCCGATCCCGAGGCGATGTTCCCCGGTCTGTGGATGGGCGGGCGCGGCCTCGACGACGCGCGGGACCGGCGCGCGCTGGTCGAGTGGATCGCGCGCAATGGCGGCGGCGCGTGAGCGTCGGCTTGCCTGCCGGGGCGGCGTTGGCCATGTTCGAGCGATGCGCAACAGACCGACCGACGCATCGCCGCGGCCGCGCCTCGAGGTCGGCTTCGTCCTCGCCAACCATTTTACTCTGACCGCCTTCGCCAATTTCGTCGACACGCTGCGGCTCGCCGCGGACGAGGGCGATCGGTCGCGCCAAATCCTGTGCCGCTGGACGACGATGTCGGCGACCGGCGCGCCGGTGTCGGCGAGTTGCGGCGTCGCCGTCACGCCGCAATCGCGGTTCGTCGATCCGCGCCGCTTCCACTACATCGTCGTCGTCGGCGGCCTGCTGCATGCCGGTCCGCAGATCGACGCGGCGACAGGCGCCTATCTGGCGAGGGCGGCGGAGGCCGGCGTCGCGCTGGTCGGGGTCTGCACCGGATCCTTCGTGCTGGCGCGACTCGGCCTGCTGACGGGCCGAAAAATCTGCGTCAGCTGGTTCCATCGGCAGGATTTCGTCGACGCCTTCGGCGGGCCGGCGCCGATCGCCGATCGGCTCTATGTCATCGACGGCGACCGCATCACCTGCTCGGGCGGGGCGGGCGTGGTCGATCTGGCGGCGGCGCTGGTCGAGCGGCATGTCGGGGCGCGCGCGGCGCGCAAGAGTCTCGACGTGCTGCTGCTCGACGGGCCGCGCGCGGCCGACGCGGCGCAGCCGACGCCGGCTTTCGCGCAGGACGTGTCGGACGTGCGCGTGCGACGCGCCATTCTGTTGATGGAGCAGACGCTCGCCCATCCCGCGCCGGTGGCCGAGATCGCCCGCAAGGTCGGCCTCAGCGAGCGTCAGCTCGACCGGCTGTTCCGCGCCGAGCTCGGCGAAAGCCCGGCGCAGACGCACCGGCGCATGCGCGGCGACTACGGACGCTGGCTGCTCGTCAACACCGATCGCAGCGTCTTCGAGATCGCGACGATGGCCGGTTTCGTCGATGGCGCGCATTTCGCGCGCGAGATGCGCCGCCGCCACGGCGCCTCGCCGACGGCGCTGCGGGCGGGCGGGGCGCGCGCGCCGGCGCCCGACGCGGCCGCCGGGCGTCTCTTCCGCTAGAGCGCGACGGCGGAATCGTGCTGGCGGGATGGCGCGAAAATTCTCGCCGCGAGGGCCGGGATGGCGCATGCTGCGCACCGGTCGGGCGAGGGTCCATCCTTGAAATTCTCTGCGCTCTCGGTGTTCTTTCAGGGCCTGCGCGGCAATCGCGACTGGCCGGCGCAATGGCGCTCGCCGGCGCCCAAATCCGCCTACGACGCGATCATCGTCGGGGCGGGCGGGCATGGCCTCGCCACCGCCTACTACATGGCCAAGGAACACGGCATGCGCAACATCGCCGTGCTCGACAAGGGCTGGCTCGGCGGCGGCAATACGGGACGCAACACGACGATCGTGCGCTCCAACTATCTGTGGGAGGAATCAGCGCGCATCTACGAACACGCGATGCGGCTGTGGCAGGACCTGTCGCACGAGCTGAACTACAACGTCATGTACTCGCCGCGCGGCGTGATGATGCTGGCGCACAATCATCACGACGTGCAGGTGTTCAAGCGGCATGTGCACGCCAATCGCCTCGCCGGAATCGACAATGAATGGCTGACGGCGGAGGAGGCGAAGGCCTTCTGCCCGCTGCTCAACATCGGCCGCGACATCCGCTATCCGGTGATCGGCGCGGCGCTGCAGCGGCGCGGCGGCACGGCGCGGCACGACGCCGTCGCCTGGGGCTATGCGCGCGGCGCCGACCGCTACGGCGTCGACATCATCGAGAATTGCGAAGTTGTCGGCATCCGGCGGGATGCGGGCGGCGCCGTCGCCGGCGTCGAGACGACGCGCGGCTTCATCGCGACGCGCCGCATCGGCGTCGTCGCCGCCGGCCACACCTCCGTCGTGATGGCGATGGCCGGCGTGCGCATGCCGCTCGAGAGCTATCCGTTGCAGGCGCTGGTGTCGGAGCCGGTGAAGCCGATGCTGAACTGCGTCGTCATGTCGAACACCGTGCATGCCTACATGTCGCAGTCGGACAAGGGCGAACTCGTCATCGGCGCAGGCACCGACGCCTACACCTCCTATTCGCAGACCGGCGGGCTGCACATCACGCTGCAGACGCTCGATGCGATCTGCGAGCTGTTCCCGGCGGTGCGGCGGATGCGCATGCTGCGCAACTGGGGCGGCATCGTCGACGTGACGCCGGATCGTTCGCCGATCATCGGCAAGACCCCGACGCCCGGCCTGTTCGTCAATTGCGGCTGGGGCACCGGCGGCTTCAAGGCGACGCCGGGCTCGGGCCATGTCTTCGCGCACACCGTGGCGACCGGCGAACCGCATCCGATCGCCGCTCCCTTCACGCTCGACCGGTTCCGCACCGGTCGCCTGATCGACGAGGCGGCGGCCGCCGCCGTCGCGCATTGAGGCGGCGATGAAACGAGCCAGATACTCAACGACGAAGACCCGAGCATCATGCTGCTGATCCATTGTCCCTATTGCGACGCGGCGCGGCCGGAGCTCGAGTTCCGCTATGGCGGCGAGGCGCATGTCGCGCGGCCGGCCGATCCGGCGACGGTTTCGGACGAGGCCTGGGCGCAGTATCTCTATTTCCGCGCCAATCCGCGCGGGCTGCATGCCGAGCGCTGGCGCCACATTCATGGCTGCGGGCGCTTCTTCAACGCGCTCCGCGACACGGTGAGCGACCGTTTCGTCGCCGTCTATGAGGCCGGCGCGCCGCGGCCCGACGCGGCGGAGACCAAGCGATGAGCGAACCGTTCCGCATCGCGACGGGCGGCGACGTGAAGGCGGGCGCGCCGCTGACGTTCATGTTCGACGGCGTCTCCTACGCAGGCCGCGCCGGCGACACGCTCGCCTCGGCGCTGCTCGCCCATGGCGTGCATCTCGTCGGGCGCTCCTACAAGTATCACAGGCCGCGCGGCGTCCTGTCGGCGGGGGCGGAGGAGCCGAACGCGCTGGTCGGCGTCGATGGCGGGGCGGGGCGTTTCACGCCGAATCTGCGCGCCACGCAGGTCGAGCTGCATGACGGTCTCGTCGCGACGAGCCAGAACCGCTGGCCCTCGCTCGCCTTCGATCTCGGCGCCGTCAACAGCCTTGGCGCGCGGTTCTTCTCGGCGGGTTTTTACTACAAGACCTTCATGGGCCCGCGCGCGGCGGGCCTGCGCGCCTGGAAGAACGTGTTCGAGCCGATCGTGCGTCAAGCCGCCGGACTCGGCGCCGCGCCAACGGCGCCCGATCCCGATCGCTATGCGCAATTCTATACGCATTGCGACGCGCTGATCGTCGGCGCCGGCGCGGCGGGACTGGCCGCCGCGCTCGCCGCCGGCCGCGCCGGCGCCGATGTCATCCTCTGCGACGAGCAGGCGCGCTTCGGCGGATCGCTTTTGCAGGAGCGCACGGCGACGATCGACGACGCGCCGGCAAGCGCATGGCTCGAGGCTGCGCTGGCCGCACTCGCGGCGATGCCGAATGTCCGCATGGTGGCGCGCACGCAGGCCTTCGGCCATCATGCGCAAAATCTCGTCGGGCTGTGCGAGCGCGTCGGCGATCGGGACAGCGCGGCGAGCGAGGGTGTGCGCGAGCGGCTCTGGCAGGTGCGCGCCCGCGACGTCGTGCTCGCGACCGGGGCGATCGAGCGGCCGCTGGTCTTTCCGGGCAATGATCGGCCGGGCGTGATGCTGGCGGAGGCGGCGCGCGCCTATCTGGCGCGGTGGGGCGTCGCGGTCGGACGGCGCGTTCTCGTCGCGACGACGCATGACAGCGCCTATCGCGTCGCGCTCGATCTGCGCGCGGCCGGCGTCGGCGTCGCCGGCGTCGTCGATCTGCGCGACGCGCCGACGGGCGAACTGGTCGAGGCGGCGCGCGGCGCGGGCATCCGCGTGCTCGCCGGGCGGGCAATCAAGAGCACGTCCGGTCGCTTGCGCATCCGCGAGGCCCGTATCGGCCCGGTCGCCTCGACCGAAGCGGCGCAGGAGGAGCGCATCGCCTGCGACGCGCTGCTGATGTGCGGGGGCTGGACGCCGAGCGTGCATCTGCATGCGCAGTCGCGCGGCAAGCTCGTGTGGGCGCCGGCGATCGGCGCCTTCGTGCCCGGACAGGCCGCGGCGCATGTGCGCTCGGCGGGCGCCTGCAACGGGGCTTTCGGGCTCGCCGCCGCGCTGCGCGAAGGGGATGCGGCTGGCGCCGCCGTCGCGGGCGGGTCGGCGCGGGCCTATGCGACGGCGCACGACCCGCCGCAAACGGGCGCGCGCGACATCGCGCCGGCGCGCAGCGCCGCGGCGAAGGACAAGGCGTTCCTCGACTTCCAGAACGACGTCGCGGTCGAGGATGTCGAACTCGCGGTGCGCGAAGGCATGCGCTCGATCGAGCATGTCAAGCGCTACACCACGACCGGCATGGCGACCGATCAGGGCAAGACGTCGAACCTCAATGCGCTCGAGGTCGCAGCGCGGGCGCTCGGCAAGGCGGTTCCCGAAGTTGGCCTGACGACCTATCGCTCGCCCTACACGCCGGTGACGTTCGGCGCGCTGGCGGGGGCGAGCCGGGGCGACCTGTTCGACCCGGTGCGACGCACACCCATCGATCCGTGGGCGCAGGCGCAGGGCGCGGCGTTCGAAGATGTCGGCCTGTGGAAGCGGGCGCATTACTTCCCGCGCGCCGGCGAAAGCATGGCGCAGGCGGTGGCGCGCGAATGCCGGCAGACGCGCGCGTCGGTCGGCCTGTTCGACGCCTCGACCCTCGGCAAGATCGAGGTGGTCGGGCCCGATGCGGCGGCCTTTCTCGAGAAAATGTACACCAATCCCTTCGCCGGGCTGGCGCCGGGCCGCTGCCGCTACGCGCTGATGCTGAACGAGGCCGGATTCGTGATCGACGACGGCGTCGTGGCGCGGCTCGCGCCCGACCGGTTCCATGTGACGACGACGACCGGCGGGGCGGCGCGCGTGCTGCACCACATGGAAGACTATCTGCAGACCGAGTTCCCGCAGATGAAAGTCTGGCTCACCTCGACGAGTGAACAATGGGCGGTGATCGCGGTGCAGGGACCGCGCGCCCGCGACGTGATCACGCCGCTGGTCGAGGAGATCGACCTGTCGCGCGAGGCGACGCCGCATATGAGCGTTCGCGAGGGGCGGGTCTGCGGCTTTGCGGCGCGCGTCATGCGCGTCAGCTTCACGGGCGAACTCGGCTTCGAGATCAACGTTCCGTCCGAGCATGGTCGCGCCGTGTGGGAGGCGGTCTGGGCCGAAGGCGCAAGCCGCGAGGCTGTCGCCTATGGCACGGAGGCGATGCATGTGATGCGCGCGGAAAAGGGTTACGTCATCGTTGGCCAGGACACCGACGGGACGGTGACGCCCGACGATCTCGGCCTCGGCTGGGCCATCGGCAAGAACAAGCGCGACTTCGTCGGCAAGCGATCGCTGGCGCGGCCCGACATCGTCGCCGCCGGGCGCAAGCAGTTCGTCGGCCTGCTGACCGAGGATCCCGCCTTCGTTGCGGAGGAAGGCGCGCAGATCGTCGACGCTAGGGGCGGGGCCGGCGGCGCGGCGCTCGGCCATGTCACCTCCGCCTATTTCAGCCCGGCGCTCGGGCGATCGATCGCGCTTGCGCTGGTGGCGAACGGGCGCAATCGCATCGGCGAAACGCTGCACATTCCGATCATGGGGCGGACGATCGCTGCGCGCGTCGTCGCGCCGACGTTCCACGATCCGCAGGGAGCGTTGCTCGATGTCTGAGGCCCGCGCCGCGAATCCCACGCCGCCAACGCCGGCGTTTCCCGACGACGCGGAAGCCAGCCTGCAGAGCGTCGGCGCAGCGGCGCGTTTCGTGCTGCGCGGCGAGACGCCGGCGGCGCGACTGGCTGGCGAAGCGCTGGGCGTTGCGGCGCCCGGGCGCATCAATCGCGCCGAGGCGGCGGGGCTGCGCGCGATGTTGCGGCTCGGTCCTGACGAATGGCTGCTCGTCGCCGACGGCGAAGCGCCGGCGGGGCTCGCCGGGAGCCTTGCGCAGGCGCTCGACGGGACGCCGCACAGCCTCGTCGATGTTTCGGCGCGTCAGGTCGGATTTGTGCTCGACGGGCGGCTCGCCGCGCGGCTCATTTCGGCCGGCTGTCCGCTCGATCTGCGCGACGGCGCCTTCCCGGTCGGCGCGGCGACTCGCACGATTTTCCTCAAGGCCGAGATCGTGCTCTGGCGGCGCGCCGCGCAGACTTGGCGACTCGAGGTCTGGCGGTCCTTCGCCCCCTATCTCATCGGCCATCTCGCCGAGGCCCGGCGCGGCGCCGCCGATCTCTGACGCATCGCCGCCGGCGCCGGGCTTGACAGCTCCAGCCTTCCTGAATAGCTTTTCCAAAACGTTTTGGGGAAGGTCTCGTCAGGAGGCGGCTTTGCGGGGACTGCGCGGTCTCGCGAACCAGCTCGGCTTGTCGATCACCACCGTCTCGCGGGCGCTGGACGGTTATGACGACGTGGCCGCCGAAACGCGCGAGCGCGTCCGCCGGGCCGCGGATGCCGCCGGCTATCGCCCCAATCCGATCGCGCGGCGCCTGCGCAAGGGCGCGTCCGAGACGATCGCGCTGGTGATGCCGACCGAGCCGGGCCGCTTCTTCGAGGCCGCGTTCGAGCAACTGCTCGCCGTCGTCGGCGCGCATCTGGCCGAGAAGCGTTACGACCTGATGCTGCTGGCGGCGCGGCCGGGTCGCGACGAACAGATGGTCTATGAACGCATCATCCGCGAGCGACGGGCCGACGCCTGTCTGGTGCTGCGCACGCGGCGCAATGATCCGCGCGTCGCGCTGCTGCAGGGCGCCGGAATGCCCTTCGTCTGTCACGGCCGCACCGACTGCGAGCGGCCCTACGCCTTCGTCGACGGCGACGGCGCGGCCGGCTTCTTCGGCCTGACGGCGCGCCTGATCGGCCTTGGCCATCGGCGCATCGCCTTTCTCGGCGCGCCGGACGACCTGATGTTTTCCAGCTACCGTCGCGCAGGGTGGCGGCGGGCGCTGGCGCAGGCTGATCTCGCCGACGATCTCGTTCTCGCGCTGCCGGCCACCGAGAGCGAGGGCGAAAACGCCGCCGCGCGGCTGATGGCGCGCGCCGACGCGCCGTCAGCGCTGGTCTGCGCCACCGATCGAATCGCCATCGGCGCGGTGCGCGCGGCGCAGGCTGCCGGGCTGCTCGTCGGCCGCGACGTGGCGATCGCCGGCCACGACAATATTCACGCCGCCCAGCATCTCAGCCCGCCGCTGACGACGATGGAGCTCGACGTCGCGGCGGTGGGCGCGCGCATGGCGCGAATGACGCTGGCGCTGCTCGCCGGCGCCAAGGCAGACGGCATGCAGGAGGTTTTCACGCCTCGACAAATCCTGCGCGAGTCGACCGGCGAGGCCGGCGCGCAAGATCCGACTGGACAAAGCACGATGCAAGGGAGGACGACATGAAGCCGATTGCTGCATGGCTGGCGGGCGCTGCGCTCGCCGCGATCTGGACGACGGCCGGGCTCGCACAGGACGTCATCTTCCTGTCGACGCAGCTGCGTCCGGTCGAGGAGGCGACCAAGGTGCGACAGGTGATCCTGAAGGGCGTGGGGCCCGTCACCTACGCAGTTGAGGAGCCCTCGCCCTTCCAGACGCGCATGGACGCCGAAACGCAGGCGGGCAAGCGCACGATCTCGCTGGTCGGCGCGCTGCACGGCGAATTGCAGCCGCTGGTCAATTCGAAGGGACTGTCGCCCGTCGACGATCTCTCGGCGAAGGCGAAAGAGCGCGGCGTGCCGGATGCGCTGATGGCGCTCGGCAAGCTCGGCGGCGAGCAGCAGATGTATATCCCCTGGATGCAGGCGACCTACATCATGGCCGCCCACAAATCGGCGCTGGCGCATCTGCCGGCCGGCGCCGACGTGAACACGCTCACCTATGACCAGCTGAAGGCCTGGGCCAAGGCGGTGCAGGAGAAGACCGGCAAGCGCGCCCTCGGCTTCCCCGCCGGGCCGAAGGGCCTGATGGCGCGGTTCTTCCAGGGATATCTTTATCCGTCGTATACGGGCGGCGTCGTCTCGACCTTCAAGAGCGCCGACGCCGAGGCGATGTGGACGGCCTTCAAGGATCTCTGGCAGCACGTCAATCCGAACTCGACCTCCTACGACTTCATGCAGGAGCCGTTGATGGCGGGCGAGGTGCTGATCGCCTTCGATCATGTCGCGCGACTGAAAGAGGCGTTGAACGCCGCGCCGAACGACTTCGTCACCTTCCCGGCGCCGGCCGGTCCGAAGGGGCGCGGCTTCATGCCGGTGATCGCCGGGCTCGGCATTCCGCCGGGCGCGCCGAACCGCGCGGCGGCGGCCGGCCTGATCGAGCATCTGCTGAAGCCCGAGACGCAGGTGGCGATGGCGCGCGAACTCGGTTTCTTCCCGGTGGTCAAGGCTGAGCTGCCGAGCGATCTGCCGGGCGGGGTGAAGCTGCTGGTCGAGGGCGTCGCCAAGACACAGACCGCGAAAGATGCGCTGCCATCGCTTCTGCCGGTCGGCCTCGGCGCCAAGGGCGGCGAGTTCAACAAGGTCTATATGGATACGTTCCAGCGCATCGTGCTGCGCGGCGAGGCGCCGCGCGCGGCGCTCGACGCGCAGGCTGCGACGCTGGCGGCGATCATCACCGAGACCAAGGCCCCGTGCTGGGCGCCTGACAAGGCCTCGAACGGTCCCTGCCCGATCAACTGACGACGCGGCGCCCCGCCGACGCCGGGCGGGGCGCTTCCTCACGACGATCGAGGACGGCCATGGAACGAAGCCGTGCGCTCCCTTATCTGCTCATCGCTCCCGCGACGATTTTTCTGATCGCGCTGTTCGTCATCCCGCTCGTCCAGACCGTCGTCCTCGCCTTCGTCGACGACGGCGCCTGGTCGCTGACCAACTTCCGCAAGATGGTCGGCGACCTCAATTTCGGCCTGTCGCTGCGCAACACTTTTCTGCTCGTGCTCGTCGTCGTGCCGCTGCAGGTCGCCTGCGCGCTGCTGATGGGCGTGATGCTGCAGAAGCTCGACAAGGGGCGCGATCTCGTCCTGTGGATCTGGACGATCCCGCTCGGCGTCTCGGATCTCGCAGCCGGTCTCGTCTGGCTGGCGATCTTCCAGGATCGGGGCTACCTCAACACGTTGCTGGCCGCCTTCGGCGTCATCGACGGGCCGACGAACTGGCTGTCCTACGAATCGCCCGGCAGCATGTTCCTGGCCGTCGCGCTCGCCGAGATCTGGCGCGCCACGGCGATCGTTCTGGTCATTCTCGTCGCCGGCCTGCAGCTCATCCCGAAAGAATATGGCGAGGCGGCGGAAATCTTCGGCGCCAGTCCATGGACGCGGTTCCGCAAGATCACGCTGCCGCTGCTCAAGCCGTCGATCCAGAGCGCGCTGATCCTGCGCACCGTGCTCGCCTTCGAGGTCTTCGCCGTCGTCTATGCGCTGTCGGGCCGCAATTTCCCGGTGCTCGTCGGCGAGGCCTACGCGTGGCAGCACGTCAACCAGAACAATGGCGTGGCGGCCGCCTACGCCATTCTCGTGATGGCGATCTCGCTTGCCGCGACGCTGGCCTACATCCGCGCGCTGCGCGTCAACCCGGAGACACAGCCATGAGCGTCGGGCTGCGCCGGGTCGTTCTGTGGTCGGGCGTCGTCACGCTCTGCCTGTGGGTTCTCGTGCCGATCTATCTGATCGCGCTCGGCGCCTTCGGCGGGCGCGCCGGCGTGTTCCGCTGGCCGAAGAGTCTCCTGCCTTGGGATGCGACGCTCGCCTCGATGCAGACCTTTCTGGCGGTCGAGGGCGTCGGCCGGGCGGCCGTGAACGGCGCGCTCGTCGCCGCGCTCACCATGCTGCTGTCGCTCGCGCTCGGCGCGCCGGCGGGCTACGCGCTGGCGCGCTACGCCTTCCGCGGCGCCAATCTGTTTCGCCTGCTCGTCATTCTGACGCGCGCCTTTCCGCTCGCCATTCTGGCGCTGCCGCTGACGGTGACCTTCATCCGCGTCGGTCTCTACGACACGCCGCTCGGCGTGGCGCTCGTTCATACCGCGCTGGCGCTGCCCTTCGCCGCGCTCGTCTCGGCTAGCCTGTTCATGGGCATTCCGCGCGAGCTCGAGGAGGCGGCCTGGGTGTTCGGCTGCTCGCGCCTGCAGGCGTTCCGCAAGGTTGTCCTGCCCCTCGCCCTGCCGGGCCTCGCCGCGGCGGCGATCTTCGCCTTCGTGATCTCGTGGAACGAGGTCTTCGCCGCCTCGGTGCTGACCGTCCGCAACAAGACGCTGACGGCGTATCTGCTGACGGTGCTCGCCGAGTCGCCGCTGCATTATCGCTTCGCCGGCGGTTTCCTGCTCATCCTGCCCTCCATCGTGTTCATTTTCGCGGTGCGAAAATATCTGTTCGCGATGTGGGGCGTCTCCAACAAATAGGCGCGTCATGGCCGGGATCAGAATAGACGGCGTCGAAAAGAAATTCGGGCAGGCGACGGCGCTGGCGCGCATCGATCTCGATATCCCGGATGGCGAGTTCCTCGCTCTGCTGGGGCCTTCGGGCTGCGGCAAGACGACCTTGCTGCGCATCATCGCGGGGCTCGAGACGGCGACAGCCGGGCAGGTCTTCATCGGCGATCGCAACGTCACGGAGCTGCAGCCGCGACAGCGCGGCATCGCCATGGTGTTCCAGAACTATGCGGTGTTCCCGCACATGACCGTGTTCGAGAACGTCGCCTTCGGCCTGCGCATGCGCGGCGCGGAGGACGCCGAGGTGAAGGCGCAGGTAGCGCGCGCCGCCGAGCTGTTGCATATCACGCCCTATCTCGACCGCTATCCGGCCAAGCTGTCGGGCGGGCAGCGCCAGCGCGTCGCGGTGGCGCGGGCGCTGGCGGTGAGGCCGTCGGTTCTGCTCATGGACGAGCCGCTGTCCAATCTCGACGCGCTGCTGCGACTCGAGATGCGCACCGAACTGAAGGCCGTTCTGGCGCAGTCCGGCGCGACGACGATCTATGTCACGCACGACCAGACCGAGGCGATGGGCCTGGCAGACCGGATCGCCGTGATGCACAAGGGCGTCATCGAGCAGATCGATCGTCCGCAGGCGCTTTATGAGCGGCCGGCGACGCGCTTTGTCGGCGGTTTTCTCGGATCGCCGCCGATGAATTTTCTCGACCTGCCGGTGCGCGCGGGCGTCGTCGAACTCGACGGCTTCCGCGCCGCCGCGCCGGGCACGGACCGGATCATCGCCGGCGTGCGCGCCGAGGATGTCGAGATCGCCGACTCGGGCCTGCCGTTCGACGTGCGCGTCGCCGAGCCGCTCGGCGCCATGCTCCTCCTGAGCGGCGCCGTGGCGGGGCAAACGATGCGTGTGGCTGCGCGGCCCGACATGTTGATCTCGGCCGGCCAGCGCCTCTATCTGCGGCCCGACCCGGCGCGCATCGTGTGGATCGATCCGGCGACCGAGCGCGCCGTCAGGGCGGCGGCATGAGCCGGAGTCTCGTCGATCAGGCGCGATCGATCCTCGCGCAGAACGACCGTGGCGGCTACACGGTGCCGACGCACGGTCTTTATCCGTTCCAGTGGAACTGGGACTCGGCCTTCGTTTCGATGGGGTTTGCGACCTTCGACGTCGATCGCGGTCTGCGCGAGCTGGAACGGCTCGCCGAAGGGCAATGGGACGACGGGATGATCCCGCAGATCGTCTTCCATGCGCCGGCGACGAGCTACTTCCCGGGCCCGGACGTGTGGGGGACGCGTCATCGCATCGCAACGTCCGGCATCACCCAGCCACCGGTCTTCGCGCTGGCGCTCGCCTTTCTGGCGCGTCGCGCGGGGGATGCGCATCAGCCGCGTCTGGCGAAGCTCTACCGGCAGGCGCTCGCCTATCACCGCTGGTTCGCGACGGCGCGCGATCCGGAGCGGACCGGTCTCGTCGCGACGTTGCACAACTGGGAGACGGGGCGCGACAATTCGCCGGAATGGGACGCGCCTTTCGCGCGCGTGCCCGAGACGACGACGACGGTGATCCGCCGACGCGACACGGGTCATGTCGACGCCTCGATGCGGCCGACCGACGCCGACTACCGGCGCTACATCCATCTCGTCGACGCCTATCGCGAGGTCGGATGGCGGCCCGAGGCGATGTGGCGCGTCGCGCCGTTCAAGGTCGCCGATGTCGGCACCAACGCCATTCTGCTCGCCGCTGAAGAAGCGCTGGCGGGGCTCGCCGCGCGCTTCGGCGAGGCTGGCGAGACGGCCGAGATCGAGGCGCGCGCCGCAGCGCTCGCAGCCGGCCTGGGCGGACTGTGGAGCGAGACTCGCGGCGTCTTCCTGTCGAAGGATCTGATCGCCGGCCAGCCGATCGACGTCGTCGTCTCCGCCGGCTTTCTGCCGCTGCTGACATCGACGCCGAACGCCGCGCAGGCGCGCCGGCTGTGCGGGACGCTCGAATCGCAGATGGCTGAGGTCGCGCTGCCCGCGCCCTCGACCGATCCCCGCGATCCGCGCTTCGAGCCGAAGCGCTACTGGCGCGGCCCGGTCTGGGCGGTGGTCAACTGGATGATCGCCGAGGGCCTTTCGCGACACGGCGCGCGAGACCTCGCGGACAGGTTGCGCCGCGCCACCGGCGCGGCGATTGCGCGCACAGGCTTCTGCGA
>JAEULW010000184.1 GCA_016793505.1 Methylobacteriaceae bacterium | reverse complement strand
GCGCAGACTGGCCGCGGCCAAGTCCGTGATGAAGGCGCGAGACGCCGCAGCCTTGCCTGCACTGCAGGCGGCGCTCGCCCGGGAAAGCGATCCGCGTGTGCGGCTCGCGTTCGAACAGGCGCGCGCAGCCATTGTCGCATTGCGCGCCGAGGCGGGCGAGGCGGAGCGCCTTGCTGCGATTGAAATCCTCCGCGCCCGCGCCGATCAGGAGGCTCGCACGGCCCTCGCCGCCGTCTCCGCTGCAGCCCAGGGACTGAATCAGGCCGCGGTGAAAGCGGCGGCCGACTCCGCCATCCGCAACATCGACAGCCGCCTCGTGCTGTGGAGCCATGCACAGAACGTCTGGTACGGCGTGTCGCTCGGCTCGGTGCTGCTGCTCGCCGCCATCGGCCTCGCCATCACCTTCGGCGTGATGGGCGTCATCAACATGGCGCATGGCGAGATGGTGATGCTCGGGGCCTACGCGACCTTCGTCGTGCAGGAATGGATCCGCAGCTACAATCCGGCGCTGTTCGACGTCTCGCTGTTCATTGCGCTGCCGGTCGCCTTTCTCGTGACGGCGGCGATCGGCGTGGCCATCGAACGCAGCGTCATCCGCTTCCTCTACGGCCGACCGCTGGAAACGCTGCTCGCCACCTGGGGCGTGTCGCTGATCCTCCAGCAGGCCGTGCGCACCATCTTCGGGCCGAACAATCGCGAGGTCGGCGCGCCGTCCTTCATGTCCGGCTCGTTCGAACTCGGCGGCCTGCAGATCACGCATGGACGCATGTGGATCGTCGCCTTCACCATCGTCGTCTTCGTCGCGTTGCAGCTCGTGCTGCGCGCCACGCCTTTCGGGCTGCGCATGCGCGCAGTCACGCAGAACCGACGCATGGCCTCCTCGATGGGCGTCGACGTCAACCGCGTCGACGCCATGGCCTTCGGCCTCGGCTCGGGCATCGCCGGAATCGCCGGCGTGGCGCTGTCGCAGATCGACAACGTCTCGCCCAATCTCGGCCAGAGCTACATCATTGACAGCTTCATGGTCGTGGTGTTCGGCGGCGTCGGCAATCTCTGGGGAACGCTGGTCGCTGCGCTCACCCTCGGCGTCGCCAACAAGTTCCTGGAGCCGTTCGTCGGCGCCGTGCTCGGCAAGATCGCGCTGCTGGTCTTCATCATCCTGTTCATCCAGAAGCGGCCACGAGGCATGTTCGCCCTGAAGGGCCGTGCGGTGGAGGCCTGAGGTGACGCCGCTGACCCGCCTGTTCGATCGCCGCGGCGCGCTGTTCGTCGGATTGCTCGTCGCCGCGGCGATTCTCGTGCCGCTCGCCGCGCTCGTCGCGCCGAAAGGTTCGCCGCTGCACATGCCCCCGCACGTCGTGGCGCTGATCGGCAAGTATCTGTGCTATGCGCTGCTCGCCGTCGCGCTCGATCTCGTGTGGGGCTATTGCGGCATCCTGTCGCTCGGCCACGGCGCCTTCTTCGCGCTCGGCGGCTATGCGATGGGCATGTATCTGATGCGCCAGATCGGCGCGCGCGGCGTCTATGCGCACCCCGTGCTGCCCGATTTCATGGTGTTCCTGAACTGGCAGGAGCTGCCCGTCGCCTGGTGGGGATTCCAGTCCTTCCCCTATGCGATGGCGATGGTGCTGCTGGCGCCCGGCCTGCTCGCCTTCGTCTTCGGCTGGTTCGCCTTCCGCTCGCGCGTCACCGGCGTCTATCTGTCGATCATCACCCAGGCGATGACCTATGCGCTGCTGCTCGCCTTCTTCCGCAACGACATGGGCTTCGGCGGCAACAACGGCCTGACCGACTTCAAGGATATTCTGGGTTTCGCCGTTCAGGCCGACGCGACGCGCGCGACGCTGTTCTCGCTGTCGGCCCTCGCGCTCGCTGCGGGCTATCTCCTCGCCCGCGCCATCGTCGTCTCCAAATTCGGCAAAGTGCTGATCGCCGTGCGCGACGCCGAAAGCCGCACGCGCTTCCTCGGCTATCGCGTCGAGACCTACAAGCTGCTCGTCTTCGTCGTCTCGGCGATGATGGCGGGCCTCGCCGGCGCGCTCTACGTGCCGCAGGTCGGCATCATCAATCCCGGCGAGTTCGCTCCGGCCAACTCGATCGAGGCGGTGATCTGGGTTGCGCTCGGCGGCCGCGGCACGCTGGTCGGCGCGGCGCTCGGCGCTGTGCTGGTCAATTTCGGCAAGAGCGTCTTTACCGGCGTCCTGCCGGAATACTGGCTGTTCGCGCTCGGCGGGTTGTTCGTGCTGGTCACGCTCGCCATGCCGAAGGGCGTGCTCGGCCTGTGGGACCAGATCGCGGCGCGCTGGCGCCGCACGCCGCCGGCCGCCGCGCCGGCGATCGCGGAGTGACCAGGATGACGCTGCCGCCGCTCACGTCGACGCTGCTTTATCTCGACAATGTCCAGGTTGCGTTCGACGGCTACAAGGCGCTGCGCGGCCTGTCGCTGGCGCTTGCGCCCGGCGAGATGCGCGCCATCATCGGCCCGAACGGCGCCGGCAAGACGACGATGATGGACGTCATCACAGGCAAGACGCGGCCCGACGAGGGCGAGATCCTGTTCGACGGCCAGCATGATCTGACGCGTCTCGACGAGGCGGCGATCGCCGAACTCGGCGTCGGACGAAAATTCCAGAAGCCGACGGTCTTCGAAAGCCACACCGTCGGCGACAACATAGTGCTGGCGTTGAAGGCGCCGCGCGGCGCCTTCGCCACGCTGCTCGGCGCCCCGCCTGCACGCGAGCGCGCCCGCATCGACGAGATTCTCGAGACGACGCGCCTCGCGTCCCATCGCGACCGGCGCGCCGGCGATCTGTCGCATGGGCAGAAACAGTGGCTCGAAATCGGCATGTTGCTGGCGCAGGATCCGAAGCTTCTGCTCGTCGACGAGCCGGTCGCCGGCATGACCGACGCGGAGACGGCGGCGACCGCCGAACTTCTGAAGCGCATTTCGAAAGACCATTCCGTCGTCGTCGTCGAGCATGACATGACCTTCGTGCGCGAACTCGACGTCAAGGTCACGGTCCTGCACGAAGGCGCCGTTCTCGCCGAAGGCCCGCTCGATCAGGTCTCGGCCAACGAGCGTGTGATCGAGGTTTATCTGGGACGCTGAATCATGCTGGCGGTCACATCGGTCGATCTCTTCTATGGCGCGGCGCAGGCGCTGCGGCAGGTGTCTGTGTCGGCTCGGCCCGGCCGCGTCACCTGCGTGATGGGCCGCAACGGCGTCGGCAAGACCTCGTTGCTGCGCGCCATCGTCGGCCAACAGCCGATCTCTGGCGGCGACATCAGTCTCGACGGCGCCTCGATCGCCACGCTCGCGCCGCACCAGCGGGCCCGGCGCGGCCTCGCCTATGTGCCGCAGGGCCGCGAAATCTTTCCTCTGCTGACGGTGAAGGAGAATCTCGAGACTGGCTTTGCGCCGCTGCCGCGCCGCGAGCGCTTCGTGCCGGCCGAGATCTTCGACCTCTTTCCTGTGCTCGCCGACATGCTCGGCCGGCGCGGCGGCGATCTGTCAGGCGGCCAGCAGCAGCAACTCGCGATCGCCCGCGCGCTGGTGACGCGACCCCGCGTGCTGGCGCTCGACGAGCCGACCGAGGGCATCCAGCCTTCGATCATCAAGGACATCGGCCGCGCCATCGACTATCTTCGCCAGAAGGGCGAGATGGCGATCGTGCTGGTCGAGCAGTATTTCGAATTCGCGCGCGATCTCGCTGACGACTATGTGGTGATGGATCGCGGCGCCGTCGTGCTGGCGGGCGACAGGGCTTCGATGGTCGAGCATGACGTCCGCAGCCGACTCTCCGTCTGACGCCGCGCCGCAGGCGCTGCCATCCTATGTCCGCGCCCGCGGCGCCATCCGCGCCCGATTCACTGCGGCGACGGAGGGCGCGCGCCTCGCCGATCTCTATGAAGCGGGCGGCTATCGCCTGCGCTTCCCGAGGGGCGGAGAGACGCGCGAGGCGGTGATCGTCAACACCGGCGGCGGCGTCGCCGGCGGCGACGAAGTGACGCTCGACATCGCGCTCGAGGCGGGCGCACGCGTGCTGGCGACCACTGTCGCCGCAGAAAAAATCTATCGTTCGGACGGCGCGGCGGCGCGGATCGACGTGAGCCTCGACGTCGCCGCCGGCGCCAGTCTCGAATGGGCGCCGCAGGAGACGATCCTGTTCGACGCCGCCGCGCTGACGCGCCGTCTCGACGCGTCCGTCGCCGCCGACGCCAGCCTGACGATGGTCGAGAGCGTCGTCTTCGGCCGGATCGCCATGGGCGAACGCTGCGGCCCGGGCGCTCTGCACGACCGCTGGCGCGTGCGACGGGCCGGTCGTCTCGTCTTCGCCGAGGATCTGCGCTTCGACGGCGCGATCCAGTCACTCCTCGATCGCCTCGCCGTCGGCGCCGGGGCGCGGGCGGCGGCGACGCTGCTGCATGTGTCGCCGCAGGCCGAGACGAGGCTCGAGCCGCTGCGCGAGGCTCTGGCGGCCGAGCCCTGCGAATGCGCCGCCAGCGCCTGGGACGGCATGGTCGTGGCGCGTTTCGTCTCGCCCTTGCCAGAGTCTCTGCGCCGCGCTGTCATGGCGGCGACGACGGCGCTGCGGGGCGCCGGACCGCCGCGACTGTGGCGGTCATAGACCGGAGGGAACGCGATGAATCTGACGCCGCGGGAGAAGGACAAGCTGCTGATCGCCATGGCGGCGATGGTGGCGCGTCGCCGGCTCGAGCGCGGCGTCAGACTCAATCATCCCGAGACGGTGGCGCTGATCACCGACTTCGTCATGGAGGGCGCGCGCGACGGCCGCACCGTCGCCGAACTGATGCAGGCCGGGGCCCATGTCGTCACCGCCGCGCAGGTGATGGACGGCGTCGCCGCGATGATCCACGACATTCAGGTCGAGGCGACCTTTCCGGACGGAACCAAGCTCGTCACCGTTCACAACCCTGTGCGCGGCGCCGCGCAGGGCGAGGCGCCGGGCGCCGTCATGACGGGCGAGGGCGACATCGTCATGAACGAGGGCAGGGCGACGCTGACTCTTGCGGTCGCCAACAGCGGCGACCGGCCGATCCAGGTCGGCTCGCACTATCATTTCTTCGAGACCAATCCCGCACTGAAATTCGATCGGGCGAAAGCGCGCGGCATGCGCCTCGACATTCCGGCCGGCACGGCGGTGCGCTTCGAGCCGGGCCAGACGCGCGAGGTTACGCTGGTCGCGCTCGCCGGCCGGCGCGAGGTCTACGGCTTCCGGCAGGAAATCATGGGCAAGCTGGCATGAAATCGCGCAAACGCGTCGCTCGCACGCGGCGTGGGTCAATATTGGCCGGTGCGCACGCACCGATCGCGCAAATTCGTCAGGCGGTTCGCGTTCATGCCGACCCTCCTGTCGGCCATGTATCTGCCGTGCGCGCGAAGAACCGCGCGTTGGCGCCAATGCGTCTTCTGCTCGAGCGAGCCCTGCACGGGGAAAGGGCCCATCCGACTGATCAGGGCGGACCGGTCCGGGACCTGTGCGAAAGCTGCGCCGGTCATCGCGCAAAGCAGAAACGACGCTTTGAGCATCGTCAATTCCTCAATAGGTGAAGAATATCCAAAGTACTAGGCGAGAGGAAACGTCACAAAGCGCCATAACGTCGCAAGTCTGCTCGCCTGCGCCCCGTCCCGGAGAGAACCATGTCGACCCGCCTTCCGCGCGCCGCCTATGCCGATATGTTCGGCCCGACGACAGGCGACCGTGTGCGCCTCGCCGACACCTCGCTGATCGTCGAGGTCGAAAAGGACTTCACCATTTACGGCGAAGAAGTGAAGTTCGGCGGCGGCAAGGTCATTCGCGACGGCATGGGCCAGTCGCAGGCGAGTCGCGCGCAAGGCGCGGCCGACACCGTCATCACCAACGCGCTGATCATCGACCACTGGGGAATCGTCAAGGCCGACGTGGCGCTGCGCGACGGTCGCATCGCGGCGATCGGCAAGGCCGGCAATCCCGAGATTCAGCCCGGCGTCGACATCGTCATCGGACCCGGCACGGAGATCATCGCCGGCGAAGGAAAAATCCTCACCGCCGGCGGCTTCGACACGCATATCCATTTCATCTGCCCGCAGCAGATCGACGAGGCGCTCGCCTCCGGCGTCACCTCGATGCTCGGCGGCGGCACGGGGCCGGCGACCGGCACCTTCGCCACGACCTGCACGCCCGGCCCCTGGCACATCGCCCGCATGATCGAGGCGGCCGACGACTTTGCGATGAATCTCGGCTTCGCCGGCAAGGGCAACGCGGCGACGCCGCGCGGCCTCGTCGAGCAGATCGAGGCCGGCGCCTGCGCGCTGAAACTGCACGAGGACTGGGGCACGACGCCCGCCGCCATCGATTGCTGCCTGTCGGTCGCCGACGATCACGACATCCAGGTGATGATCCACACCGACACGCTGAACGAGTCCGGCTTCGTCGAGGATACGATCAGGGCCTTCAAGGGCCGCACGATCCACGCTTTTCATACCGAGGGCGCCGGCGGCGGGCACGCGCCCGACATCATGACGGTCGCGGGCCTCGCCAATGTTCTGCCATCGTCGACCAACCCGACGCGGCCGTTCACGCGCAACACGCTCGAGGAACATCTCGACATGCTGATGGTCTGTCACCATCTCGACCAGTCAATTCCCGAAGACCTCGCCTTCGCCGAAAGCCGCATCCGCAAGGAGACGATCGCCGCCGAGGACATTCTTCACGACATCGGCGCGCTGTCGATGATGAGCTCCGACAGCCAGGCGATGGGCCGCGTCGGCGAGGTGATCATCCGCACCTGGCAGACCGCCGACAAGATGAAGCGCCAGCGCGGCCCGCTGCCGGAGGAGACGGGCGACAACGACAACGCCCGCGTCAAACGCTACGTCGCCAAATACACGATCAACCCGGCGATCGCCCATGGCGTCGCCCACGAGATCGGCTCCGTCGCGGTCGGCAAGCTCGCCGACCTCGTGCTGTGGACGCCCGCCTTCTTCGGCGTCAAGCCTGATCTCGTCGTCAAGGGCGGGGCCATCGCGCTCGCGCCGATGGGCGATCCCAACGCCTCGATCCCGACGCCGCAACCGGTTCACTATCGGCCGATGTTCGGCGCCTTCGGCCGCGCGCGCACGGCGACATCGCTCACCTTCGTCTCGCAGACCGCGCTCGACAAGGGTCTCGCCGCTGCCCTGCGCGTGCAGAAGCGCCTCGTCGCCGTGCGCGGTGTGCGCAAGGTCGGCAAGGCCGACATGATCCACAACGGCGCGACGCCGAGGCTCGAGATCGACCCGGAAACCTACGCCGTGCGCGCCGACGGCGTCCTGCTGGTCTGCGAGCCGGCGGCCGAACTGCCCATGGCGCAGCGCTATTTCCTGTTCTGAGGCGCGCGTTTCGTCGCCGGCCGGCCCATGCTAGGAAGCCGACTGGAAAGTGGAGACATCGCCATGCTGCGCGCCACCGAAGTTCGCCCTCGCGACGGATGGGCAGGATCGCCCGCCGATTCCGTCGTGCTGGATCATGACGACCGCCACCGCCGCCGCATGAGCATGACCGGCGTGCAGGGCCTCGCCTTCCTGCTCGATCTGCCGGAGACCGTGATGCTGCGCGCCGGCGATGCGCTGGCGCTCGAGGACGGGCGGCTGGTCGAGGTCGTCGCTGCGCCCGAGGAGCTGGCGGAACTGCGCTGTTCCTCGCCCGAGCATCTGGCGCGCCTCGCCTGGCATCTGGGCAACCGGCATCTGCCGACGCAGATCGTCGGGCAGAAGATCCGCATCCGCCGCGATCACGTCATCGAGGAGATGGCGGCCGGCCTTGGCGCGAAAGTCACGGCGATCGAGGCGCCTTTCGATCCCGAGGGCGGCGCCTATGTCCAGCATGTCGGCGCCGCGCCGCATGGCCATGCGCATGACCATGATCACCATCACGGCCACGATCATCATCACGGCCACGCGCACGCGCATGATCATGCGCATGACGGCTGCTGCGGCGGCGCGGCGCATGCGCACGACCACGGCCATGCCCACCCGCCCGCATCGCACCATGAGCACGATCACAGGCATGCCCATGCTCACGGCGAAGGCTGCGGCTGCAAGCACGGCTGACGGAGCCTCGCGCTGATCGATCCGCGCCTCGTCGTCTGGCTGTCGCCGGCCTTTCCGGTCGGCGCCTTCGCCTACAGCCATGGACTCGAATGGGCCGTCGAGTCCGGCGATGTGCGCGACGCCGTCACTGTCCAGGCATGGCTGCGCGACATCGTCGAACGCGGCGCCCTGCGCAATGATCTGATCCTGCTGGCTGGCGCCTCACGCGCCGTTGCGGCGCGGGACTTCGCCGCCCTGCGCGACGTCGACGATCTTGCCCTCGCGCTTGCCGGCTCGCGCGAGCGAAGGCTCGAAACCTCGGCGCAGGGCGCGGCCTTTCTGGTCGCGATGCGCGCGGCCTGGCCCTGCGAGGCGCTGGCGGCGATCATCGGCGACGAACACGCCTATCCCGTGATGGTCGGCGCCGCGGCGGCCGCGCACGCCGTCCCCGTCGCCCCGGCGCTCGAGGCCTATGCGCTCGCCTTCATCGCCAATCTGGTGTCGGCCGCAACGCGTCTCGGCCCGATCGGGCAGACCGAAGGCCAGCGCGTCATCGCCACGCTTCTGCCGGCCGCGCAGGACGCGGCGCGCCGCGCCCTCCACTCGACGCTCGACGATCTCGGCGGCTGCGCGCTGCGCTCCGACATCGCCGCGATCAAGCATGAAACGCAATATTCGAGGATCTTCCGCTCATGACAGACAGAAACGGACCTTTGCGCGTCGGCGTCGGCGGCCCGGTCGGCTCGGGCAAGACGGCGCTGATGGAGCGCCTGTGCAAGCATTTCGGCGCGCGCCTCGACATCGCGGCGATCACCAACGACATCTACACCAAGGAGGATGCGCGCATCCTCACCGAGGCGGGCGCCCTGCCGGCCGAGCGCATCATGGGCGTCGAGACCGGCGGCTGTCCGCACACGGCGATCCGCGAGGACGCCTCCATCAATCTCGCGGCGATCGACGAGATGCGCCGCCGCTTTCCGAATCTCGATCTCGTGCTGGTCGAGTCGGGCGGCGACAATCTCGCCGCGACCTTCTCGCCCGAACTCGCCGATTTGACGATCTACGTGATCGACGTCTCGGGCGGCGAGAAGATTCCGCGCAAGGGCGGGCCGGGCGTGACGCGCTCCGATCTGCTCGTCATCAACAAGATCGATCTCGCCCCGCATGTCGGCGCCTCGCTCGAGGTGATGGACCGCGATGCGCGCGCCATGCGCAGGCAGCGCCCCTTCGTCTTCACCAACATGAAGAGCGGCGAGGGCGTTCAGGCCGTCGCCGATTTCATCGTCTCGCGCGGCGGGCTGCCGGCGGCTTGATGCGTCTCAGCGCCGGTAGAAGCCGCCCGAGGGCGAAACGCGCAGCGTCGTCATCGGAACCTTCGCGCGGGACATCGCGGGCAATTGCACGGGCGCCGTGAGTTTGCTGCGAACATCGGCAAAGGCGGCCGCGGGATTAGCCGGCAAGGGCGGCGCCGACGATTTCGGACCGGCGACGCCTAATGCGGCGGCCGCCGCGGCCATGCCCGCCGTCGCGGCGCCGGCGGTGAACGCAAGCGCGGACGGGGCCGCTGGCGAAGCGGTGGAGACGAAGCCGCCGGCCGACGCAGCGCGCGGCGTCGACAGGTGCGCGTAGCCGCCGGCGCCGGCGAGTCCGACGCCGAAAGCGGCGACCGTGGCGAGTGCGAATTTCATCGGCAAGAAGTTCCGGTTGCCTGCCGGCGAGCTTCGCAGAAGATCTGCAGCGAAACGCTGACCGGCCGTCGACGAGACGCCAGAAAGTGTCGCGCTGGCGCCAATTCCCGCAAACATGATTGACCGAAGCCTGCTGCGACGCGCGGCATTCGACCGATCAGCCCGTTCTCGCCGCGCCGCGCAGGAAATTGATGACGCCGGAGAAATCATCGCCGGCCCGGCCCGACGCGTTGAACAGCGCGTAGATCTGCGCCGCGGCCGCGCCCATCGGCGTCGCCGCGCCGGCGGCTGCCGCGGCCTGCTGCGACAGCAGCAGGTCCTTGAGCATCAGCGCGGCGGCGAAGCCTGGCCTGTAGTCATTGTTGGCGGGCGATGTCGCAACAGGCCCCGGCACGGGGCAATAGCTCGTCAGCGACCAGCTCTGTCCGGACGAGGTCGAGGCGACGTCGAACAGCGCCTGATGCGACAGGCCGAGCTTCTCGGCCAGCACGAAGGCTTCCGCCGTGGCGATCATCGTCGCGCCGAGGATCATGTTGTTGCAGATCTTTGCTGCTTGCCCGGCGCCGCCGTCGCCGCAATGCACGATCTTCTTGCCCATTTTTTCCAGCACGGGCCGCGCCGCGGCGAAGGCTGCGTCAGTTCCTCCGCACATGAAGGTCAGCGTGGCGGCCTTCGCCCCGCCGGTGCCGCCCGAGACCGGCGCGTCGACGCTGAGCAGTCCGACCTGACGCGCGATCTCGTGCGCGGCGCGCGCCGAGTCGACGTCGATCGTCGAGGAGTCGATGATCAGCGCGCCCTTGTGCGCCACGGGCGCGACGTCGCGCCAGACCGAGACGACATGCTTGCCCGCCGGCAACATGGTGACGATCACGTCGGCGCCTTCGACCGCCGAGGCCGCGCCGGAGACGACGGCGACGCCGGCCTTCGCCGCCTCCTCGCGCAGCGCCGGCACGAGATCGTAGCCGCTCACGGCGTGGCCCGCCTTGACGAGATTGGCGGCCATCGGGCCGCCCATGTTGCCAAGGCCGATGAATGCGATCTTCGCCATCTCACTTACCCCCGACGTCAGGTTGCATCTCGGACAGTTCGGCCTCGATCTCGGCGCCGAGCAGGATGAACAGCGCGCTGAGCCAGAACCAGAACAAAAGGATCACGACGGCGCCGATCGACCCGTAGGTCGCATCGAAATTGCCGATCCGCGCCGCATAGAAGGAGAACGCCGCCGTGCCGCCGAGCCACAGGACGGTGGCCGCGGCGGCGCCTGCGTTGAAGAAGCGCCAGTTGTGCAGCACCTGCGCCGGCCCCACCTTGTAGAGCAGCGAGATCGCCGCATAGGCGAAGACGCCGAGCAGCGGCCAGCGCCCCCACAAGAGCCAGAAATCCGTCGCGGCGCTCGTGGGCAGCAGCCGCACGATCACCGGAATGGCGGCGATCACCGTCATCGCAACGGCGATGCCGACCAGTGCGCACAGCGTCAGCACGATCGCCAGCGCCTCGAGGCGCACATAGCTGCGCGTCTCCGGCGTGTCGTTGGCGATGTTGACGCCGGTCATCATCGCGCCGACGCCATAGCGCGCCGACCATGTCGCGATCGCCAGCGAGAACAGCGCCGTCAAATTGAGATCGGTCGCCGAGCGCGCCGCCAGCGCCTCGATCGCGTCGATGATCAGCCGGGCCGCCTGTTCGGGCAGGATGTCCGTGATGGCGCGCGCCTGCACCGCCACCGTCTGCGGATTGAGAAACAGTCCATAGATCGACACGAAGGTGATGATCGCCGGAAAGATCGCCAGCAACCCGTAGAAGGCGATGCCCGCGGCGACGAGCGACATGTTGTCGTGCGACAGCCGCCGCACCACCGCGAGCGAAAAACTCCAGGCGTGGCGCGGCGCCGCGCGCGCCGGCAGCGGCGTTTCGGCGAACGGGCTTGTCGGGTCGATCTCGGCGGCGCGGCGCGACAGGAATTTCGGCCGCCCCTGCTTCATCAGCGTGAAGGCGGCCGCCGTCGCCGCGGCGGAGGCGATGGCGATCGCCGCCGGCCCGCGCAATTGCGCGGCGGTCCGGCCGATCGCCGCGAGCCGTGAGGCCGAACGTCCGTTGCTGTCCCTGTCGGCGCTCATCCGCTCCGTTCTTTCCGCCGCGCGCTGCGCCTTTTCTCGATATAGGCCGCCGTCAGCGCCCGACGAGGCTGCGCGCCACGATCAGCCGCATGATCTCGTTCGTGCCTTCGAGAATCTGGTGGACGCGCAGGTCGCGCACGATCTTTTCGACGCCGTAATCGGCGAGATAGCCGTAGCCGCCATGCATCTGCAGCGCGGCGTTGGCGACCTCGAAGCCCGTGTCGGTGGCGACGCGCTTGGCCATCGCGCAGAGTGTCGTCGCATCGGCGCTTTTCGCGTCCAGCGCCGCCGCTGCGCGCCACAGCAGCGTGCGCGCCGCTTCGAGCTCGATCGCCATGTCGGCGACGCGGAATTGCAGCGCCTGGAATTCGTCGAGGCGCCGGCCGAAGGCCTTGCGTTCGCGCATATAGGCGATCGCCTTGTCGAGCGCCGCCTGCGCGCCGCCGAGCGAGCAGGCGCCGATATTGAGCCGTCCGCCGTCGAGACCGCCCATGGCGATCTTGAAGCCGATGCCCTCCGGCCCGATGCGGTTGGCGACCGGCACGCGGCAGTTCTCGAAGATCACCGCGCGCGTCGGCTGGGCGTTCCAGCCCATCTTGCGCTCGTTGGCGCCGAAGGAGAGGCCCGGCGTTCCCCCTTCGACGACGATGGTCGAGACGCCTTTCGGCCCGTCCTCGCCGGTGCGCGCCATGACGACGTAGAAATCGTCGGTGTTGCCGGCGCCGGAGATGAACTGCTTCTGGCCGTTCAGCACGTAATGATCGCCCTCGCGCGTCGCCCGCGTTTTCAGGGCGCCGGCGTCCGAGCCGGCGCCCGGCTCGGTCAGGCAATAGCTCGCCAGCTTGTCCATGGCGCAGAGCGCCGGCAGCCATCTGGCGCGCTGCTCCGGCGAGCCGAAAGCGTCGATCATCCAGGCGCACATGTTGTGGATCGAGATGTAGGCCGAGACCGTCGGGCAGCCCGTCGCCAGCGCCTCGAAGATCAGCGCCGCGTCGAGCCGCGTCAGGCCAGAGCCGCCGACATCCTCGCGCACATAGACGCCGGCCATGCCGAGCGCCGCCGCCTCGCGCAGCGCATCGACCGGGAAATGCTTGCGCTCGTCCCAGTCAACTGCGTGCGGCGCGATCTTCTCCTGCGCGAAGGCGCGCGCCGTGTCGCGCAGCGCGATCTGGTCTTCATTCAGCGCAAATTGCATCGCAGTCTCACGGTTGTGATGGCGGGCGCGTCGCGCGGCGCACGCTTTCGGCGCGGTTGCGATGCGGCGAGCGGGGCGATTCCAGCGGCACGAAATCCTGCGGTTGCGCGCCGGAATAGGATTTTCCGACGAAGACGCGCGGCCCCTGGTCGGTGACGACGATGTCGCCATAGGCGAGGTCGTCGTCGAGAAAGCGTTCGATCGAGGTGACGCCGGCGCGGCCCTCGGCCCGCGCTTTCGCTGCGGCGCGGCGCTCCTCGCGCAGCCGCGCCGCCTCTTCGCGCCAGGCTTTCGAGCGGGCGCGCGATTCTTCGATCAGCTTCGTCCAGCCGTCGCGGCAGGCCTCGACTTCGGCGGGCGCGAGCGCCGGGCCGCCGCGCTTGGCCTCGTCGCAGCGCGCGGCGTCGACGACTGGCGCAGGCGCCTCGGCCGCCGGCGTCTGCGCCAGCGCGGCGGCGCCGAGCATCAGCCATGCGATCGCCGCCCGTCCCATGCGCCTCAGCTCATCGTCGGGATCACGAAGCTCGCTCCGTCCTTGACGCCGGAGGGCCAGCGCGAAGTGACCGTCTTCGTCTTCGTGTAGAAGCGGATCGAGTCCGGCCCGTGCTGGTTGAGATCGCCGAAGACGGACCGCTTCCAGCCGCCGAAGGTATAGTAGGCGAGCGGCACCGGGATCGGCACGTTGACGCCGACCATGCCGACATTGACGCGCGAGGCGAAGTCGCGCGCCGCGTCGCCGTCGCGCGTGAAGATCGCGACGCCATTGCCATATTCGTGATCGTTGATCATCTTCAGCGCGTCGTCGTAGCGCTTGGCCCGCACTACCGAGAGCACCGGCCCGAAGATCTCTTCCTTGTAGATGCGCATGTCTGTCGTCACATTGTCGAACAGACAGCCGCCGACATAGAAGCCGTTCTCGTAGCCCTGCATCTTGAAGCCGCGGCCGTCGACGACCAGCTTTGCGCCTTCCTTCACGCCGAGATCGACATAGCCCTTGATCTTGTCGGCCGCCGCGCGCGTCACCACGGGTCCGAAATCGGCGGACAGGTCCGTCGAAGGCCCGATCTTCAGCGCCTCGACGCGCGGCGCGAGCCGCCTGACGAGTTCGTTCGCCGTCTGCTCGCCGACCGGCACGGCGACCGAGATCGCCATGCAGCGCTCGCCGGCCGAGCCGTAGCCCGCGCCGATCAGCGCATCGACGGCCTGATCCATGTCGGCGTCCGGCATCACCACCATGTGGTTCTTCGCGCCGCCGAAGCACTGCACGCGCTTCCCGTTGGCGCAGCCTCGCGTGTAGATGTATTCGGCGATCGGCGTCGAGCCGACGAAGCCGACGGCCCTGACGTCGCGATCGTCGAGGATGGCGTCCACCGCCTCCTTGTCGCCGTTGACGACGCTGAGGACGCCCGGCGGCAGGCCTGCCTCGAGCATCAGCTCGGCGAGGCGCAGCGGCACGCCGGGATCGCGCTCCGACGGCTTGAGGATGAAGGCGTTGCCGCAGGCGATGGCGGGCGCGAATTTCCACATCGGGATCATCGCCGGGAAGTTGAACGGCGTGATGCCGGCGACGACGCCGAGCGGCTGGCGCATCGAATAGATGTCGATGCCCGGACCCGCCGCGTCGGTGTATTCGCCCTTCAGGAGGTGCGGCGCGCCGGTGACGAATTCGCACACCTCGATGCCGCGCTGGATGTCGCCCTTGGCGTCCGGAATCGTCTTGCCGTGTTCGCGCGCCAGAATTTCGGCGATCTCGTCATTGTGTTTGGCCACGAGCTCGATGAACTTCATGAACACGCGGGCGCGCCGCTGCGGGTTGACGGCCGCCCAGGCGGGTTGCGCCGCCATCGCGTTCTCCACCGCCGCGCGCACTTCGGCGGCGGAGGCGAGCGGCACGCGGCCGCGCACCGCGCCATCCATCGGCTGGAACACGTCGGCGAAGCGCCCGGACGTTCCCTTCACATGCTTGCCGCCGATGAAATGCGTGAATTCGATTCCCATGGCCGGTCCGCTCCCCGTCTGCGGCCGCCGATGTCAGGTGCGGCCTTGTCTCACGATGTCTCCGGTCATCGGATCGAGCAGGATTTCCGTGCGCGCTCCGTCCGGCGTGGTCGCATAGATTCCCCAGCAGCCGCCATCGGGCTGGATGAAGAACTTCGTATACCCCATCCCGCGCGCGGTCGCCTCGACCTTCTCGCGCGGCATCCATTGCTCCGGCGAGCGGTAGACGCAGATCTGCTGCGTCGCGCCCGCCGCCTCGGCGCCGGCGATCAGCACGCCGAGCGCGAGGACGACAGTCGTACGGGTCATCGGGCTCTCCTGTTCCCTCGGAGCGAGGCGGCGTCGCCGCGTCGCGCCGTTGGTCAGGATGCAGAGCCCGGCTGTCGTCCCGCTGTCGTCGGGGGCCGGCGCGGCGACAGCCACCGCGCGCCGGGCCCCAGACTCTGGATAGCGCTTTGACATTCTGCACAGCAAGGCGCAGGTAGTCCTATCCATTGTGCGATTTCTGGCGTCCATGGACTGGGACCACGCCCGCATCTTCCTCGCCGTGGCCCGCGCCGGGCAGTTTCTGGCCGCCGGCCGGGCGCTCGGCCTCGACCACGCGACAGTCGGCCGCAGGGTCGGGGCGCTGGAGGCCGGGCTCGGCCTGCGCCTGTTCGAGCGCCGGCCGAGCGGCTGCGCGCTGACCGCCGCCGGCGAGCGCTTCCTCGCGGTCGCCGAGCGGGTCGAGACGCAGATGCTGCGCGCCCAGGCCGAGCTCGCCGCCGCCGGCGTCGAGATGGCCGGCGCGGTGCGCATCGGCGCGCCGGACGGGTTCGGCACGCTGTTTCTCGCCCCGCGGCTCGGTTCGCTCGTCGAGGCCAATCCCGGCCTGACCGTGCAGCTTGCGCCGTTGCCGCGCACCTTCTCGCTGTCGCGCCGCGAGGCCGACATCGCCGTGGTCATCGAGCGCCCGGAAGAAGGCCGCCTCGTCGTTCGCAAGCTGGTCGACTACACGCTGTCCTTCTACGCCTCGCGCGACTATCTCGCCCGCGCCGGGACGCCGCAGACGATCGAGGATCTGACCCGCCACACGCTCGTCACCTATGTGCAGGATCTGATCTTCTCGCCGGTGCTGAACTTCATGCCCGAGGCCTTCGGCCCGCGCTTCCGCCGCTTCGAATGCGCCAGCGCCCTCGCGCAGGGCGAGGCGGTGCGCGCCGGCGCCGGGATCGGCATCCTGCACGATTACGCCGCCCGCGCCGACGCGCGGCTCGTCCGGCTCTTGCCGACGCGCCGCTTCGAGAGGACCTACTGGCTGGTCACCCATGCCGACACGCGCGATCTCCTGCGCGTGCGCGCCGTCGCCGAATTCATCGCCGGGGAAGTCGCCGCCGCCCGTCAGCTCTTCGCCAGCCCGTAGAGCCGCGCCGCGACGCCGCCCATGACGTCGGCGCGCGCGCGCTCGTCGAGATGGGCGAGGAAGCCCTCGGCCGTCTCGATCCAGCGCTCATAGCTCGACGCCAGAAGGCACACCGGCCAGTCCGAGCCGAACAGCATCCGCCGCGGACCGAAGGCCTCGAGCAACAGTTCGACGTAGCGCGCGAGATCGACGCCGGTCCAGCCCGGCGCGGCTTCCGTGACGAGGCCGGAGAGTTTCACCGCGGCGCCGGTCTCGCGCGCCAGGCGCCGCATCCACATCGCCCAGTCGTCGAAGGCGCCGTCGCGGATCTGCGGCTTCGATCCGTGGTCGATGACGACGCGCAGCTCCGGATGGCGCGACAGGCGCCGCAACAGATGCGGCAGATGCCGGGGCAGGGTGAGCGCGTCGAAGACGAGGCCCTTCGCCGTCATCGCCGCGAAGGCCCAGTCGAGGTCGGTCCGTTCGATCCACGCCGCGTCGGCAATGTCCTGGATCATCGGCCGCAGCCCGACGAGGCGCGGATGCGCGGCGAGGCGTTCGAACGTCGCCATCTCCTGCGGACGCTCGAAATCGATCCAGCCGACGACGCCGGCGACGCTCGGCGTGCGATCGGCCAGCGCCAGCAGCCAGTCGGTTTCGGCGACGGTCGGCGCCGCCTGCACCAGCACCGTGCGGTCGATGGCGCAGCGCGCCAGCGCCGGCGCCAGATCGTCCGGTCCATAGGGCCGGTGCAAGAGGCCGAGGTCCGGCGTCAGCCAGCCGTAATCGCCGCGCGCCGGGTCCCAATAGTGCTGATGCGCGTCGATGCGCAGGCTCATGCCGCGCGCTCCGGCCGCACCACGCCCTTCTTGAGCAGGATGTTGCCGTAGAGCCGCGTCTCGCCGGTCGCGACGATGGCGAATGCCTCGGCGGCGCGCGCGTAGAAGGCGTGGCGCTCCAGCGCGCCGAGCTGGAAGCGCTCGCCCTCCTTCGCCGCGACGACGGCGCGGAATTCGGCGAAGATCGGCTGCTCCTGCGCCGGCGCGCCGGCCACCTCCATCCGCCAGCACGCCTCGGGCGTGAAATCGTCGAGCGGCATGACCGACAGCACCGCTTCGAGCGCGCGCGTCGCGCTCGTCCCGTCGAGGCGCAGCACCGGCGGGCCGAGGCTGGCGGCCGGGAAGTTGGCGTCGACGATGGCGATCTCGTCGCCATGGCCCATCGCCCGCAAGGCGGCGAGCAGGTCGGGCGAGAGCAGGGGGTCGAGACCTTTCAGCATGGCTCATCCTCGGCCGGCGTCGGCGCGTCGGCGCGCATCAGCCCTTCGCTCTTGAGATCGCGCCACAGCGCCGCCGGAATCCGCGCTGCGAGCGTCGCGGCGTTGCGCCGCGCCTCCTCGGGCGTCTGCGCGCCGGGAATGACGCTGACGACGCAAGGATGCGCCAGCGGAAAGCGCAGAGCCGCCTCGGCGAGGCCGACGCCATGGGCGGCGCACACCGCCTCGAGCCGCGCGACGCGCGCCAGGATGTCCGGCGGCGCCGGCCGGTAGTCGTAATGCGCGCCGGGGCGCGCGCCGCTCGCCAGAATGCCGGAATTGAACGGCCCGCCGATGGCGACGCCGACGCCGCGTTCCTGGCACAGCGGCAGGAAGCTCGTCAGCGCCTCCTGCTCCAGCAGCGTATAGCGCCCGGCGAGCAGGAAGATGTCGAAATCGCCCGCCCGCAACAGCTGTTCGCAGACTTGCCATTCGTTGACGCCGGCGCCGAAGGCCTTGATCACGCCCTCCGCGCGCAGCCGCTCCAGCGCCCGGTAGCCCCCGCCCATCAGCGTCGCGACATGCGCGTCGACGCTGGCGCGCGCCCCGTGATTGGCGACGTCGATGTCGTGCACGAAGAGGATGTCGATCGCGTCGACGCCGAGCCGCTCCAGCGAGGCCTCGAGGCTGCGCAGCACGCCGTCATGGCTGTAGTCGTAGGTCTCGCGGCGCGACGGCGTGTCGAAATAGAAGCCCTGTCCCGCCCGCTCCTGCGGCGGGCACAGCGACAGCAGCCGCCCGACCTTGCTCGACAGCGTCGCCGGCGTTCCCCGCTTGTCGCGCAGGAAGCCGTTCAGCCGCGTCTCGGCGAGGCCGAGCCCGTAGAGCGGGGCGGTGTCGAAATAGCGGCATCCCGTCTCCCAGGCCGCCTCCAGCGTCGCCCGCGCGCCGGCCTCGGTCAGCGGCCGGTAGAGATTGCCGAGCGGCGCCGTGCCGAAGCCGAGTTCGGTGAAGGCGAGATGCGCCCCGCCCCGCGTCGTCAGCGCGCGGCGGACGGGCGCGGCGATCGGCGGCGCGGACGTCATGCCGCGAGGGTGGCCCGAAGCGCCTTCCGCCGCAAGCCGCCGGCGCCGCTTGCGCCCCCTCCGCCGCGCCCCTATGCAGGACGGCAGGAGCCCGCCATGCCCTCGAAACTCGACCAGCTCAGAGCCATGACCGTCGTCGTCGCCGACACCGGCGACATGGACGCCATCCGCGCCTTCCGCCCGACGGACTGCACCACCAACCCGACGCTCATCCTCAAGGCCGCGCAGATGGACGCCTATCGCCATCTCGTCGACGAGGCGGTGGTCTGGGCGCGCAATCACCGCAAGGTGTCGAGCGAGGCGGTCGATCGCGTCGCGATCAATTTCGGCGAGGAGCTGACGCGCATCGTCCCCGGCCGCGTCTCCACCGAGGTCGACGCCGACCTGTCCTTCGACGTCGAGGCGACCGTCGCCAAGGCCCGCGCGATCATCGCCGAATATGCGCGCCGCCGCATCCCGCGCGAGCGCATCCTGATCAAGATCGCCGCCACCTGGGAGGGCATCCGCGCCGCCGAGATGCTGCAGCGCGAGGGCATCGACTGCAATCTGACGCTGCTGTTCTCGCTGCCGCAGGCGATCGCCTGCGCTGAGGCCGGGGCCTATCTGATCTCGCCCTTCGTCGGCCGCATTCTCGACTGGCACGTCAGGAACGAGGGCAAGACGTATGACGCCGAGACCGACCCCGGCGTGCAGTCGGTGCGGCGCATTCACGCCTATTACAAGACGCATGGCGTGAAGACCGTTGTGATGGGCGCCTCCTTCCGCAATGTCGGAGAGATCGAGGCGCTCGCCGGTTGCGACCGGCTGACCATCTCGCCGCAGCTGCTCGAGGCGCTCGCAAAGGACGAGGGCGCCCTGCCGCGCCGGCTCGATCCCGCCGCGCCCGCCGCCGCCGGCCCGGCCCTCGATCTCGACGAGAAGACCTTCCGCTGGCTGCTCAACGAGGACGCCATGGCGACAGAGAAGCTGGCCGAGGGCATCCGCGCCTTCGCCAAGGATTTGCGCGCGCTCCAGGACATGATGTCGCGGCGCATCGAAGCCGGGGCCTGAGCCTGACCGGAGGACGTTTTGGCGGTTGCAGGTTCGCTGGCTGACTACAAGGAGGCGCTGCTCTTCCTGACGACCGCCGGCGTCGTCGCGCCGCTCCTGCGCAAATTCCGCATCAATCAGGTGCTCGGTTTCATCGTCGTCGGCATGCTGATCGGCCCCTACGCCCTCGGCCGCCTGACCAGCGATGTGCCGGTCCTGCGCTATGTCAGCCTGTCGAATGTCGATTCGATCGCCTATCTGGCCGAGTTCGGCGTGGTCTTCCTTCTGTTCATGATCGGCCTCGAACTCTCCTTCGAGCGCCTGTCGCGCATGAAGAAGCTGGTTTTCGGTCTCGGCGGCGTGCAGGTCGTCGCCACGATGGCGCTGATCGCCTTCGCTTCCTGGCTGGCGGGCGTGCGACCCGCGGCGGCGGCGGTGATCGGCGCGGCCCTCGCGCTGTCCTCGACGGCGATCGTCATCCCCGTGCTGGCCGAGAACCGGCGTCTCAACACCGGCGCCGGCCGCGTCGCTTTTTCGGTGCTCCTGTTCCAGGATCTTGCGGTCGCCCCGCTGCTGGTCATGGCGGCGCTGCTCAGCGGCGATCAGAACGCGCCCTTCAACGCCGGCGCGCTGTGGGCGCTCGCCCCGGCGGCGCTGGCGCTGGCGGCCCTGGTGGGCGTCGGGCGTCTGGTGTTGCGGCCGCTGTTCCATCAAGTGGCTGCCGCCGGCACGACCGAATTCTTCATGGCCGCCTGCCTGCTGGTCATCCTCGCCGCCGGCGTCGCCGCCGCGGCAGCGGGACTGTCGATGAGTCTGGGCGCCTTCATCGCCGGCCTGCTGCTCGCCGAGACCGAATACCGCCGCGAGATCGAGGTGACGATCGAGCCGTTCAAGGGCCTCTTGCTCGGCCTGTTCTTCGTCTCGATCGGCGCGACGCTCGACCTGTCGCAATTCGCCGCTGCGATCGGCAGCACCCTCGCCATCGCCGTCGGGCTGATCGTCGGCAAGGCGGCGCTGTTCTATCTGGCTGCGCGCCTGTTCGGCGTGCCGGCGGGCGCGGCGCGCGAGTCGGCGCTGCTGCTCGGGCCGGGCGGCGAATTCGCCTTCGTGCTGCTCTCGGCCGGCATGGCGGGCGGCGTCGTCGCGCCGGCGCTCGGCGGCCATCTCATCGTCGCGGTGACGATCTCGATGCTGATGATCCCGCTGCTCGGCCTGCTGGCGCGCTCGCCGCGATCGCAGATCGTCGCGCCCAACATGCCTGAGACCGACGCGCCGGCGATCGACGGCGCCGGCCGCGTCATCGTCGTCGGCTATGGCCGCGTCGGCCAACTCGTCGTCGACATGCTGAAGGCCCACAAGATCCCGCTGCTGGCGATCGACGAAGACCCCAATGTCGTCGCCCGCGCCCGTCGCGACGGCCTGCCGATCTACTGGGGCAATGCGACTCGGCCGGATTTTCTGCGCCGCTGCGACATCGCCCATGCCCGCGCTCTCGTCGTCACCATCAATTCGCCGCGCCGCGTCGACGAGATCGTCGCCGTCGGCCGCGCCGAGCGCGCCGACATCACCATCGTCGCCCGCGCCCGCGACGCCCAGCACGCCACGCAGCTCTACGGCCTCGGCGCCACCGACGCGATCCCCGAGACGATCGAGGCGAGCCTGCAATTGTCCGAGGCCGTGCTCGTCGATATCGGCGTGCCGATGGGCTACGTCATTGCCTCGATCCACGAGAAGCGCGACGAATTCCGCGCCATGCTGCAGCCCTCGGGCGAAGCGGCGCGAGAGACGCGCGCGCTGCGCATGTCGACGCGCGTCAAGGACATGCAGAAGAAGAAGCCGCCGAAGGAGTCGGCCTGATCGCTCAGCCGCCGCCGCGCGGCTTCCTGCGCCACACGTCGATGAGCGCGTCCGCCTTGCCGGGCCAGCCGACGCGCTCGTCGGCCACCGCATCGAGGAACAGCGACAGGCGCTGCGATTTCAGCACCGCATACATCGTCAGGCTCGCCGCCGGGATGAACACCAGGGCGAAGATGCCGGCGCGTTCGAGGCCGCTCATCTCCGCATGGCTGAACAGGTTCATGCCGAGGAAGCCGGTGGTGACGTTGCCGATCAGGCTGAACAGCGTGACGACGGTGAGCCGCAGGATCGTCACCGCCTGCCGGCGCAGCATGTCGGTCTCGAGATAGTGGCTCATGTCGTGGATTTCCTCGCGCAGCTCGGCATAGAGCCGGGCCGTGCCGAGATGCGTGTTCATCATCCGGAAGAAATCGCGCGACAGCGCCTGATCCGACACTTCCGAAAAGTAGTAGCGATGCGTGAAGCGCAGGAACACCTCGTGATTGAGCCGCACCTCGCGGCGGAAGCGGCGCACCGTCGCCTGGTCGCGAATGTCGAGCCGGCTCATCGCCGTCACCAGGCGGTCCGACAGCATCAGCATGGCGGCGCGATGGAAATGCGCGATCAGCGCGAGATAGAACAGCTGGTGGCGGAACTGCGAAAGAAAGCCGCGCTCGGCGTCAGTGTAGAGCGGCTGGCCGGCCTCGCCGATCGTCACAACCGAGTGGCCGCAGCACAGAATACGCGTGTTCGTCCAGTTGGCGCGGCCCGGCTCCCAGAAGCGGTCGTAGCAGTGCTTCTGCTCGAAATCGGCGAGGAAGGGCGTCGCCAGCGGCGCGCTCTCGCCCGGCGGCCCGGCGAAGGTGAGCCGAATGAGATCGGCGCGCGTCAGCGCCTGCGGCGCGTCGAGCGCCAGATAGGCCATCAGCGGCATGCGATAATGCTCGAGCTGGCGATAGCGCAGCGCACCCTTCGTTTCGCTCTGGTTGAGGATCATCGGCTGCAGCAGGAATTCCCAATGCGCGGCGATCGCCGCCGCCTGATGCCGGCACACCGACGTCACGAATTTCTGGCGGTCGTCATAATCCGATTGCGCCAGCTCCGCGCCGGCGCCGTCGAGCCAGGCGACGCGGGCGAGGCAATTGGCGCCGACGCCCGATTCCGTCCAGCCCCCCGGATAGGCCCGGCCGAAGCGGTGCATGATCTCCTGACAGCGCGCCAGCGGCAGGTTCTGCGCGCGCACCTCCAGCGCCAGGATGACGACGTCGACGTCGAAGAAGAAGTAGAGGTCGCAATGCACGATCTCGAGATCGACCGGCGCGGCCTCGCCGGCGAACCAGCAGCGCGCCTTGCGCACGTCCATGCGCCGGAAGACGCGCACCGGCGACTCGCCGTAGCCGGCCGATCCCCGCATCGCCCGCTCGCCATAGAGGAAGCGCTGCACATGCGGCAGGAAGGCGACGAATTCGCGATAGTGCCGTTCGGCGAAGTCGCGCGGATCGTCGGTGAACTCGTCGTCGATCTCCTTCCAGCGCGATTGCGGATCGTCGGCCAGATGACGCCAGTGCCGGGCGCTGCCGAACTCGTCGTCGCCCCCGCCCATCACCTGCAGCGGCCAGATCAGATGCTGGTGGAAGAGACGCGCCGTCGTGTCGGCGCCTGCGGCCTTCTGAGCGGCGTCCATCGCGCATCCTCCCCGCCGCGAGGGTGAGGCCTCGCCGCGGGCCTTTCAAGTCAGCCTTTCGGCCGCCGCCGCGCTGGCGCCGCCGCGCCGCAGCGGCTAAGAGGGAGCATGTCCGCCCGACGCGCCGACCTCGCCCTCGTGGCGCGCGGCTTCTATGAAAGCCGCGCCCGCGCCCGCGCGGCGATCGAGGCCGGCCTCGTCGAGGTCGACGGCGCGCTTCTGTCGAAACCCTCGCAGCTGCTGCCCGACAGCGCCGCCGTCACACGCGCCGACGCGCCGCACCCTTACGTGTCGCGCGGCGGCGTCAAGCTCGCCGCCGCGCTCGACGCCTTCGGCTTCGATCCGGCCGGTCGGCTCTGCCTCGATGTCGGCGCCTCCACCGGCGGCTTTACCGACGCGCTGCTGCGCCGCGGCGCGGCCCGTGTCGTCGCCGTCGATGTCGGCCACGGCCAGCTGCATGCGAGTCTGGCGGCCGATCCGCGCGTCGTCTCGCGCGAGGGGCTCGACGCGCGGGCGCTGACGCCGGCCGATCTCGGCGCCCCGCCGTCGCTGATCGTCTGCGACGCGAGCTTCATCTCGCTGACGCTGCTGCTGCCCGTCGTCCTGCCGCTCGCCGCGCCGGACGCCGCGCTCGTCGCGCTGGTCAAGCCGCA
>JAEULW010000161.1 GCA_016793505.1 Methylobacteriaceae bacterium | reverse complement strand
TGCAGCGTCGTGCCGTGTTCGATGCCGCGGAATCGTCCGTCGGCGAGTTCGCGCACCTTGTGCACGCCGAAGAAGGAGCGATGCGTCTCGCGCGGTGTGATCAGCCCCTGGAACGCCGTCGCGGTGAAGGCCGCCACGACGCCGATCATCGCCGCCCGATCCGGCCTGCGCCAGACCAGCAGCATCGCCGCGCCGACGCCGGCGCCGGCGACGAGGCGGCCCGCATCGCTCGTTCCAGACAGAACGACGCCGAGATAGACGAGGCCGAGTCCGGTCGCCGCCAGCCCGGCCACGACCGCAGCCGCGCGCAGACTCGCGGCGCGGTCGGCGCCGAGCGCGGCGAGCGCCGCCGGCGCGCAGAACAGCGCGGCGGCGATCAGCAGCGGATACTCGACGACGCTGGAGAACAGGTGCGGCGCGATCAGCCCGCAGAACATGCCGCCAACGACGCCGCCGAGCGACATCATCAGATAGAAGTCGGTCAGATGCGCGGCCGCCGGCCGACGCTCGTAAAGCGCGGTATGGCAGACCATGGCGTTGACGAAGAACAGCGCCAGATGCAGCGGCAGGCCGAGCCACATCGTCTGGTTGCCGAGCGCCAGGATCATCATCACCGCGCCGGCCAGCCAGATCTGCAACCGTCCGAGCAGCGCCGCGCCGGCGACGGGACGTTCGCGGAAGACCAGCACGAACGTCGCCAGGAACAACGCCAGCGGCGCGACCCACAGCAGCGGCGCCGAGGCGACGTCGGTCGAGATATGCGCCGTCACCGAGACGAGCAGACCCGAGGGAACCGCCGACAGGCCGATCCACACCAGCCTGTCGCGCAAGGTCGGCGCCGGCCCCGCCTCGTCGCGCGCCGCGCCCGCCGCCGGCGCGCCGCCGCGCATCGCCGACAGGGCGGCGACGCCGATCGCCACGGCCAGCAGTCCGAAGCCGATTGTCCAGCTGCGCGTCTGCATGCCGAGCGTCAGAGTCGGCTCGATGACGAGCGGATAGGCGATCAGCGCTGCGAAGGAGCCGACATTCGAGGCGCCGTAGAGAAAGTACGGATCGCGCGCATGCGGATGGCCGGACTGCGCGAACCACGCCTGCAACAGCGGCCCGTTGCCGGCCACAGCGAAGAACGGCAGCCCGACCGAGGCGAGGAATACGCCGATCAGCCACATCGCCTCCCCTGAAGCCGGCGGCGAAAGCGCGCCGGAGGACAAGGCGATAGGCAACGCGACGAAAGCGGCGGCCATCAGCCCGAGATGGGCGAAGGCGGCGAAGCGGATCGGCAGAAGCCGCGTCAGCAGATGCGCGTAGCAGTAGCCGGCCAGCAGCATCGCCTGGAAGAACACCATGGCGACCGACCACACCGAGGGCGCCCCGCCGAGGATCGGCAGCACCATCTTGGTGAACATCGGCTGCACCGCGAACAGCAGGAAGGCCGACAGGAACAGCGCCGTCGCAAAGATCGGCAGCGCCCGGCCGGCGAGTCCGGCGCGCGCGAAGCCGGCCGGGTTGAGGTCTGTGGAGGTCATGGACGCCTGCGCTGCGGACTTCGTTGTGCGCAACGTAACGCGACGCGCTTAAGCGGCCTTTAAACGCCCGCCGCATGTGCGCCGCCGCGCTTCGCCATCGTTGAGACCGCGCTAACCATCAGGCGTCGCGGGGCGCGATGGAGAGGCAGCATGGCGGTCACGATTTCGGCGCCGGTCGGCTACAAGTCGGCCAATCGCCCCGACGACGTGCGCAAGGTGCACGATCTGTTGAAGCGCGTCGCCCCCGCCCAGGGCGGGCCGCCGGCTTCGTTCAACCCGGCGGTCCCCTACAGCCCGGCGGTCACCGACCAGCACATCTACAATTTTCAGGTGAAGCAGTTCGGCAAGGGCTCGAACGCCGACGCCGTCGTCGATCCCGCCCGCGAGACGCTGAAGCGCCTCAACGCGCTCGCCGGCGCGCCCGGCGGCGGGATCGGGATCAACCCGCCGCCCGGACCGCCGGCCGGCTCGCTGCCGCCGACGGCGCCCGATCCGGGCAAACCCGGCGTCGGCGAGCCCGCGCGCGCCCCGAGCGGGGCGTTCTACGTCGGCGCGGTGCTGCTCTCCAACACAGTCAATCACGCCTATATCGCCGGCTATCAGAACAAGCCGCGCAAGGTGAAAGCCGGCGTCTTCAAGGTCCCGACCTACGGGCTGCTGCTCGGCCACTACAGAGACTGGGAGGCGGGCCTGCTGCCCGACGACGATCTCGCCCAATTCGAGGTCATACGCTTCGGCGTGAAGTTCGACGAGTCGAAGAATGTGCCAGGCGCGACAGATGACGACATGTTCGACGTCGTCGGAACCTGCGTCGGCGATTTCACCTTGAGCCGCGCGCCTTACCTCGACGGCTCATGGCGCATCAAGGGCGAGTACTACATTCATATCGGCCCGGGCAATCCACGCTTCCGCAGCGACGTCCCCAGAGAGCTGTCGGGCGCGCTCGGCTGCGTCGAGGTCTGCAACCGCAAATGGATCGATTTTCAGGTGCGCGTGCGCGCGCTCGCGCTCGGGCTGCCCTATCTGAAGGGCGAGATCGACGACGCCGCCGCCGACCGCCGCATCACCGAGGAAGGCCTGTTCCGCCTGCTCGTGCAGCCGGCCGCCCGCCCGCCGCTGGTGCGCGTCAAATGATCACGCCGCCGGCGCCTCCCACGCCGCGAAGTCCTCGCGCGCCCCGATCAGCGCGAGGCCATGCGCGATCGACAGCAGCTCGTCGCCGCGCTCGATCTTCGCCGCGCCGAAGCGGCGCGTGAAGATGCGCCGCACCGCCGGCGTGAAAGACGTGCCGCCGGTCAGGAACACGCGATCGACGTCGCCCGGCGCGAGCCCGGCGCGCGCCAGCGCCGCATCGAGCGCGCCCTCCATGCGGGCGAGATCGTCGGCGATCCAGTCCTCGAATTCGGCGCGCGTGAACGCCGCGTCGATGTCGATCCCGTGCGCGTGGAAGCGCAGGCGCGCGCTGGCCTGCGAGGAGAGCTGCGTCTTGGCGCGCGACACCGCCTGATACAGGGCGTAACCCTCGTTCTCCTCGACGAGCTGCGCGAACAGCGCCAGCTTCTCCGGTTCGAGCGCGTCGCGGATCAGGGAGAGCAGCATGCGGTGATCGGCCGAGCCGCGGAAGGTCGAGAGCAGGTTCCAGCGCGCGAAATTGGCGAACAGGCTCGGCGGAATCTCCATCGTCCGCCCCATGCTCTTGTAGTGCGACCCCTTGCCGAGCCGCGGCAGCACCAGCCGATCGACGATGCGATAGTCGAACTGGTCGCCGGCCACGCCGACGCCGGCATGCGCGAGCGGGCGCGCCCGCGCCCCTCCCCGCGCCGGCTCGAAGCGGATCAGCGAATAATCGGTCGTGCCGCCGCCGAAATCGGCGACCAGCACGGTGGCGGCGCGCTCGAGCCGCCGTGCGAACCAGAAGGCGGCGGCGACCGGCTCGTAGACGAAGCGCACGTCATCGAAGCCGAAGCGCCCGAAGGCCTCCCCGTAGCGCCGCCGCGCCAGCGCCGCATCGGGCGCGGCCCCGGCGAAGGCGACCGGCACGCCGACGACGAGCCGCGCCGGCAGCCCGTCGAGCGCCCCGTCGGCCCGCGCCCGCAGCCGCGCCACGATCAGCTCGGCCAGATCCTCGAAAGCGTAGCGCCGGGCGAACAGCGTCGCGCCGGAAAAATGCGGGCTCGCCGCATAGGTCTTCAGCGACTGCAGGAAGCGCGTCTCCTCCGGCGCCGCCAGATAGGCGGCGATCGCCCAAGGCCCCGCCTCGACGCCGCGCCCGCCGCCGGCCTTGCTCGCCGCCGTGAAGGACAGCGCCGTGCGCACCGCCGCCTGTCGCCCCTCGCCCGACGCGAACAGCGTCGCGCAGGGAGCGCCGGACGCGTCGAGCGTGGCGAAGACCGTGTTGGTCGTGCCGAAATCGAGGCCCAGCGCCGCCATGGATCAGCGCGCCGGGGTGCGGCCGTAGATCTCGTCGGCGCGCTTCTCGAACGCCTCGGCGAATTTGCGGAACGCCGCGTCGAACATCGCGCCCATCAGCAGCGCCAGCGTGCGGCTGCGGAACTCGTAGGAGATGTAGAACTCGACCGTGCAGGCCTTCGTCCCGTCCGCGCTCGGCTCGTCGCGGAACGTCCAGCGGTTTTCCAGCTTGCGGAACGGCCCGTCGACATATTCGACCAGGATCTTCAGGCGCGGCCGGTCGAAGGTCGCGCGCGTCAGGAAGCGCTCGCGGATCGCCTTGTAGCCGACCTCCATGTCGGCGAGCACGGTCTCGACGCCCTCCCCGAGGCTCTCGCGCCGGCGCAGCGTCATGCCGGTGCACAGCGGCAGGAACTCGGGATAGCGCCCGCAATCGGCGACCAGCGCGAACATGTCGGCCGCGCTGTGCGCCACGCGGCGCGTCGTGCGGAAGGTCGGCATGGCGGGGCGGGCTCGCTCCAGCGTGGCGTGAGGGCGCCTCTTAGCACGCCCGCCGCCGCGCGCCACGTCGTCGGCCCGCCGCGCGGCGACCAACGACTAACCATACGGAAAGATCGCGACGACGGCCGGGCGGGCGCGCAGGCGGTCGGCAACCTTCCCCGGCGAGGCTGATACGTCCGGAGACGTCGTCATGCTCAAATATTTCTCGGGTCTGGCGCTGATCGGCCTCGTCGCCTATGGCGCGGTCGGCTCGTTCCGCAGCGGGATCGCCGCCAGCCAGGCGGGCGCCGGCAAGGACTCGTCCTCGGTCCTCACGGCCGGGCTCGAGGCCAGCGCCGCGATGCTCAACCTGCGCAAGGGCGAGAAGCGCGGCGACTCGACGCTGCTCGGCGCCCGGGTCGCCGGCCGGACCCTGATCGTCGACTATCGCGTCGACATCGGCGGCAAGCGCGTCGACACCGCGCGCGAGCAGGCGCGCCTGCGCGAAATGATGAAGGGCGAGGCCTGCAAGGGCCCGATGGCCGCCGCTCTGCGTCAGGGCGCCGCCATGGAGGTCAATTACTGGCTCGAACCGAAGGCCCGCCTGCTGCTCGATCTGAGAATCGACGGCAGTCTCTGCCCGGCCTGAGCCCGGTCAGCGACCGGCCTTGCCCGCCCGCGCCGCCTGCAATCTGGCGAAATCCGCGCCGGCGTGATGCGACGAGCGCGTCAGCGGCGAGGCCGACACCAGCAGGAAACCCTTGGCCATCGCCACCGCCTCATAGGCCTTGAACTCGTCCGGCGTGACGAAGCGGGCGACCGGATGGTGCTTGCGCGTCGGCTGCAGATACTGGCCGATGGTCAGGAAATCGACCTCCGCCGAGCGCAGATCGTCCATCAGCTGCAGCACCTCGTTCCGCTCCTCGCCGAGCCCGACCATGATGCCCGACTTGGTGAACATGGTCGGGTCGAGCTCCTTCACCCGCTGCAACAGGCGCAGCGAGTGGAAGTAGCGCGCCCCCGGCCGCACCGTGAGGTAGCGCGAGGGCACCGTCTCCAGATTGTGGTTGAACACGTCCGGCCGCGCCGCCACGACGATCTCCAGCGCGCCGGGCTTTCTCAGGAAGTCGGGCGTCAGCACCTCGATCGTCGTGCCCGGCGACAGCCGGCGGATCGCGGCGATGGTCTCGGCGAAATGCCGCGCGCCGCCATCCTCGAGATCGTCGCGATCGACCGAGGTGACGACGACATGCGCGAGGCCGAGTCTGGCCGTCGCCTCGCCGACATAGGCCGGCTCGCCGGTCTCCAGCGCCGCCGGCAGGCCGGTCTTGACGTTGCAGAAGGCGCAGGCCCGCGTGCAGGTGTCGCCCATGATCATGAAGGTGGCGTGCTTCTTGTCCCAGCACTCGCCGAGATTGGGGCAGCCCGCCTCCTCGCACACCGTGATGAGGCCATGCTCCTTGACGATGCGGTTCGTTTCGGCCCAGCCCTTCGAGCCCGGCGCCTTGACGCGGATCCACTCCGGCTTGCGCAGAACCGGCGTGTCCGGCCGCTTCGCCTTTTCGGGATGACGCGGCGCCGCCTCGGCGCTCTTGCGCGGATCGTTGGCGATCAGATCGACGACGACGGCCATGGCGGACTCCGGCGGCAGGACGCCCTCATCTAGGCCAAGCCGTCGCCGGGGGGAAGCTGCGGCGAACCGCAGCGACGCCAGACGTCAGCCGCGCGAGCCGCCGGCGATCGCCCGCCAGGCGACGATCAGCGCCGCCGCCCCGCCCGCCGCCACCAGCACCGTCCAGAAGAATCCGCCATGCGGCATGACGCCGAGCGCCTCGAGCAGACGCGTGCCGACGAAGGAGCCGGCGACGCCGGCGAGGATGTTGGTCAGCAGGCCGTGATCCGACTTGGTCACCTTTTCGGCGATCCAGCCCGCGATCGCGCCGATCAGCAGCATCGCGAAAAACCCGTAGCCCGTGCCGTTCATGCCGCAGCGCTCCTGCCCGTGAAGATGGCCTTCAGATTGGATGCGACCGCGCGCGCGTCAATGGCGCGGATCACCGTCGCCCCCCGGTTCGAGGCCGGATTCGATCGCCGCCCGGATGCGCTCGAGCGCGCTCGCCTCGTCGAACTCGCTTTCACGGCCATAAATGCGCGCCACCTGCCGCGCCACGTCGGCGAGCAGCATGCCCCAGACGCCCGGATCGTCGAACGCCCGTTGCAGCGCCACCGACAGGCTGCGCTCGACGACGAAGACGCGCAGCACCTCGACGCCGCCCTGCTCGCGCACGTCCGGCGGCGGCGTCAGTTCACGGATCTCGCTGCGGCTCATGCCGGCCTCCCGGATCGGGCGGCCGACGCCGCCTCGCGCAATTCCGCTGGCGTCGTCGCCAGCCTCACCGCCGCGTCGAGCGCGCCGGACGTCGCCGCCTGCGCCTGCGCGACGAGCCCGGCGCAGCAGGCTCCGCCCAGCGGATCGAAGACGATCAGCCGGCGGGTCGCCGCGGCCCGCGCAGTCAGCGTAGCGACATCGGCCGGTCGAAGCGAGCGCAGATCGATCAAATCGGCGAGCCCCGCCTCATCTTCATCAAGAACATCAGCCGCAATTTTCAAACCACTGCAATAACTTGCAATTGTCAGCCTTGCACCTTCCCGCAACAGGCGCGCGCGCCCGAGCCGCGCCGGCCCGTCGCCGGCGACCGGCGCCGCCTCGACGACCGCCCGCAACGCCGCATCGAGCAGCGTCAGCGCCGCCCCGTCATGGCGCAGCGCCGCCTTGATCGCCGCCCGCGCTTCGGCCGGACCGGACGGGACCAGCGCGGCCGCCTCGGCCGGCGGCGCGAAATCGGGCCGCAGCGACGTCAGGATGGCGACCGGCAGCCGCAAGGCCAGCGCCGGCGCCAGAGCCGCCAGCGCCGCCGCCGCCTCGCCGCCGGGAAGGTCGAGCAGGGGCCGCGCCCCGCCGAGCGCCGCCCCGAGCGCGGCCGATATGGCGGCGCCGAGGCTCGTCGGCGCCTCGACGACACGCCCGCCGCCGAATTCCGCGGCGAGGCCGCGCAGCGCCCCGGACGGCCCGCCCGCGGCCGCGGCCTCGGCGAGGACGAGGATCGTCGGATCGCGCCGCATCTCCTCGGCGATCGCATCGCGCAGCGCGTCGATCATCGACACCGGCGCCGTCGGCCCGGTCCAGACCGGTTCGTCGTCAATGTCGACGGGCGGCCCCTCGCCCGGCTCGAACAGCGCCAGCGCCGCGCCGACCGGCACGTCCCGCGCCCCCTGCGGCACGAGGATGCGCCCCAGCGCCCCGTCGACCGGCGCCTCGATCTCCATCGTCGCCTTGTCGGTCTCGACCTCGGCGATGACGTCGCCCGCCGCCACCGGTTCGCCCGGCCGGCGCAGCCAGCGCGCCAGCGCGCCCTTCTCCATCTGCGCCGAGAAGGCCGGCATCAGGATCGGCGTCATGCGGCGACCTCCGCAGCCGCGCGCGGCGCCGCCTCGGCGAAGGCGAAGGCCGCGTCCGCCTCGGCCTCGGCGCGCGCCTCGATCGCCTCCAGCGTCTCGTCGGCGCAGCCGAGCTCCAGCAGCCGGTCGCGCAGCCGTTCGATCGGATCGTCGCCGGCGCGCGGCCGGCGCAGCGCGCCCGCGCCAGGTCGGCCCGCGGGATCGGCCATGGAATGGCCGCGGAAGCGGATGGTCCGCGCCACGATCAGCGCCGGGCCGCCCGCCAGCGCCTGACGTCGGGCGGCGGCCGCGGCGACCGCCACGGCGGCGACGTCCTGCCCGTCGACCTCGACCGCCGGCAGGCCGAAAGCGTCGGCGATGCGCGCCGCCTCGCTCTCTCCGTCGACGACGCGCCCCTCGGCGACGCACAGCGTCACCGGCGCGCGCTGCGCCTGCGCGAAGCGCAGCGCGTCCAGCGTCTCGCCGCGCACGGCGTCGAATTCGTCGAGCGTCGCGAAAACCGCCGCCGCGCCGGCGCCGACGACGCCCGCCGCCAGCGCCAGGCCGATCGCCTCGCCGAGCGCCGTCCCGCCCGGCGCGCCGCCGAAGAAACCGACGTCGGGCGAGATCAGCCGGCCGCCGCCGCGCCCGTCCGTCAGGCCGCCGCGACGGCCCGCCAGTTCGGCCGCCAGCGCGCGCGGCGCGACGCCCGCCGCGATCGCATGGCCGAGACAGCGCGCCCCCGCGGTCATCCGCTCGCCCGGCCGGCAGGCGAGGCGCAATCCGGCGCAAACCGCCTCCTGACCGATCGACAGCTGGAGATCGCCTTCGATCAGCCCCATGCCGAACATCTGCGCCGCCGCCTCCTCGAAGCGCCGTGCGCCGAGCATCAGGCGCAGCGCCTCGATCAGCCGTTCGCGCGAGGGCGCGTCGTCGTCTGCTGCTTCGTTCATGCGACGTCAGGCTAGTCGAGGGCGTGGCGGGTGGCGAGGGGCGCGCCTACTTGCGCTCGAGGAACAGCACGAGATCGCGCTTGTCGAGGCGGTTGAGCAGATCGCGCGCCTGCTCCTCGAGCAGATCGCGATCCACCGCTTTCGCCTGCATCAGCGCGACGCGATGACGCCAGACCTCTTTCTCGGCCCTGAGCGCCGCGAGTTCGGCCTCGAGCGCGACCGCGCGCTGCTTGAATTCGGTCTTGGCGATCAGGCCGCGCGGCCCGTTCTGGGCGTGCCAGACGAAATATGCCGCCGCCGAGCCGGACACGGCGTAGAGGACGAGCGGGATGACCACCGCCCGGATGCGCTTGCGCACGACCATGCGCGAAGCCTCGTCGGAAATGGTCAATTTCGGGTTAAATTGTCGCGTTCCCGCCGCTCACGCGTTCGGCAGGTGCCGCGCCAGCGCCTCCAGCACCGCCATGCGCACCGCGACGCCCATCTCGACCTGCTCGCGGATCAGCGACTGGGCGCCGTCGGCGACGCCGGAATCGATCTCGACGCCGCGATTCATCGGCCCGGGATGCATGACGAGCGCGCCCGGCTTGGCGTAGGCGAGCTTCTCCTCGTCGAGCCCCCAGAAACGGAAATACTCCTTCGAGGAGGGCACGAAGCCGCCATTCATGCGCTCGCGCTGCAGGCGCAGCATCATCACGATGTCGGCGCCGGCGAGCGCCTGCTTCATGTCGCGGAACACCTCGACGCCCATGCGCTCGACGCCGGCGGGCAGCAGCGTCGATGGGCCGCAGACGCGCACCCGCGCCCCCATCTGCGACAACAGGATGATGTTGGAGCGGGCGACGCGCGAATGCAGGATGTCGCCGCAGATCGCCACCACGAGCCCTTCCAGCCGGCCCTTGTTGCGGCGGATGGTCAGCGCGTCGAGCAGCGCCTGCGTCGGATGCTCGTGCTGGCCGTCGCCGGCGTTGATCACCGAGCAATCGACCTTGCGGGCGAGCAGATGCACCGCGCCGGCGTGATTGTGGCGCACGACGATGAGATCGGGCCGCATCGCGTTCAGCGTCGCGGCGGTGTCGATCAGCGTCTCGCCCTTCTTCACGCTGGAATTGGCCACCGACATGTTCATCACGTCGGCGCCGAGCCGCTTGCCGGCGAGTTCGAAGGAAGACTGCGTGCGCGTCGAGGCTTCGAAGAACAGGTTGATCTGCGTGCGCCCGCGCAGCGTCGCGCGCTTCTTCTCGACCTGCCGCGACACATCGACCGCCTCGTCGGCGAGATCGAGCAGGGTCTCGATGTCGGGGCGCGACAGCCCCTCGATGCCGAGCAGATGGCGATGCGGAAAGGAGCGTCGGTCGGACATGTCGATTGCCTAGCGCCTCGGCCCGGCCCCGGCAATGGCCGGGCCGACGCCATCCCCGGTTCGGCGCGACTGCGCCGCAGCAGCGCGCCAGCCTTCATGCCGGCGACTCTCTCCCGCGACAGCGGGGGAGATGTCGCCGCAGGCGACAGAGGGGGCGGGCGGCGCCGGCGATCACGAGAATGCCGCGGTCCTGCGCCAGACTGCGCAGATGACAGACGCCATGATCAGGATCGCCGCCGGTCTCGCCCTCGCCGCCGCATCGGCCGTCGCCCCGGCGGCGGCGGGCGAAGTCACGGGCCACGCGCTCTATCGTGAGCGCATCGCCCTGCCGCCGGGGGCGACCTTCGTCGCCGAGCTCGTCGTCCCCGGCCGACGCGGCGCGCCCGCACGCCGCATCGCCGTGGACGGGCCACGCCCGGCCGGCGCGCCGCCCTTCGCCTTCCGCCTCGTCTATGACGACGCCGCGCCCGGTCGTGACGCGCCGCGCGTCGAATTGCGCCTCGCCGTGCGCATGGGAGACGCGATCCTGTTCGCCGGCCCGCCGCGGCTGCGCCCGCTCGCCGATCCGCGCCGGCCGCTCGAGGTGCTTCTGCGCCGCGCCGGGGCGGACCGGTCGGCGACGCCGCGAGGCGAGGCCGGCGACTGGCGGCTCGTCGAACTCGACGGCGCGCCTCTCGGCGGCTCAGGCGGGCGAACGCCGACGCTGCGCTTCGGGCCGCAGGGCCGGCTGACCGGCGATGGCGGCTGCAACCGCTTCTCCGGCGCCTGGCGCGTCGCCGGCGACCGCCTGACCATCGGCCCGCTCGCCGCGACCATGATGGCCTGCCCCGCCGGCATGGAGCTGGAGCGCCGCTTCTTCGACGCCTTGGCCCGCGTCGCCGGCCAGCGGCGCGAGCCCGGTGGCCTCATGCTTCTCGACGCGGCCGGCGTCGCGCTGGCGCGCTTCGTCGCGCCGCCGCAGCGCTGAGCGCCGCTTGCCATCGCGGCTGACGCGCGCCACAAGCCGGCCATGCTGACGATCGACCGACTGTCCTACCGGCTCGGGCCGCGCCTGCTCTTCGACTCGGCCTCCGCCGCCCTGCCGCCGGGCGCGCGAACCGGCTTCGTCGGCCGCAACGGAACCGGCAAGACGACGCTGTTCCGGCTGATCGCCGGCGAGATCGCCGCCGAGTCGGGGACGATCGACGCGCCCCGCCGCGCCCGGCTCGGCCGGGTCGAGCAGGAAGCTCCGGGCGGGCCGGGGCGGCTGGTCGATTTCGTGCTCGCCGCCGATGTCGAGCGCGCCGCGCTGCTGGCCGAGGCCGAGACGGCGACCGACGCCCACCGCATCGCCGAGATCCACACCCGGCTGACCGACATCGAGGCGCACGCCGCGCCGGCGCGCGCCGCCGCCATTCTCTCCGGCCTCGGCTTCGACGCGGCGGCGCAGGAGCGCGCCCTGTCGGAATTCTCCGGCGGCTGGCGCATGCGCGTCGCGCTCGCCGCGGTGCTGTTCGCCCGGCCCGACCTGCTGCTGCTCGACGAGCCGACCAACTATCTCGACCTCGAAGGCTCGCTCTGGCTGGTCGACTATCTGAAACGCTATCCCGCCACCGTCGTCGTCATCAGCCACGACCGCGACCTGCTCGACGAGGTCTGCGACCACATCCTGCATCTCGACCGGGCGAAGCTGACGCTGTATCGCGGCGGCTACACCGAGTTCGACCGGCAGCGCCGCGAGAAGGCGACGCTCGCGGTCAAGGCGGCGAAGAAGCAGGAGGAGCAGCGAAAGCACCTGCAAGCCTTCGTCGACCGTTTCCGCGCCAAGGCCTCGAAGGCGCGGCAGGCGCAGTCGCGCATCAAGATGCTGGAGAAGCTGCAGCCCGTCGCGCTGCTCGAGGAGGCCGACGTGCTGGCCTTCGACCTGCCCTCGCCCGAGCGGCCGCTGTCGCCGCCGATCGTCGCGATGGAGAAGGCGAGCGCCGGCTATGACGGACGCGCGGTTCTCACCCGGCTCGATCTGTCGATCGCCGAGGACGACCGCATCGGCCTGCTCGGCGCCAATGGCAACGGCAAGTCGACCTTTGCGAAGCTGGTCGCCGGCCGCATGCCGGCGATGGGCGGCAGGATCGTGCGCGCCGCCAAGCTCGAGGTCGGCTTCTTCGCCCAGCACCAGATCGACGATCTCGATCCCGGCGGTTCAGCCGTCTCGCATGTCGCGCGGAAAATGCCGGGCGCGCCGGAGGCGAAAATACGGGCGCGGGCGGCGCGCATGGGCTTTCCCGCGGTCAAGGCCGACACGCCGGTCGCCGAACTCTCGGGCGGCGAGAAGGCGCGGCTGCTGATGGGCCTCGCCGCCTTCGACGCCCCGCATCTCCTGATCATGGACGAGCCGACCAACCATCTCGACATCGACTCGCGCGCCGCGCTGATCGAGGCGATCAACGACTATGAAGGCGCGGTGATCCT
>JAEULW010000254.1 GCA_016793505.1 Methylobacteriaceae bacterium | reverse complement strand
GGGCGTTTCGGGCCGGCGAGCGAGGGGATGACCGAGCCGAGATCGAGCTTGAGCACGTCGGTGAAGACCGGATCGGCGGTGGACTTGGTGAGATACATGCCCTGCGCCTTGGCGTAAGCCGCGGCGAGCTTGACGCGCTCGTCCTTGCGGCCGGTGTCGCGCAGGAACTTCACCGTGTATTCGTCCACCGGGAAGAAGCCGCAGGTCGCGCCGTATTCCGGCGCCATGTTGGCGATGGTCGCGCGGTCCGCGATCGACAGGTCGGCGAGGCCCGGTCCGTAGAATTCGACGAAGCGCCCGACCACGCCATGCTTGCGCAGCATCTGCGTGACGGTGAGCACGAGATCGGTCGCCGTCGTGCCCTCGGTCAGCTTGCCGGTGAGCTTGAAGCCGATCACCTCGGGCAGCAGCATCGACTGCGGCTGGCCGAGCATCGCCGCCTCGGCCTCGATGCCGCCGACGCCCCAGCCGAGCACGGCGAGACCGTTGACCATGGTGGTGTGCGAATCCGTGCCGACCAAGCTGTCGGGATAGGCGACCTCGACGGTCTTGCCCTGCGCGTCCTTCTCGGTCCGCGTCCACACGGTCTGCGCCAGATATTCGAGATTGACCTGGTGGCAGATGCCGGTGCCCGGCGGCACCACGGAGAAGTTGCGGAACGCCTGCTGGCCCCACTTCAGGAAGCGGTAGCGCTCGCCGTTGCGCTGGTATTCGAGCTCGACGTTGCGGTCGAAGGCCTTTGGCGAGCCGAATTCGTCGACGATCACCGAATGGTCGATGACGAGATCGACGGGAACGAGCGGATTGATCTTCTCCGGATCGCCGCCGAGCCGGTTCATCGCGTCGCGCATCGCGGCGAGATCGACCACGGCCGGCACGCCGGTGAAATCCTGCATCAGCACGCGCGCCGGGCGGAAGGCGATCTCGCGCTCGGCCTTGCCTTTCGTCTCCAGCCACTCCTTGCAGGCGAGGATGTCCTCCTTCGTCACCGAGCGGCCGTCCTCGAAGCGCAGCAGATTCTCCAGCAGCACGCGCATCGAATAGGGCAGCTGCGAGACACCCTGCAGGCCGTTCTTCTCCGCCTCGACCAGCGAGAAATAGTCATAGGTCCTGTCGCCGACGGTGAGCTTGCGGCGGCACTTGAAGCTGTCGAGGGAGGCCATGGGGTCCTTCCGGCGCTGACGGGAGAAATGGGCGGCCGCCTTATAGAAAATTTCGCCGTGAGCCGCTACACGGACGAAAGTCGCGCCATCGCAGGCGCCGGAGATGCCCTCGCCCTTGCGTCTGATCGTCGACAATCTCGCCATCGACCGCGGCGGCCGGCGCGTGCTCGAGGCGGTCGGCTTCGCCGTGGCGGGCGGCGAGGCGCTGGTCGTCACCGGCGCCAACGGCGCCGGCAAGTCGACGCTGCTCGCCGGCCTCGCCGGCCTTCTGCCGTTGGCCGAGGGCCGGATCGGGCTCGACGGCGCCGACGATCCCGAGGCGCCGGTCGCCGAATACTGCCACTATGTCGGCCATCGCGAGGCCCTGAAATCGGCGCTGACGCCGCGCGAATCGCTCGCCTTCTGGCGCGACATGCTCGGCGCCGGCCGGCCCGGCCTCGAGCCCGAGGCGGCGCTCGCCGAGTTCGATCTCGCCCACGCCGTCGATTTCCCTTGCGGCTACCTGTCGGCCGGCCAGCGCCGGCGCGCCTCGCTCGCCCGCATTCTCGTCGCGCCGCGGCCGATCTGGCTGCTCGACGAGCCGGTGACGGCGCTCGACGTCGCCTCGCAGGCGCGCTTCGCCGACCTGATGCGCGCGCATCTGGCGGGCGGCGGCCTGATCGTGGCGGCGACGCACGCCCCGATCGGCCTCGAGGCGGCGCGCGCCCTGCACCTCGGGCAGGCCGCATGAAGGCGCTCATCGCCCTGTTCCTGCGCGAATTGCGCCTCGCCGCGCGCATCGGCGGCGGCGGCGCGACCGGCGTCGTCTTCTTCCTGATTCTCGTCTCGATCGCCCCTTTCGCGCTCGGGCCCGACCTCAACCTGCTCTCCCGCATCGGCCCGGCGCTGCTCTGGATTTCCGCCCTGCTGGCGACTCTGATCGGCCTCGATCGGCTGTTCCAGGCCGACGCCGAGGACGGCTCGCTGGATCTGCTCTTCACCGCCCGCACGCCGCTCGAGCTGATCGTCGTCGTCAAGTGCCTGGCGCATTGGGCGACGACCGGCCTGCCGCTGGTTCTCGCCGCGCCGCTGTTCGGACTGATGCTGGCGGTCGAGGGGGCCGGCCTTGCCGGCGTCACCGCGACGCTGCTGGTCGGCACGCCGGCGCTGACCTTCATCGGCGCCATCGGCGCGGCGCTGACCGCCAGCCTGCGCCGCGGCGGGCTCTTGATGGCGATCCTGGTGCTGCCCTTCACCGTGCCGGTGCTGATCTTCGGCGTCGCCGCGGCGGCGGCGGCGCGCGGCGGCACGGTGCCGTTCTGGACGCCGTTCTCGATCCTCTGCGCCCTCACCCTGCTCGCCGCCGCCGGCGCGCCCTTCGCCGCCGCCGCCGCCCTGCGCCACGGCCGGGACTGACGCGACGGACGATCGCGACGCCCTGACGCCCGCTTGAATTGCTTTCCGTCAAGGCGCGGCCTAGATGGTCGGCCGAAGGGTTTGCGCCATGTGGAAATACGCCAATCCGACCTTTTTCATGCAGCTCGCCGGCCGGCTTGCGCCGTGGACGGCGGGCGCGGCGCTGCTGCTGCTCGGCGTCGGCCTCTATCTCGCCTTCCTCGGCTCGCCCGCCGACTACCAGCAGGGCCAGACCGTGCGCATCATGTATATCCACGTCCCGGCGGCGTGGATGGCGCTGTTCGTCTACATGGTGATGACCTCGGCCGCGCTCGGCACGCTGGTCTGGCGCCATCCGCTCGCCGACGCGGCGCAGAAGGCCGCCGCCCCGCTCGGCGCGGTGTTCACCTTCGTCTGCCTGTTCACCGGCTCGATGTGGGGCAAGCCGACCTGGGGCACCTGGTGGGAGTGGGACGCCCGGCTCACCTCGATGCTGGTGCTGTTCCTGATCTATCTCGGCCTGATCGCGCTGTGGCGCACCATCGAGGATCCGACGCGCGCGGCGAAATCGGCGGCGATCCTCACCCTCGTCGGCGTCGTCAACATCCCGATCATCAAATTCTCGGTCGACTGGTGGAACACGCTGCACCAGCCGGCCTCCGTCTTCCGCGTCGGCGGGCCGACCATCCATCCCTCGCTGCTGTGGCCGCTGGCGATCATGTCGCTCGCCTTCACCTTCATCTTCCTCACCCTGCACCTGATGGCGATCCGCAACGAGATTCTCGCCCGTCGCGTGCGCCGCCTGACCATGGAGGCCGCCGCCGCCGGCGAGAACGGCCGCGCCGTCGCCGCCTCGACCGGGGTCGCGGCATGATCGCGCAGAGCCATGCGACGCTGATCGCCGTCGCCTATCTCGTCAGCGCGCTGGCCCTCGGCGGCGCGGCGCTCGCCATCATGCTCGACTACCGTCGCCAGCGCCGCGCGCTGGAGCGGCTGGAGGCCGCCGCCGAACGCCTCGGGAAACTGCGCCGATGAGCACCGAGGTCGCCCCCGCCGCCGGCCGCAACCGGCGCTCGCTGCTGATCCTGCTGCCGCTGCTGATCTTCCTGCCGCTGGCCGGGCTGTTCTACGCCCGCCTCGGCGCCGGCGACGCCTCGCGCCTGCCCTCGGCGCTGATCGGCAAGGCCGCGCCCGCCTTCGCCCTGCCGGCGCTGCCCGGCGTCGAGGCCGCCGCCTTTTCCGACGCCGACCTGAAGAAGGGCCAGGTGACGGTGGTCAACGTCTTCGCCTCCTGGTGCGGCCCCTGCCACGCCGAGCATCCCTATCTGATGGAGCTCGCCGCCGACGCCGGCCTGAAGGCGAAGGGCGTGCGCATCGCCGGCCTCGCCCACAAGGACGAACCGGAAAATTCCCGGCGCTTCCTCGGCGCGCGCGGCAACCCGTATCAGCTGATCGGCGTCGACCGCACGGGCCGCGTCTCGATCGACTGGGGCGTCTACGGCGTGCCCGAAACCTTCATTGTGCGCGGCGACGGCACCATCGCCCACAAGCATGTCGGCCCGATCGACGCGGCCAGCCTGAAGACGAAGATCATTCCGGAGATCGAGAAGGCGCTGCGGTAGCGGCGAAGCCCGCTCTCAAAAATGCTCCGGCTCCGCCGCCCGCTCGTCCGGCTTCAATTCGTGCTTCAGAATCAGCGGCGTCTGCGACAGGGCGAAGACGAGGGTCAGCGGCATCACGCCGAACACCTTGAAGTTCACCCAGAAATTCTCCGTCTGCGTGCGCCAGACGATCTCGTTCAGCGCCGCCAGCACGAAGAAGAACAGGCCCCAGCGGAAGGTCAGCTTGCGCCAGCCCTCCTCGGTCAGGTGCAGCACCGAATCGAGCACGATCGGCAACAACGGCTTGCCGAAGGCGAGCGCGCCGAGCAGCGCCGCGCCGAACAGCGAATTGACGATCGTCGGCTTCAGCTTGATGAAGGTCGAGTCCGCGAAGACCAGGGTCAGCGCGCCGAACGCCAGCACGAAGACGGCGGTGACCAGCGGCATGATCGGCAGCTTGCGCGTCAGCGTCCAGGAGACGATCAGCGCGACGACGACGCCGGCCATCAGCGCCCCGGTCGCCGGCAGGATGCCCCAGCGGTAGTTGACCGCGAAGAACAGCAGCAGCGGCCCGAGCTCGAGCGCGAACTTGAGCGCGGGATTGACATGCGGGCGGGCGGGAGCGGCCATGTCGTTTCGCAGTCGTCTCGGATCGGCGGCGCCGGCGCGGCGCGGGAGTCGGGCGCTCCTTCTAGCCGTCCCGGGCGCGGCGTGCCAGAACATCCGCGCCCGCTCCGCCACGGGAGACGACGGCCGCCCGGCGGCCGGACGGGGCAGGCGCCCGGAGGTTTCATGTCCGACTATGTCATCGCGCCGCCGCCGCAGCCCGCCGTCCCGGTTCTGGGCGGCGGCCTGTTCCCGGTCCGGCGCGTCTACTGCATCGGCCGCAACTACGCCGCCCACGCCCGCGAGATGGGCGGCGATCCGACGCGCGAGACGCCCTTCTTCTTCCTGAAACCCGCCGACGCGCTGCAGCCCTGCGCGGCCGGCGTCGTCGTCGACCATCCCTATCCGCCGGCGACCGACAGCTACCATCACGAGATCGAGATGGTCGTGGCGCTGCAGGCGGGCGGCCGCGACATCCCGGTCGAGCGGGCGCTCGCCTGCGTCTACGGCTACGCCGTCGGCCTCGACATGACGCGCCGCGACCGCCAGAACGACATGAAGGCCAAGGGCTGGCCCTGGGAGATCGGCAAATCGGCCGACGCCTCCGCGCCGATCGGCCCGATCCATCCCGCCGCCAAGGTCGGCCACAGGGCGAAGGGCTTCATCCGCGTCGCGGTGGACGGGGCGGTGAAGCAGGAGGCCGACCTGTCGCAGATGATCTGGTCCGTGCCCGAGCAGATCGCCATCCTGTCGCGCCACTACGAACTGAAGGCCGGCGACCTGATCTACTCCGGCACGCCGGAGGGCGTCGGCGCAGTCAAACGCGGCCAGACCATGGCGGGCGCGATCGAGGGCCTCGGCGAGATCACGCTGCGCGTCGTCTGACGGCGCGGCGAGACGCCGCCCGGCCGCGGCGAGGATGGACAAGCGCGGGCCCCAACTGTATGAGAGCCCCCATCGCCGCCGGCGCGCCGCAATAGCTCAGCTGGTAGAGCACCTCATTCGTAATGAGGGGGTCGGGGGTTCGAATCCCTCTTGCGGCACCATCTGCTTGCCTGATCTGTCGCGTCGCGCGCCGTTCGCCTCATCTGTTCAGTGACGGAAAATAACGCATCCGCTCGCGGCCCTCGGGGTCGAACAGGCGGATCGCTCCGTCATCGGCGCCGACGGCGAACTGGCCGTGCGCCAGCAGCGCCACGGCGTGGAACGGCCCCTTGAGGCTGTCGACCTTGCGCAGTTCGGCGCCGGTGGCGGCGTCCCACAGACGGGCGGCTCCATCCGCCGACGCGGCGGCGACGCGCGCCCCCGCCGCGTCGATCGCCACGGCGAGGACGGCTTGCGCATGTCCCTCGAACCGCAACGTCGCGGCGCCGGCGGCGAGGTCCCACAGCCGCGCCGTCGCGTCGTCGCCGCCCGAGACGACGCGGCGGCCGTCGGGCGTCAGCGCCACGGCGCGCATGGCGCCGGCATGGCCCGCCAGCATCCGCTCGAGCCGCGCCTCGGCGACGTCCCAGACGCGCAGCGCGCCGTCCTGCCCGCCGGTCACGGCGCGTCGCCCATCCGCCGACAGCGCCAGCGCGGTCTGTTTCACGCCGTCGGCGGCGAGCGTCGCCACGCGCGTCTTCTGCGGCAGATCCCAGACGATGAC
>JAEULW010000252.1 GCA_016793505.1 Methylobacteriaceae bacterium | reverse complement strand
CTCGGTCAGCTCGGCATAGCCGAGGGTGAAGGCGATGCCGAGCCGTTCGGATTCGCTGAACAGCGGCGCGGTCTCGTTGGAGGGCATCGCGCGCTCGAAGAACGTGTCGATCTCCGCCTGGTCGGCCATGAACCAGCGCGGGAAGAAGGTGGTCAGCGCCAGTTCCGGAAAGGCGATGAGATCGGCGCCGCCGGCCGCCGCCTCGCGCATCAGCGCGATCATCCGCTTCACCACGCTGGCGCGGTCATGGCTGCGCTGGATCGGGCCGAGCTGTCCGGCGGCGACGGTGAGGATGCGGCTCATCTGGCGAGCATGGACCGGCCGCGCGCGCCGACGCAAGGGCGGCCCGCCGCATGCCGCGAAACGGAACGCGCGGGTCAGCCCTGCGCGGCGCGGGCCAGCGCGACGGCCTTGCGCATCAGGCTCGGCAGCGCCTCGCCGTCGAGCGCCTCGGCGCCGACCCAGCGCATCCCCGCCGGCGCCGGCGCGCGCATCGGAAAGGCGGCGGCGAAGACGGTCAGCGTCAGCTCGAAATGGGTGAAGACATGCGTCACAGCGCCCTCGAGGCGGCGCCAGTTCGCGCGCGCGGGCGCCGCGTCGAGCGCCTTCGCCAGATCGAAGTCCGCGCTCCATGCCGACCCCGGCAGTTCGGCCATGCCCCCGAGCAGGCCCTTCGGCGGGCGGGTGCGCAAGAGAACGGCGCCGTCGGCGCGACGGGCGTAGAAGACGACGCCGGCGCGCTTGCGCCGCGCCGCCTTCGCCGCGCGCGCCGGAAGCGCGTCCTCAACGCCGGCGCGGCGGGCGGCGCAGTCGCGCGTCAGCGGACAGAGCGCGCAGGCGGGCCGGCGCGGCGTGCAGACGGTCGCGCCGAGATCCATCATCGCCTGGGCGAAATCACCCGGCCGCGCGTGCGGCGTGATCGTCGCCGCCGCCGCGCGCAGCGCCGGCTTGGCGGCGGGCAGCGGCGTCTCGATGCGGAACAGCCGCGCGACGACGCGCTCGACATTGCCGTCGACGACGACGGCGCAGCGTCCGAAGGCGATCGCGGCGATCGCCGCGGCGGTGTAGGGCCCGACGCCGGGCAGCGCGCGCAGGCCCTCCTCCGTATCGGGAAAGCGGCCGCCATGTTCGCGCGCCACGGCCTGCGCGGCGGCGTGCAGATTGCGGGCGCGCGAATAATAGCCGAGGCCGGCCCAGGCCTTCATGACGTCGTCGGTCGGAGCGGCGGCGAGCGCCTCGACCGTCGGCCAGGCGGCGAGGAATTTTTCGTAGAACGGCTTCACCGCCGCCACGGTGGTCTGCTGCAGCATGATCTCGGAGAGCCACACCGCATAGGGATCGGCGACCACGCCGGGCGGGGCGCGCCATGGCAATGCGCGCGCATGGCGGTCATACCAGGCGAGAAGCGCGGCGGCGACGTCAGCGGACATGAACTTCGGCCGGCGCCAACCTGCCGTCCACGACATGCAGCCGCCGGTCCGCGCGCGCGGCGAGCGCCAGATCATGGGTGACGACCACGACGCTGGCGCGGCGCTCGTCGACGAGACCGCGCAGGATGGCGAGCACCTGATCGGAGGAGTGGGTATCGAGATTGCCGGTCGGCTCGTCGGCGAGGACGAGTTTCGGCGCATTGGCGAGCGAGCGGGCGATGGCGACGCGCTGGCGCTGGCCGCCGGACATCTGGTCGGGCCGCTTGCGCATATGCGCCTCGAGGCCGAGCGCGGCGAGCAGATCGCCGGCGCGGGCCCGCATCGCCGCATCGCCGAGGCGCCCGAGCGCGCGCATCGGCAGCATGACATTGTCGAGCGCGCTGAATTCGGGCAGCAGGAAGTGGAACTGGAAGACGAAGCCAAGGGTCGACAGGCGCAGATCGGCGCGCGCCTCCTCGCCGAGCCGGCTGGTCTCGCGCCCGTCGATGCGCAATTCGCCGCGCGTCGGCGCGTCGAGCAGGCCGAGCAGATAGAGCAGCGACGACTTGCCCGAGCCGGACGGGCCGGTGATCGCCAGGAACTCGCCGGCGGCGATGTCGAGATCGATGTCGGCGACGAGCGTCGTCTCGATCTCGCCGGTCAGGATGCGGGTCAGGCCGCGCGCCTCGACGAGCGGCGCGCTCACGAGGCGCCCCGGATGATCTCGACCGGATGCAGGCTCGCCGCCTTGCGCGCCGGAAACCAGCCGGCGAAGACGGAGGAGGCCAGCGCCACGGCGCCGGCGATGGCGTAGTGGGCCGGATCATAGGCGATCGGCAGATGGTTCCGGTCGCCGAAGGGCAGATTGATCTCGATCGCGCCGAGGCCGACCGACATCACGTAGCCGAGGGCCCAGCCGATGACGAGCCCGCCGAGGCCGATGATCAGCGCCTCGAGCACGAAGATGCGGCGCACCAGCGCCTCGCGCAGGCCGAGCGACTTCATGATGGCGATGTCGCGCGTCTTCTCGTGGGTGATGGTCGAGACGATGTTGAACGTGCCGAAGCTGGCGACCAGCAGGATGGCGCCGACCACCGTGTACATGATCAGGTTGCGGATGGCGAAAGCGGAGAGCAGATCCTGGTTCTGCTCCTGCCAGGAGACAGACTTGTAGCCGCTCTGCGCCTCGACCTGCGCGGCGACGTCGCGCGCCGCCATGACGTCGACGAGGCGGATGCGGATCTCGTTCACGAGGCCGGTCTGGCCGGCGAGTATCTGCGCGGTCTTGAGCAGCGTGTAGGCCTGCGACTCGTCGGCGAGGCGGTTGCCGGAGCGATACAGCGCGACGACGCGGGCGGTCATGGTGCGGCCGCCGCCGGTCGCCAGCGTGACGGCGTTGCCGACGCGCGCGCCGATCTTCTTCGCCAGCCCGTCGCCGAGGATGACGCCGTTGGAGACGCGTTGCAGCGACTCGAGCGTGCCCTCGCGGATGTTGTCGACGATCTTGGAGACGCGCGGCTCGCGCTTCGGATCGACGCCGATGATCGTCGCGGCGCTGTCGCGGCCGGCGTAGCGCACCACGGCGCGGGCCTGCGCCGACGGGGCGACGGCGCCGGGCAGCCAGGCCTCGAGCGAGGCCATCAGCGCGTAAGGGTTCTTGACGCCCGGCCGCAGAGCCGGCGTGCTCTGGCCGCGGATTTCGGCGGCGGCGTAGTCGCGCTCGGCCGGCTGCAGCGCCGGCGCGCGACGCTCGTCGGTGACCGAGATGTGCGGCAGCGCGTCGACCAGCTTGGCGACGAAATCATCCTGCGAGCCCTGCATCAGCGCCGCCATCATCACCGAGAAGCCGACGCCGGTGGCGACGCCGAGCACGCCGACCAGCGTCTGGCGCAGGCGGGCGCGCACATGCGTCAGCGCGATCGAGACGACGAGATCGAGCGCGCCGAGCATGTCAGGGCGCCGCGAGGCGGGCGCGCATGCCGTCGCGCCAGTCGGCGCGCGCCGGCGCGGCGACGCGGTCGTTTTCGGCGAGGCCGTCGACGATCTCGACATTGCGCGCGCCGCGCACGCCGGTCTTCACCGCGCGCCGCGACAGCCGCTCGCCGTCGAAGATGAACAGCGCCTCGCCGATCAGCGCATCGGCGGGGACGAGCAGCGCGTCCTCCTTCTCGCGCACGACGATGTTGGCCTCGACGCTCATGCCGATGCGCAGCGGCGTGTCGTCGGGCAGCGGCAGGTAGACGCGGAAGGTCTTGGTCTGCGGGTCGCCCTTGGGCGTGATCTCGCCGACATTGGCGGCGACGCGCCGGTCGGCCACCGCGTCGTTGCGCAACAGCGCCTTCTGGCCGGGGCGGACTTTCAGGATGTCCTCCTCGTTGACGTCGGCGACGATGCGCAGGGGCTTGGGCTGGCCGACCCAGAACAGCACGTCGGTCTGGCCGACGATCTCGCCGATCTGACCGTCGCGGCGCAGCACGACGCCGTCCATCGGGGCGCGCAGCACCAGCTCGTCGATGCGGTCCTTCTGGGCGAGAATGCGCGCCTCGATCTCGGCGAGGGCGGTCTGCGCCTGATCGACCGAGGTCTGCGTGCCGGCGGCGCGGGCGGCCAGACTTGTCGCGCGCTCGACATCGCGGCTGCGCTTGTCGCGCGTCGCCTGCAGTTCGGCGAGCTGGGCGCGCTCCTCGCCATCATCGAGGCGAGCGAGCACGTCGCCCTTCGCAACGGTCTGCGATTCGCAGAAGCACAGATCGACGACGCGCTTGCGGTTGAGCGGCACGACCTTGGCCCAGCGCTCGGGCTCGACGACGCCGGTGGCGTAGACCACTTCCGCGACAACGCCGCGCGTCGGCGGGGCGACGGCCACCAGAGGGCCGCGCCCGATCTGACGCCACCACAGGCCGCCGGCGAGGGCGGCAAGGACGAGCAGAAAGACGATCCAGCGCAGGACGCGCATCAGGCGACTCCGGCCGCGGGGGCGAGGCTTGCCGCATCGGCGCGGCGCGCCAGATGATATAGGCCGCGCACCGAGGAGAGCGACCATGGCCGACGTCATCAAGCCGGTTTTCACCGCCACCGCAACCGCCACGGGCGGGCGCAACGGGCATACCGCCGCGGCCGACGGGTCGGTGAAGGGCGACCTCTCCGTGCCGAAGGAGATGGGCGGGCCGGGCCGGCCGGGGACGACGACGCCCGAGCACCTGTTCGCGGCGGGCTACGCCGCCTGTTTCGGCGGCGCGCTCGATTTCGTCGGCCGGCAGCACAAGGTCGACGCCTCGAAGGCGAGCGTCGCCTGCGCCGTGTCGATCGGCCCGCGCGAGAAGGGCGGGTTCGGCCTGTCGGTGAAGCTCACGGTCGTCGACAAGAGCCTGCCGACGGCCGAGCTGAAGCGCCTCGCCGACGAGGCGCACGAGAAAATCTGCCCCTACAGCCACGCCACGCGCGGCAATGTCGATGTCGCCATCACCGTGGAAGGCGCTTGAATTGCAATAACTTGCCGGGGGCGCCGTCGCCCGTCGCGCCGGCCGGAGCGCAGCGGAGAGCCGGAACCCAGTCCTGCCATGGAGCGCGAAGCCCGGCCTTCTCTGGGTTCCCGCTCGCCGGCTGCGCCGGCGTCGGGAATGACGCCGAGGAGAAACGCCGCCCTGCCCCCTGTCATCCCGGCGGCTACGCCGGCAGGCGCTGCGTTAGCATCTTTTCAATCAAATTCGCGATAATGGCGCATTGGATTGCGCGACGGGTGCGCCGATGGATGCCTTGCGCAACTGGATACTGAATCTGGACTGGAGCATCGGCGTGCTCGCGGCGCTGGGCGCGGCGCTGCTGATCGCGCGCGGAGCGCGCATCCGCGCCTCCGACCGGGCCGCCGAGCGCGACCGCAAGATGCAGCGCGTCATGCCGCCGCCGCGGGGCCGCTGATCCGCGCAGGCCGTCGCCCGCGACCTGCCGGCGTGCTAGAGGAGGCTTCCCGAGCGCAGGAGCCTCATCGATGTCCAACGCCGCCGCCACGCGCGTCGCCGCGCCCAACGATCTCGAAGCCTTCTGGATGCCCTTCACCTCGAACCGGGCGTTCAAGAAGCGGCCGCGGATGATCGC
>JAEULW010000098.1 GCA_016793505.1 Methylobacteriaceae bacterium | reverse complement strand
GCGCAGCGCCGCGCCCCAGCTGATCACTTTCGCTTCGGCGCCGGCGGCGTTTGTCAGCGTCGCCTCGAAGACGGGCACGCCGTCGATCTGTCCGAACTGCTTGAGCATGATTTCGACCCCCGGCGTCGCGCGCCATCATGCGCGCGGCGCGGGATCGATCAAGAGGCCGCTTTCACGGCCGCGCCGCGCGGCCCTGGGGGGCGCGGCGCGACTTCGCCGGCGCGCCGGCGCGGGCCAGCCCGCCCTGTCCGCGCCCATGTCCCTGGCCGTGGCCGGAGCGGCCCTGCGGCGGGCGCGCGGCGGGCCGCTGCGGCTGGGCCGGACGTGGGGCCGTGAAGGCGTAGCGCCCGCGCCGGTCCTCGACGGGGAGAACCTGGCGCGTCAGCTTCTCGATGGCGCGCAGCTGATCGCGCTCGTCGTCGGCGCAGAAGCTGATGGCGCGACCCTCAGCGCCGGCGCGCGCGGTGCGGCCGATGCGATGGACATAGGCCTCGGGCACTTCCGGCAGCTCGAAATTGACGACATGGCTGACGGCGTCGACGTCGATGCCGCGCGCGGCGATGTCGGTCGCCACCAGCACGCGGGTGCGTCCGCTCTTGAAGCCGTCGAGCGCCTTCTGGCGCTGCGACTGGCTCTTGTCGCCATGAATGGCGGCGGCGTCGACGCCGGCGTCGGCCAGATGCCGGGCGACGCGATCGGCGCCGCGCTTGGTGCGGGTGAAGACGATGGTGCGCTCGAAATCGGGATCGGCGAGCAGATCGGCGAGCAGTTCGCGCTTCGCCCCGGATTCGACGCGGATCACCTGCTGGGCGACGCGATCGGCGGTGCGGGCGACGGGCGCGACCGACACTTTCACGGGATCGCGCAGCATCTCGGCGGCGAGCGCGGCGATCTCGTCGGGCATGGTGGCCGAGAAGAACAGGTTCTGGCGCTCGGCCGGCAGCTTGCCGAGGATGCGCCGGATCGGCTTGACGAAGCCGAGATCGAGCATGTGATCGGCCTCGTCGAGAACGACGATGCGGGTCTGCGACAGATCGACGGTGCGCTGCTCGATGTGGTCGAGCAGGCGGCCGGGCGTGGCGACGAGCACGTCGAGGCCGCGCGCCATCGCCTGCACCTGCGGGCCATAGCCGACGCCGCCGAACACGGTGGCGACAGACAGTTTCGCGAAACGGCCATAGGCGCGGAACGATTCGGCGATCTGGGCGGCGAGTTCGCGCGTCGGGGCGAGCACCAGCGCGCGCACGGTCTTCGGCGCGGGGCGGCGCGATTCGGCGAGCAGGCGATGGATGATGGGCGCGGCGAAGGCGGCGGTCTTGCCGGTGCCGGTCTGGGCGAGGCCGAGAAGATCGCGGCCGGCGAGAAGCGGCGGAATGGCGCGCTGCTGGATCGGCGTCGCCGTCGCGTAGCCTTCATGATGGAGAGCGCGGAGAATGGGCTCGGCGAGGCCGAGGCCCGAGAAATCGGTCAAGGGAATCACTTTCGTTCGCGCGGCGTCGGCCGTCGCGGAGGGTTCGGGGACTGCCCCGCGTAACCGGGCTCGTCTTGCGGAGGAAATCGGCTCGACAGCGGCTCGACACGAGGGTCGATCTACGCGGCTGGAGCGCCGTGCCCGGCTTGCGGACGCGCCGGATATGGGGGTTCGGCCGGCGAATGTCAAATCGGCGGGCGGGCGCAGCCGCCCTGCGCGACGCGAATTGCGCGCGCCTGCGGGCTCGACTAGCGTCGATGCGCTTCATCTTGCGGGGCGGGACATGCAGCGCGCGCAGCGCGATCGGGCGAGCGCGGCGCATGGCCGCGGAGCGGCGTGAGCGGCGCGGCGCTGTCGCCCGCAGCGCGGCGCGCCATCGTCGGTCTCGGCGTGACGCAGATCATCGCCTGGGGCTCGGTCTACTACGTCATCGGCGTGATCGGCCCGACGCTGGTCGAGGCGCTCGGCCTCTCGCCGGCGTGGATCTATGGCGGCTTTTCGGCGTCGCTGGCGGTGAGCGCGATCGGCGCGCCGATGGTCGGCCGCGCCATCGACCGGATCGGCGGACGACGGGTGATGAGCGCGGGCTCGCTCGTCGCCACGCTCGGCCTCGCTCTGTGCGGAAGCGCGCAGGGCGCCTGGAGCTACGGCCTCGCCTGTCTGGCGCTCGGCGCGGCGGCGGCGCTGACGCTCTATGACGCGGCCTTCGCCGCGCTGGTGCAGATCGCCGGCCGCAACGGCCGACGCGCCATCACGCTGCTGACGCTGTTCGGCGGCTTCGCCTCCACCGTGTCCTGGCCGCTGACGACGTTCCTCGCCGACGCGCTCGGCTGGCGCGAGACCTATTTCGTCTACGCCGCCGCGCAGATCGCTCTGTGCCTGCCGATCCACTGGACGGTGCTCGCCGACGCGCCGGACCAGCGGCGATTTGCGGCGGAAAGCCCGGCCCCGGCGCCCGAGCCGGCGAGCGAGGGCGAGCTGTCCGGGCCGGCGCGACGCGCCGCCTTCTGGCTGTTCGCCATCGTGCTGACGGTCAACAGCTTCGTCTTTTCCGGCCTGTCCGTGCATTTCCTCGCCGCGCTCGACGCGATCGGCCTCGATCGGCCGACAGCGGTGGCGGTCGGCATGGCGATCGGCCCGGCGCAGGTGCTCGGGCGCGTGCTCGAGATGCTGTCGGGCGGCCGGCACGAGGCGCTGACGATCGGGCGCGCCTCGGCCGCGGCGCTGCCGATCGGCGTCGCCTGCCTGTTCGCCGTCGCCGGCGCGCCGGCCGCCGCCTTCGTCTTCGCGCTCGCCTACGGCCTCGCCAACGGCCTGATGACGATCGCCAAAGGCGCTGTGGCGCTGGCGCTGTTCGGATCGCGCGGCTATGGCGAGATGCTGGGCCGGCTCTCGGCGCCGAGCCTGGCGGCGCGGGCGGCCGCGCCGATCCTGTTTGCAACCGTCATCGACGCCGGCGGCGTCATGGCGATGATCGCCCTGTCGCTGGCCGTCGCGGCGCTCGGCTGGGCGGCGATGGAAGGGCTGACGCGCCTCGCCCGGCGCGCCCGGGGCGCGCCTGTGAATTGATGTGGACAGGCCGGGGCGGCGCGCTTTTGGTGGCGCGGCCGGCCGCATAGACCTATGGTCCGCCCGCCCCGTTAACGACTCGTCAACCATGCGGCGTCCCATGTCATCGGCCGAACAGTTTTTCGACAGGACCGCCGCCCCCGACGAGCAGGCCGGCTATCGCACGCCGCCGCGCAATGTCGAGGCGGAGCAGGCGCTGCTCGGCGCGATCATGGTCAACAACGACGCCTTCGACCGCGTCTCCGACTTCCTCAAGCCGGAACATTTCTCCGAGGAGATTCACCGGCGCGTGTTCGAGGTGTCGGCGGCGCTGATCCGCGCCGGCAAGATCGCGACGCCGATCACCCTGAAGACGTTTCTCGGCGAGCACGATCTCGGCGCCGGCATGACCGTGCCGCGCTATCTGGCGCGACTCGCCGCCGAGGCGACGACGATCATCAACGCCGCCGAATATGGTCGGGCGATCTACGATCTGGCGATCCGCCGCGAGCTGATCCGCATCGGCGAAGAAGTGGTCAACGTCGCCTATGACGCGCCGGTCGATCATCCCCCGCGCGAGCAGATCGAGGAGGCCGAGCGCCGCCTCTACGAAATCGCCGAGACGGGACGCTACGACGGCGGCTTCCAGCGCTTCGCCGACGCGCTGACCACCGCCGTCGACATGGCGGCCAAGGCCTATGAGCGTGACGGCAAGCTGTCGGGCATCGCCACCGGCATGACCGATCTCGACCGCTCGATGGGCGGCCTGCAGCCGTCCGATCTCGTCATCCTCGCCGGCCGCCCGGCGATGGGCAAGACGGCGCTCGCCACCAACATGGCGTTCAACATCGCCCGCGCCTGGGCCTCGCGCACGCGCGCCGACGGTTCGATCGAGACGACGAATGGCGGCATCGTCGGCTTCTTCTCGCTCGAAATGTCGTCCGAACAGCTCGCCACCCGCATCATCGCCGAGCAGTCGGGCGTGCCGTCGTGGAAAATCCGGCGCGGCGACATCACCGAGATGGAGTTCCACCGCATCTCGGAAGCGGCGCGCGAGATGCAGTCGATCCCCTTCTACATCGACCAGACCGGCGGCATCTCGATCGCCCAGCTGATGGCCCGCGCCCGCCGCCTGAAGCGCCAGCGCGGGCTCGATCTGCTGGTCATCGACTATCTGCAGCTGCTGTCGGGCTCGAAGTCGCGCGGCGACAACCGCGTGCAGGAGCTGACCGAGATCACCACCAGTCTGAAGGCGCTCGCCAAGGAGCTTAAGGTGCCGATCCTGGCGCTGTCGCAGCTGTCGCGCCAGGTCGAGTCGCGCGACGACAAGCGGCCGCAGCTTTCGGACCTGCGCGAATCCGGCTCGATCGAGCAGGACGCCGACGTCGTCATGTTCGTCTATCGCGAGGAGTACTACCTCAAGGGCCGGGAACCCAAGCCCGGCAGCGAGGAGCACGTGCAATGGATGGCCAACATGGAGGCCGCGCACGGCAAGGCGGAGGTGATCATCGGCAAGCAGAGGCACGGGCCGACCGACACGGTGCGGCTGCAATTCGACGCCGAGGTGACGCGCTTCTCGGACCTGATCGAGGACGACCGGCTGCCGGCGCATCGATGACAGGCGTCCGCCTCGCGCTGGCGCTGCTGTTCCTGGCCGCGGGCGTCGCGGAGAGCGCGGCGGAAGTGCGCTTCGGCCGCAACGTTCGCATCGGCGGGCATGATTTCTCCAACCAGAGCTATGGCCCGAAGCGGCGCGCCGTCATCCATCTGCATCGCGGCAAGCCTTCGCCCGAGGGCTGCCGCTGGTTCCCCGCCGGCGCGGTCGTCGACGGGCGGCGGCTGACGGCGCGCACGCGCATCTGCCATCTGCAGACGATCCCGCCGGGCCGGAGATGAGCGCGCCGCGCGACGCCTCGAGCCGCTTCCTGTGGCCGCCGACGATCTATGGCGGGGCGGCGCTGCTGGCGCTGGCGGCGAGCCGCCATGCGCCGGCGCCCTTCGTTCCCGCTCCGCTCGCCGTCGCGGCGTTCTGGCTCGGGATCGCGATCCTGGCGATCGGCGGGGCGATCGCGCTCGCCGCGGAGATCGGCTTCCTCGTCGCCGGCACGGCGACGCTGCCGATCAGCCCGACGACGGCGATCGTCGAGACCGGAATCTATCGCTGGACGCGCAACCCGATGTATCTGGGCATGACGCTGGCGCTGATCGGACTCGCCCTGGCGCTCGATCAGGCGTGGTTCGCGCTGGCGACGCCGCCCGCCGTCCTCGCCGTGACGAAGCTGGCGATCGAAAAGGAAGAGGCGTATCTGACGCGCAAGTTCGGCGAGACATATCTCGCCTACAAGCGCCGCGTGCGGCGCTGGATCTGAGCGTTACTTCGGCCCGTCGAGAAACGCCTTCCACTGGCGGGCGTTGCCGTGGAAGACGTTGCGGTCGGTCTTGCCGACGATGCCGGGCACGATGGCGTCGGACTGATACTGCCAGAACACCCATTTGCGGCCGGGATATTTGACCTGCGGCGGATATTTGGTCGAGCGCACCCACATCGGATAGTCGGTGAATTCGTGCGGGTGCAGGATGCCCTCGTAGAAATCGACCGTCGTGTAGATGACCGGGCGCTTGCCGTAGTGACGCTCGAGACCGATCAGCAGTTCGCGCATCTCGGCGAGCACTTCGGCGCGGTCGAGAATGCGGCGGCAGGTGCGCGAGGTCGGCGTCAGTTCGACGTCGAGCACCGGCGGCAGGGCGTCGGGATCGCGCGGCACGTTGCGCACGAACCAGTCGATCTGCTCCTGCGGCGGCCGGCACCAGTA
>JAEULW010000080.1 GCA_016793505.1 Methylobacteriaceae bacterium | reverse complement strand
GATCGACGCGCTGCTGGCGCGCCCGGAAGTGCGTCGCGACGTCGAGAAGGACGGCGAGGACGCGACGTGACTGCGTCGGCCGCGCCGGCCTTCGATCCGCCGCTCGTCGTCGAATGGACCGAAACCCCGGCCAGCGCTGCCGCGGCTGTGCAACATCTCACACGCATGCGCTACCGGCGCGCCGCGCGCGTCAACACCGTCATGCTCATCCTGTCCCTGTTCTGCATCGCCGTGATGTGGGGCGTCGCGGTCGCCCATTTCGATCTCGACAGTCTCGTCAGCGAGGCGCTCGGACTGGGGCCGGACTGGACCTATCCGGCCGGCGTCGTCGTCACCATCGCCCCGGCGCTGGGGCTGATGATCGCCGCCCTGCGCGCGATGCAGGCGGCGGTCCGCGCCGATCTCGCGCCGGCGGCGGGAACCTGGCGCCTCGTCGCCGGCGAGGAGACCGTTGTCGTCACCGATCCGACGCAGACGGAGTTCATCGTGCGCTGGGACAGGATCAGCGCGATGCACGCGACGCCGGCGATCGCCGTCTTCGCCATCGGCGCGATGGCCGGGGGCTGGGCGCCGGCCTCGGCCTTCGCCGCGCAGGACCGCTATGTCGCCTTCATCGACGCCTGCGCCGAACGCCTGTCGCCCGAGGCGCGCGCGCTCAGCGTGCTGAGGCATCGCGCATGAGCGCGCCCCGCTCCACCCGCGTCGCCGTCGACGGCTGGATCGTGCTCGACAAGCCGGTCGGGCTCACCTCGACGCACGCCGTGTCGCGTGTGAAACGCGTCTACAACGCGAAGAAGGGCGGCCATGCCGGCACGCTCGATCCGCTCGCCTCCGGCATCCTGCCGATCGCGCTCGGCGAGGCGACGAAGACCGTGCCCTTCGTGCAGGACGGCGAGAAGTCCTATCGCTTCACGGTGAAGTGGGGCGAGGAGACGACGACGGACGACGCCGAGGGCGACGTCGCGCAGCGGTCGGACGCGCGGCCGGCGCGCGGCGACGTCGAGGCGCTGCTGCCGCGTTTCACCGGCGAGATCCTGCAGACGCCGCCCGCCTTCTCGGCGATCAAGATCGACGGCGAGCGCGCCTATGACATCGCCCGCGACGGCGAGACGGTGGAGCTGCAGCCGCGGCCTGTGACGATCCACGCGCTGCGCCTCGTCGGGCACGACGGCGCGACGACGACGCTGGAAGCCGATTGCGGCAAGGGAACCTATGTGCGGGCGCTCGCCCGCGATCTCGGACGCCTGCTCGGCTGCTACGGCCATGTCGTCGAGTTGCGCCGCACCAGGGTCGGCCCGTTCACGCTCGCAGACGCGACGCCGCTCGCCGCGCTCGACGACGTCGCGGAAGTCGGCCGCGCGTTGAAGCCGGTCGAGGCGGGCCTGACCGAGGTGCCCTGCGTCATCGTCGACCGCAACGGCGCCGCGCGCCTGAGGCGCGGCCAGGGCCTGCTGCTGCGCGGCCGCGACGCGCCGTCCGGCGGCATGGCCTGGGCCGCCTGCGGCGGCGAGCCGGTGGCCTTCGGCGCGATCGAGGAAGGCGAGTTGCGGCCGAGCCGGGTGTTCAATCTCGGCGCAAACTAGGCCGCTCCGCCCTCACCACCCCGCGATCCTCGCACAGCCCGCGCCGGCCGCGCCGAAGACGTAGCGCCTGTTGCAGGCATACGCCGCCGGCGGCTCGCCGGTGCGCTCGAACAGGTCGTAGCCCTCTTTCAGGTTGCGCCAGAAGTCGCCCCAGCCCGCATGCGTCGCCCCGCCGAACAGCGAGGCGAGGCCGCCGCCGCCCGCCTCGCGCGCGATCGCGCTCGAGGTCATGCGGAACGGGAAGATGTGCACCGGCACCTCGCGCTGGCCGTTGCGCAGCGCCGCCTCGACGTAACCATAGATCTCCTCGATGCCCTTGTCGGTCATCGCGTAGCAGCCGACCGACTGGCAGTCGCCATGCACCATCAGCGCCGAGCCGGTGCGCCCGTGCTGGCGGTCATAGGCGTTGGGATAGCCGACGTTGAAGGCGAGGTGATACTGCGAGTTCGGGTTCAGCTGCCGCGCCGTGACGTTGTAGAAGCCCTCCGGCGACTGATAGTCGCCCTCCTTCACCTTCGGCCCCAGCTTGCCCGACCATTTGCAGATCGAGAACGTCTTGAAGAGCGCATAGCGCGGGCCGCGCTTCAGCCACAGCTCGAGTTGCCCCTCCTGCTTGAAGATGCGCACATAGGCCGGCTGCCCCTTGGCGAAGGGCCCGCTCGGCGCCGGCGGCGGCAGGCCGATTTCCGGCGGCGGGGCGGAGGGGACGACAGGGGCGGCGGCGGGCGGCGGGGCAGGGGGCGGCGGCGGGCCGGGCGGCAGCAGCGCCTTCAGTTCGGGCGGTCGTCCCGGCGGCAGCGGAATTTCGGGGAGGAGCGTCGGCCGCGGCGGCGCCGAGGGCGGCAGCGGCGCGATTTCGGGCGGGCGGAAGCCGCCGGGATCGAGCGGCCGGTCGGCCGGCGGAACCGGGGCCAGCGCCACGACGACGGGCTTTTCGGCGGCCGGCGGCGGCGCGACCGCCAGCGAGGCGCCCTCCGCCTCGCGCGGCGGGCCGGCGAGGCCGCCGAAGACGGCGTGGCCATCGCGCGGCGGCATGAACGGCGACAGCGAGCGCGTCGCGGCCGGCGCCGGCGCAGCTTCGCTCGTCGCCCGCTCGCGCGCAGGCAGATGCAGCCACGCCGCCGCGCCGACGGTCGCAGCAAGCGTGGCGGCGACAGCAAGGCCGCCGATCAACCGGGTTCTGGCGCCTGGCACGGCTCCGTCCGCGTTGTCTCCGCGCCCTTTTCTACCAACGCAGTGAAGATTTGGCGAATGCCCCGGCCGGGGCTTGGGGTCGCACGGGCCTTCATGGCATGAAGACGGCAGGAGGCCGCCCACCCGCCATGACCCTCGCCCGACCCCTCTTTGCTCTCGCCGTCCTGCTGGCGCTCCCCGCCCCGTTGCAGGCGGGCGAGCTCTGCCGCGTCGCCGATCCGACCGGCACGCCGCTCAACGTCCGCACCGCGCCGAACTTCAAGATCGTCGGCGCGCTGCGCAACGGAACGCGCGTCGAAATCCTGCAGGTGGTGCGCGGCGACGACGGCAAACAATGGGCCTTCATCGCCGACGCCGCCGACGGGCGCGCCCATGGCTGGGTGTTCCGCAGCTATCTCGACTGCCGCTGACGGGAGTCGCCGGCGCGCCGCCGGCGCGCCAACTCGCGATACAGCGCCTCGGGCGTCACGGCGATCTCCCGCGCCACCGCGACCCAGCCCCCGGCGGGCGGCGCGGCGCCGTCGTTGAGCGCGAGCCAGCCCTCCAGCCGCGCGCCGACGCCGCGGCGCGACAGGAGTTCGACCTGCCCGCGCAGGCGCTGGATGCGCCGCGCGAGATAGGCCGCCATGTCGCGCGCCAGATCGCCGGTCTCGAGCGCCGCCTCGATCGCTGCGCGCGGCGCGAGGTCGGCGGCGCAGTCCTCGGCGGCGATCGCGTCGCAATGATAGCGCAGCGCATGGATGGAGGCTTCGGCCAGAGCGTCGCCGGCGCCCGCGCGTTGCAGCACGATGCGCTCGCCGCCCGGCCCGTGCCGGACCAGTTCGACTGCGCCGGACAGAACGACATGCAGGCCGCGCACCGGGTCGCCGGCGCGAAACAGCGCCTCGCCGCGCCGCCGGACGATCCGCCGGCACGGCATCGCGAGAAGGCGGTCGATGAAAGCGCCGGGCATGATCGCGATCATGCCGCCGGCGCGCCGCCGGTGACAAGCTGTCTCGCGCTCTGACCCGACCGGAAACCCGATGACGCTCCTTCGCGCCTCCCTCGCCGCCCTCTGCCTCGCCGCCGCGACGCCTGCGATCGCGCAGCACGGCGCCCCGCAACACGGCGCGGCGACCGCGGCGGGCGACGCCGCGGACGCGCCTTTCGCCACGCGCGCCTTCGGCGCCTTCCGCATGATGATCCACCGCCAGGACTATGCGGCGAAGACGACGCTCGGCGCGGCGATGGCCGGCGGGACGACAGAGGCCGTCGGCGCGGTCGCCGGGCTGAAGGGCGAGATCACCGCGCTCGACGGGCGGCTGATCGTCACCTATGGCGGGGCGGGCTGCCCGGCCTGCCCGCCGCCGGGGCAGGAGAGCGCGGCGCTTCTGGCGACGGGGCGCGTCGCCGCGTGGCGCGCGCCGGTGACATTGCCCTCCGACCTGTCCGGAACCGATCTCGACGCGTTCATCGTCGCGCAGGCGCGGGCCGCCGGGCTCGATGTCGAAAAGCCATTCCCGGCGCGGCTCGTCGGCCGCCTGACCGGCGTGAAGATGCATGTGCTCGAGGCGCCCAATCCGGCCTTCGCCGGCCATGGCGGCGGCCATGCCATGGCGAAGCAGGACGAGATCGTCGCCGCCTCGCTCGACGGCCTCGTCGTCGGATTTTACGCGCCGGCGGCGATGCAGGGCGTCATCACCCATCCCGGCGAGGCCTTCCACTGGCACTGGGTCGATCCGGCGCGCACCCGCACCGCGCATCTCGACGCCTTCGGCATGGCGGCGGGGGCCCAGCTTCTGCTGCCGCGCCGCTAGAGCCCCTTCCCCCGCCGGCCCGTTCCGTGTATAGGCGCGCATCCCTGCCGGCCCGCCGGCGGGGCGCGCCGATGCGCGACCGCGCTGGACGACATCCCGGCCCGGCCCTCATCCGCGCGTTCCGGCCCTCCGGGGCCTCCTCCTCACGACAAGGATGGACCGATGTCGATCACCGCTGAGCGCAAGACCGCGCTCGTCAAGGAATACGCCACGAAGTCCGGCGACACCGGCTCGCCGGAAGTGCAGGTTGCGATCCTCACCGAGCGCATCGCCAACCTGACCGAGCACTTCAAGAGCCACGTCAAGGACAATCATTCGCGCCGCGGGCTGTTGAAGCTCGTCTCGCAGCGTCGCCAGCTTCTCGATTACGTGAAGAAGCGCGACGAGGCGCGTTACAAGACCCTGATCGAGCGTCTCGGCATCCGCCGCTGACCGGCGCGCCCGCGGGCGCCTCCCAGGGTCTCATCGGCCGCCGCCCGGTGCGCGCGGCCGACGCCACGGGGCGATCCG
>JAEULW010000028.1 GCA_016793505.1 Methylobacteriaceae bacterium | reverse complement strand
GACCGCGACGCGACCCTCGCCCGGATATCGCTGCAACCCGAACTGAAGGCGCTCGGGCATACCGATCTCGTGATCGAAGCCGCGACCGAGCGCGAGGCGCTGAAACACGAGATCTTCAAGGCGCTGGTGCCGCACCTCGCGCCGCACACCATCCTGACGTCGAACACCTCGTCGATCTCGATCACCCGCCTCGCCTCGGGCACCGACCGGCCCGAGCGGTTCATGGGCTTCCACTTCATGAACCCCGTGCCGGTGATGCAGCTTGTCGAGCTCATTCGCGGCATCGCCACCGACGAGCCGACCTACGACACGCTGCTCGCGCTCGTCGGAACGATCGGCAAGACCGCCTCCTCGGCCGAGGACTTTCCCGCCTTCATCGTCAACCGCATCCTCCTGCCGATGATCAACGAGGCGATCTACACGCTGTATGAGGGCGTCGGCTCGGTCGATTCGATCGACACCGCCATGCGCCTCGGCGCCAATCATCCGATGGGGCCGCTGCAGCTCGCCGACTTCATCGGCCTCGACACCTGCCTCGCCGTCATGCAGGTGCTGCACGAGGGCCTCGCCGACACCAAATACCGGCCCTGCCCGCTGCTCGTGAAATATGTCGAGGCGGGCTGGCTCGGCCGCAAGACGCAGCGCGGCTTCTACGACTATCGCGGCGAAAAGCCGGTGCCGACGCGCTGAGCGCGGGACGCGCCGCCGCACCCCGTCTCCGTCATGGCCGGGCTTGTCCCGGCCCTCCCCGCGGCGCCGTCGCGCTCAGCCTGCGAACGCTGCGTCCGGACTGACGACGTGCATGGCTGGGACAAGGCCGGCCATGACAATCCGGTCGTCGCGTGCGAACGTCGCCTTCCAGGGAGTCACTCCATGCTCAAGCTCTACGGCAAGCTGCGCTCGCGCGTGACGCGCAATGTCTGGCTCGTGGAGGAGCTCGGCATTCCTTACGAGCGCGTCGACGTGATCCAGGCCAATCGCCTGCCCGATCCGTCCGCGCCCGGCGCGCCGCTGCATACGCGCCATCCCGACTTTCTGAAAGTCAATCCGGCCGGCCACATTCCGGCGATGGACGATGACGGGCTCGTCATCGGCGAGTCGCTCGCCATCAACCTCCATCTCGCCCGCAAGCATGGCGGCCCGCTTGGCCCGCGCGACGCGGCCGAGGACGCGCAGATGACGATGTGGACTCTCTGGGCGGCGACCGACGTCGAGCCGCACGCCAGCCAGATTCTCTACAATCGCGTCATGCGCCCGCCGGAGCAGCGCGACGAGGCGCTCGCCAAGGCGAGCGTCATCGCGCTCGACTGGCCGTTCGGCGTGCTCGACGCGCATCTGGCGAAAGCAGGCGGCCATCTCGTCGGCGGGCGTTTCACCGTCGCCGACATCAACGTCTCCGAGGTGGCGCGCTACGCCCAGGCCGCGCCCGACCTGTTCGACAAGGCGCCGCATGTGAAGGCCTGGCTCGCCGCCTGCCATGCGCGGCCGGCCTTCCGCGAGATGATGCGCCAGCGCGAGGCCGAGCCGGTCTGAGCCGTCACGAGAACCGCCGCTCGACATCGCCGACGCGCGCCGCCGCGACCCGCAGCTCGTCCGTCCATGTCACCTCGCCGGCCGCCGGCGCGACGCCCTGCGCGGCCAGGGCGCGCGCCAGCGCCGCGAGCGGCTGCGCGCTCGCCATGGCGATCGCCTCTTCGCGCGTGACGAAGCCCCAGCCGACGACGTTGCGCACCGCCTGATCGAGCGTCAGCGCCGAGCCGGCCAGCGTCGTCGCGCCCGGCAAACGCATCGCGCCCGCCGCGTCGCGCTCCACCGCCATGCCGGCGAGCTGGTAGAGGCCGGGCGCCGCCGCCGCGCCGGCGACCGCGTCCGTGACCAGAATCGACCGCGCGACGCCCTTGGCGCGGATCAGCGCTTTCAGCGCCAGCGGCGGCAGATGAATGCCGTCTGCGATGAAGCAGGCGGAAAGCCGGTCCTCGGCGAGCTGCGCGAACACCGGATTGTCGAGCTTGTGCATCTGCTGCGGCAGGCCATTGCCGAGATGCGTCGACAGGCTCGCCCCCGCCGCCGCCGCCGCCGCGGCGATCGCGAAATCGACATGCGCATGGCCGATGGCGACGACGCGGCCCGCCGCCGCCATCGCCCGCACGAAGGCGACGCCGCCCGCCCGCTCCGGCGCGCACGTCACCAGCAGGATCGGCCGTTTCAGCCCCGCCGCCAGCCGCTCGACCAGCGCCGCGTCGGGATCGCGCATCGCCTCGAACGGATGGCAACCGCGAAAGCCCGGCGCATCGTTGAGGAACGGACCCTCGAGATGATAGCCCGGACACATCGCCGGCCCGAGCCGGCTCTCCGCCACCGCCCGGTCGAGCGCGGCGAAGCGCGCGGCGAGGTCCTCCGGCGTCGCGGTGATCAATGTCGGCAGGCAGGTTGTGACGCCGCTCGCCAGCATCGCCTCGAGCGCATGGTCGAGCGCCTGCGGCGTCAGCTTCGCATCGTTGAAATCGACGCCGGCGAAGCCGTTGACCTGCAGATCGACGAGCCCGGCCGTGCGCATCGCTCAGCCGCGTTTCGAAAGCAGCGCCGCCGAGGCCTCGTCCAGCACGATCGTGCAATCGGCGTGGCGCTGGATGATCGAGGCCGGGCAATCCGGCGTCACCGGCCCCTCGAGCGCGCAGCGCGCCGCCTGCGCCTTGCGCGCGTCGGGCGCGGTGAGGATCAGCTTGCGGCTCGCCATGATGCGGCGGATGCTCATGCTGATGGCGCGGGCCGGCACATCGTTCAGCGTCGGGAACCAGCCCTCGCCCATCTGCTGGCGCCGGCAGGCCTCGTCGAGCGCCACCACGATATAGGACTGCTCCGTCGCAAAATCCGCCGGCGGATCGTTGAAGGCCAGATGCGCATTCTCGCCGATGCCGGCGAAGCACACGTCGATCGGCGCGGCCTCGATCAGCGCGCCGAGCCTGGCGCACTCGGCCGCAAGGTCCGCCGCCTGCCCGTCGACTTCGTGCAGAACCGGCGCGCCGTTCAGCGGCGCGACGAAGCGCTCGCGCAGATAGCGCCGGAAGCTCGCGCCATGCGCGTCGGAAAGGCCGACATATTCGTCGAGATGGAAGGCCGTCACCTTGCGCCAGTCGATGCCGGGGGCGACGACGAGCCGCGCCAGCATGTCGAACTGGCTGGCGCCGGTGGCGAGGATGATCCGCGCCGCCCCGCGCGCCGCCAGCGCCGCGCGGATCGCCTCGGCCCCGAGATCGGCGGAAAAATGCGCCCCGGCGCGCTTGTCGGCGATGATGCGCAGATCGACCATGCCGGCATGCAAGCACGGCGGAACGGGACGCGCAACCGGTTGCAGGGATGGCGGCCGGGCGCCTGTCATTGCGAGGAGCGCAGCGACGACGCAATCCACCGCAGGCGTCGAGCTCTGTGACCGATGGATTGCTTCGCTGCGCTCGCAATGACGGCGGAAACCGCCTCAGCTCAGCGCGACGTTGACCGCGCTTTCCGGCAGCTCCTGGCCGAAACACTTCTGGTAGAACTCGGCCACCAGCGCGCGCTCCAGCTCGTCGCATTTGTTGAGGAAGGTGAGGCGGAAGGCGAAGCCGACATTCTTGAAGATGTCGGCGTTCTCCGCCCAGGTGATCACCGTGCGCGGGCTCATCACGGTGGAGAGATCCCCGGCCATGAAGGCGTTGCGGGTGAGGTCGGCGACGCGCACCATCTTGTTGACGGTGTCGCGCCCCTCCTTCGAGCCCTGATAGTGCTTGGCCTTGGCCAGCACGATGTTCACTTCCTCGTCATGCGGCAGATAGTTCAGGGTCGTGACGATCGACCAGCGGTCCATCTGCGCCTGATTGATCTGCTGCGTGCCGTGATAGAGGCCGGACGTGTCGCCGAGACCGACCGTGTTGGCGGTGGCGAACAGGCGGAAGGCGGGGTGAGGGCGGATAACGCGGCTCTGGTCGAGCAGCGTCAGCCGGCCGGAGGATTCGAGCACGCGCTGGATGACGAACATCACGTCGGGCCGACCCGCGTCGTATTCGTCGAAGACCAGCGCGACATTGCGCTGATAGGCCCAAGGCAGGATGCCGTCGCGGAATTCGGTGATCTGCTTGCCGTCCTTGAGCACGATCGCGTCCTTGCCGACGAGATCGATGCGGCTGACATGGCTGTCGAGATTGATGCGCACGCAGGGCCAGTTCAGCCGCGCCGCCACCTGCTCGATATGCGTCGATTTGCCGGTGCCGTGATAGCCGGTGACGATGACGCGGCGGTTGCGCGCGAAGCCGGCGAGAATGGCCAGCGTCGTGTCGCGATCGAACAGATAGTCCGGATCGAGATCGGGCACATGCCCCTCGGCCTCGGTATAGGCCGGGCACTGCATGTCGGAATCGATGCCGAAGACCTGGCGCACCGAGACGGTGGCGTCGGGCAGGCCGGGCGGCGTATCGGTGGCGGTCTGCATCAATCCTCCGGTCCCGCGGGCGCGCCCGCAGGCGGGTCGTTCTGAGCCGGGCGTCCGGCGGATGGGTCGGGGCGCGGCCGCGGCGCAAACGGCGCGGCCGACGTCGCAGCGCGACGGCTCAGACGAGCCGGGCCGCTTTCAGATGATTATAGGCTTGGATGATTTCGCGCAATTTGTCTTCGCGCGAACGGTCGCCGGCGTTGGCGTCGGGATGCAGGCGCTTGACCAGCTCCTTGTAGCGCGCCTTGGCGGTGGCCGGATCGACCGGCTCGTCGAAGCCGAGCGCGTGGAAGGCCTTCATCGTCGCCACGGGATGGCTCGGCTTGACCGGCTCGGCCCGCCGGCCCCGCGCCCGCTGGCCGAAATCGCGGAACAGCGCGTCGGGATCGACCCCGTCCTCGCGGAAGGCCTTGGCCCCGCGATTGACGCCCATGCTCCAGGTCGGGCGGTGGCCGACCACCGCCTCGCGCTGGTAGCGCATCACGTCATCGTCCGACATGCCTTTGAAATAATTGTAGGACTGGTTGTATTCGCGGACATGGTCGAGGCAGAAGCAGAAATACTGCCCCTCGCGCAGCCGGCCCATCGGGGCGCGGTGCAGGCCGATCTGCCCGCAGCCCGGATGGTCGCAGCGCGGCCCTTCCGCCGGGCTCTGCTCGGCGGGCTCCGGCTTGACCCGGATGCGGTCGAAGAAGGGCGAGTTGAGATCCATCACAACGACAATAGGCGCCGCCGCTCGGCGTGGGCAAGGGGTTGACGGATGGCGCGGAACCGACGATCCGGAAGGCGACGCCCGCGTCCGGCGTCGGCTCCTGCGAGGCTCCCGGATGACCGTTAAGGAACGGATAAGCGACAAGCTGACCGCCGCCTTCGCCCCCGCTCATCTCGAGGTGATCGACGAATCGCACCGCCATCACGGCCATGCCGGCTGGAAGGAGGGCGGCGAGACCCATTTTCGCATCAAGGTGGTGTCCGCCGCCTTCGCCGGCAAGAGCCGGATCGACCGCCACCGGGCGATCAATGCGGCGCTGGCCGCCGAACTCGCCGACCGCGTCCACGCCCTCGCCATCGAGGCCCGCGCGCCGGGCGAGTGAGGCAGGTCGCAGTGAGGCAGGCCACAGTGAGGCAAGTCATGGCGCGCGCGCCGGCCGGCGCTATGGTTGCCTGCGGATGCGGCAGGGCCCGGCGTCGGGTTCGTCACGCTCTGCGTCCTCATCGCTGAGCGAAGTCGAAGGGTGAGCGAAGTCGAAGGGTGACCGCCGGGGCGAGCCGCGCGGCGCTGAAGGAGGCGGGACGCATGGCGCAGGCATCGGGCGAGGCGACGAAAGAGCCGCGCGCTGTCCATCCCGGCGCCGGCCGCGGCAAGGCGCTCCTGCACAACAAGGGGCGGGTTCTCGATCCCGCCGACGTCGCCCGGCTCGACGCGCTGCTCGGCGGCCGCGTCTTCCGCCGCGACGAACTGATCGAGGCGCTGCATCTCGTTCAGGACGCCGAGGGCTGCCTGCCGGCCGGCCTTCTTCAGGCGCTCGCCGAACGGATGGGCCTGCCGATGGCCGAGATCTGGGAGGTCGCGAGCTTCTACGCCCATTTCGATCCGCTGCGCGACGGGCAGCCGCGCCCCGCGCCGGTGACCCTCCGCATCTGTGAGTCGCTCTCCTGCGCCATGGCCGGCGCCGAGGCGCTGCTCGCCGCGCTGCAGGCGAATCCGCCCGAAGACGTGCGCGTGTTGCGCGCGCCCTGCATGGGCGCCTGCGATCATGCGCCGGCCGCCGCGCTCGGCCATGCGCAGATCGCCCCGGCGAGCGAGGCGGCGCTGCGCAAGGCGGCGCGCGACGGCGTCCATTCGCCGGCGCCGACATATCGCGACCTTGCGGCCTCTCGCGCCGCCGGGGGCTATCGCGTTCTCGCCGAGTGCCTTGCCGGAACGCGCAGACGCGAACAGGTAATCGCCGCGCTCTCCGACGCCGGCCTGCGCGGCCTCGGCGGCGCCGGCTTTCCGACCGGGCGCAAATGGTCGCTCGTCGCCGCCGAGCCGGCGCCGCGGCTGATGGCCGTCAACGCCGACGAGGGCGAGCCCGGCACCTTCAAGGATCGCGCCATCCTCGAGGCCGATCCCCACCGCATGCTCGAAGGCATGCTGATCGCCTGCTGGGCGGTGCAGGCGGAAGCCGTCTACATCTATCTGCGCGACGAGTATCCGCGCGCCCGAGAAGTCCTGACGCGCGAGATCGCCGCGCTCGTTTCCGCCGGCCTTGCCCCGCATGTCGCCATTCATCTGCGTCGCGGCGCCGGCGCCTATGTCTGCGGCGAAGAGTCGGCCATGATCGAATCGATCGAGGGCAAGCGCGGCCTGCCGCGTCACCGTCCGCCCTATGTCGCGCAGGTCGGCCTGTTCGGCCGCCCGACTCTCGTCAACAATGTCGAGACCCTCGCCTGCGT
>JAEULW010000223.1 GCA_016793505.1 Methylobacteriaceae bacterium | reverse complement strand
GCAGCGCCGTTCGCAGAGCCGGTCGGCTATTGCCGAGAATGGCAACGGCGAGGAGTGCGGCGTTGATCGCGCCAGCGCGGCCAATTGCCATGGTGGCAACGGGGACACCGGCCGGCATCTGCACGATCGAGAGCAGCGAATCCTTGCCCGACAGCGCCTTCGATTCGACCGGCACGCCGAACACCGGCAGCGGCGTCATCGACGCGGTCATGCCGGGCAGATGCGCCGCCCCGCCCGCCCCGGCGATCACCACCTTGTAGCCGCGCGCCCGGGCGTTCCTGGCGAAATCGACCAGCCGGTCGGGCGTGCGGTGGGCCGAGACGATCAGCGCCTCGCAGCCGACGCCGAGCGCCTCCAGCGTCTCGACCGCATGGCGCATCGTCGCCCAGTCGGACTGGCTGCCCATGATCACGGCGACAGGAGGAACAAGGGCCAAGAACGGTCTCCGGCTGGCGTTGGGCGAGGGCGGGCGACGGCGGGCCGGCGGATCAGGCGATGATGTCGGGCGTGACCATGTCCTCGAGATAGGACAGGCGGTCGCGCAGCACCAGCTTCCTCTTCTTCAGCCGCTGGATCTGCAGCTGGTCGCCGGCGCCGGTGGCGACGATCGCCTCGATCGCCGCGTCGAGATCGCGATGCTCCTGGCGCAGCCGCTCGATTTCGCGCGCGAGTTCGCTGGCGTCCTCGCCGGCCGTCGGCTTGTTCATCTGTCGCCCTGTCCTCTCGCGCGCCGCGCGGCGTATTCACAGGGTGGATTATGCCGCCGCGCGCCCGCGCCCGCAATGTCCGGCGTGGTCGCAGCTTTGCGGCGCGACATTGGCGGATCGTTCAACTTCACTGAAAAGAATTGATCGCGGACGCTGCGCCACGGGCCTTGTGGACGCCGATTTTTCTGACAGGATCATGACGTCGTCAACAACCCTGAAGGGGTCAAGGCATGTCTCTGCAGAGCCATCTCGCCGAGCTCGAACGCCGCCGCGTGGCGCTCAAGAAGGAGATCGAGGCGGAAATGGCGCAGCCCGGCAGCGATGATCTGAAAATCGCCGAGCTGAAGCGCAAGAAACTGCTGATCAAGGACGAAATCGAGAAGCTCCGGCACGGCCAGGAGCACGTCACGACGCACTGATCCGCGTCGCGTCGCGGCGGCCACGGCGGACCGTCGCGCTCGCCTTCGCGCACAACGCCCCCGGGGCGCCGGCGAGGCCGGCGATTCCCGGGCGCATGGCCGGCCGCCGGCAGCCTTTCGCGCCTTCGACCGTCTTCGCCGTTCGCGCTGCGCCGGCCTGTTCCACGCGCGCCGCCCGGCCGTCTAGACTGCGGCGATGTCGCTGCGCGGATTCGGCCTCCTCCTCCTGCTCGCGGCGGCCCTGTCCGGCTGCGCCGAGCTGATCGATCCGCAGGAGTTGCGGCTCTGCCGCATGATCGCGCCGGCGCTGGCGCCGGCCGGGGCGCGCGTCGTCGTCATCCGTCAGTCGGGCGGGGTCGGTCTGGTCGCGGCCGAGCAGGGGCGGCGGCGGGCGCGGATCGACTATCGTCTGTCGCCGCCGCCGCGCGGCCCGTCGCGGCCGCTCTTCGTCGAATGCCGCTTCGCGGAGAGGGGCGCGGGCGGCGGGTCGCCCGATCTGACGGCGGTGACGACGCAGGACGGTCCGTTCGCCGCGGCGCGTCTGTATTTCCTCAAGCGCTTCTGGCTCGACACGCCGGAGGCGCAGCTCGCCGATCCGGGTTTCGCCGCCGCGGCCGAGGCGGCGCCGGGCCTGCCCTTCGGCCTCGCCTACGGCCTGCAGCACGGGCTGGCGGCGTTGCCGCTGATGGCGGTCTACGCGCTGCTGGCGAGCGCCTATGCGCTGGTCTACGGCCTTGTCGGTCGCATCAACCTGGCGTTCGGCGAGCTGGCGGCGACCGGCGGCTATGCGGCGCTGTTCGGCTTCGTCATCGCCGCAGGTCACGCGCCGGCCGTGACGTTGACGCTCGCGGCCGGACTGGCGGCCTGGGCGGCGCTCGCCCATGGCGCGGCGACGGCGCGTTTCGTGTTCGAGCCGCTGCGTCGGGCGACAGGGCAGCAGGCGCTGGTGGCGACGGTCGGGCTGTCGCTGGCGCTGCAGGAATATCTGCGCCTGACCCAGGGCGCGCGGCGGTTGTGGGTCGGGCCGATCCTCGCCGAGCCGTTCGTCGTGGCGCGCTCCGGCGAATTCATCGTCACGGCGACGCCGATCGCGCTGATCCTCGCCGGGCTGGCGCTGGCGGCGGGCGGCGGCGTACTCGCGGCGCTGAAATTCATGCGCTTCGGCCGCGACTGGCGAGCGGCGGCGGACGACGCGGCGACGGCGCAGCTGTTCGGCGTGTCGCCGACCGCGATTTTCTTCAAGACGTTTGCGCTGGCCTCGGCGCTGGCCGGGCTCGCCGGCTTCATCCTGACGGCCCATCACGGCTCGCTCGGCTACGCCGCCTCGACGACGCTCGGGCTCAAGGCTCTGATCGCGGCGATCCTCGGCGGGGTCGGCTCGGCGCCCGGCGCGTTTCTCGGCGGGCTGGCGATCGGGGCGGGCGAGGCGCTGTGGTCGGCGGTCTTTCCGATCGTCTGGCGCGACGCGGCGGTCTACGCCGTGTTGGCGATCGTCCTCGTCTTCCGGCCGGGCGGGCTGTTCGGCGACGCCGAGGGGCGCCCGCGCCGGCCGTGAGGCGTCAGCGCATGGCGAGGCGAATGCGGGCCCGCCCGCCGCGGCCGCTCCAGCTCATCTTGCGTTCGCCGATATCGACATGCACCGAGCGCGTGTGCCGGTAGACGCCGACGCCGCCAATGTCGTCCTGCGCCTTGGCGAAGCGGGCGATGGCGGAGGGGCGAACGCCGGCGATCTGCACGTCGGCGGCGAGGCAGCGCGTGTGCAGCGAGCGCCGCGCGCCGCCGGCGCGGCGGTTCTCGCGGGCGGAACGGTAGCCCGAAGTGACGATCACCGGCGCGCCGAAATGCCGGCTCATGCGGTCGAGCACCTCGCGCAGGGCGGGCGGGAAGCAGGCGGTGCGCACGGCGTTGGTTTGGCGTTCGATGTCCGGCGCGCGTCCGGCGTCGTCCGGCGTCGCGGCGGATGCGCTGTGCAGGATCTCGGTCGGCGCCGTCGCCTCGGCGTCCGCAGCAGGCGGCGGGGCGTCGAGCCCGGCGCGGAGGGCGTCGTCGCCCTCGGCCTGCACGGCGGCGGCGGCGACGATCAAACTGGCGGCGAGGGCGAACCGCAAGGGTCGATAAAAATACATGCACGCTCCGTAAATTTCTGCCAGGCGGCAGGAAAGCGGGGCACGTTAACCCTCGGGGCGGCGACAATGTGGCGCTGCAGCAGATTTTTGTTGCAATGCAGCAAGTGCGTTTTGGCGCCGCTGGGCGGCGCGAATCGGGGCATCGAGGCGACGGGAGACGCTCGGATGTTGAGAATTCTCGCTTTTCTCGCCTGCCTCGCCGCCGTCGCGCCGGCCGCGGCGACGGAGTTCTGCGGCCTCCGGCCGACCTCGGACGGTTTTGTCGCCCTGCGGGCGGGCCCGTCTGCGCAGGCGCGCCTGATCGCCCGGATGCGCGTCGGCGACGAGGTGATGCTCGGCCTCGACCGGGTCGGACCCTGGATCGCGGTGCGCTGGTGGCGCGGCGACACGCGGCTGACGCGCGGATTCGCCACGGGCCGGCGCGGCTGGGTCCACGGCGCGCTGCTCGACGAGATCTGCGGCTGAGCTTCAGTCCGCCAGCGCGGCCTCGAGCCCCGCCCGGTTCGTGAACACGTGGCCGCGCAGGCCGGCGGCGCGCGCGGCCTCGACGAATTCGGCGCGATCGTCGACGAACAGGCAGTCCTCAGGCGCGGCGTCATGGGCCGCGACGGCGAGCGCGTAGATCTCGGCGTCGGGCTTTTCGTAGCCGCATTCGTGCGACAGCACCGCGGCGGCGACGCGTCGCGACAGCGCGAAATGGCGCTCGATGAAATCCCAATGCGCGGCGTTGGTGTTGGAGCACAGCACGATCGGCTGGCGCGCGCCGCGTTCGGCGAGGAAGTCGAGCATGTCGGGCTTCGGCGTGAAATGGCTCGACCACAGAGCGAGGAAACGCGCCACGTCCGCCGGCGCGCCGAGACGGGCGGCGAGATCGAGATAGACGCGCTCGGCGGGCATCCGGCCGGCGCCGACGCCGCTCTCGCGGAAGGCGGACATCAGACGATCCGGCGTCACCGCGCCGCCGAACAGATCGACCAGCCGGCGTTCGAGCAAGGCGTTGTCGTGATCGATCAGCACGCCGCCGACGTCGAGGATCAGCTTGCGCGGCGTCGTCACGTCGCGTCCGTCCAGCCTGTCGGGCCGAGCCGCTCCTGCGGCAGGAAGCGCGCCTTGTAGGCCATCTTGCGCGAGCCTTCGACCCAGTAGCCGAGATAGACATGCGGCAGGCCGAGGGCGCGCGCGCGGCGGACATGATCGAGGATCATGAAGGTGCCGAGCGAACGGCGCTCGTGTTCGGGATCGTAGAAGGAATAGACCATCGACAGGCCGTCGGCGAGCACGTCGGTCAGGCAGACGGCGAGGAGATCGCCCTCGCCGCGGCCGAGCTGACGCGAATCCGGGCCGCGCCGACGATATTCGACGAGGCGCGACTCGACATGGCTGTCCTCGATCATCATGGCGTAGTCGAGCATGCTCATGTCGGCCATGCCGCCGTCCCAGTGGCGGCTGTCGAGATAGGCGCGGAACAGCGAGAACTGCTCGCTCGTCGCCTCGGTCGGCCGCTCCTCGCCAATGAGATCGTCATTGTCGAGGCCGACGCGGCGCAGCGAGCGGCCGGGCGCAAAATCCGCGACGCGGATGCGCACCGAGACGCAGGCGCGGCAACCCTCGCAGGCTGGGCGATAGGCGATGGTCTGCGAGCGGCGGAAGCCGGAGAGGGTCAGAATGTCGTTCAGCTCGCGGGCGCGGCGGCCGACGACATGGGTGAAGACCTTGCGCTCCTCACGGCCCGGCAGATAGGGGCAGGGCGCGGGCGCGGTCAGGTAGAATTGCGGCGCGTCGCGCGGTTCTCGCGTCACCCTCGTCTCTCGGCTCGCGGCGTGGCGGGGCCGAGCCTAGCATCGCCGCCGGCCCGGAGGGAACCGGGCCGGCGCGAGGGTCAGATCAACGCCGCGTGACGATCAGGCCGGCGAACATGTCGTGCAGGCAGCGCTTGCCGTCGGCGACGAGCGAGACCAGCAGCACCGGCGGGAACAGCCAGCTGACATAGAACAGCACGCCGTGAACCGCCGCGGCGATGAAGGAGGCGCGCCCGCCCGTCTGCGCGTCGCGCGCGGCGATGTCGAACAGGCGCATGCCGGGCGTGCCCATGCCGGCGCCGGACACCGACAGGCCGTTGTAGAAAAACGCCACGATCGGGAAGAGCGGCGGCAGCGCGACAAGCAGAAACAGGCCGAGCCCAAGGGTCAGCACCGTGCCGAGCACCCAGATCGCCGCGACGATCGTGGCGACCAGCGCGAAATCGACGCAGACCGCCATCATGCGGCGGGTGCGCACGCTGTCGAGCGCGCCGTCGGGCAACGCGATGCGCGGGAACACGCCCTGGCTGGCGAGCGGCCGGCCATACTCGTTGACGTTGGTCATCTCACGCTCCGCCCGACGGGTGTTGCGCCGCCGGCCCCGAGCATGTGGGGAGCCCCGGCCCCGCCCGCAAGATCAGGCAAAGGCCGGCTCGCTCTCGCCCGAGCGGCCGAGGCGGCGGGAGGCGAGGCCGTGGCGGGCCAGCGCATGCAGGATGTCCTGGGTGTGGGCGAGGCCCTGCGTCTCCATCGAAATATCCACCGAGACGCCCTTGGCCGGCACGTCGAGCATCAGGCGGCGATGCGAGACTTCGAGGATGTTGCCGCCATTCTCGCCGATGGTCGAGGTGATGACGCCGAGCAGGCCCGGCCGGTCGGGCGCGGTGACGCGGATGTGGACGATGCGGCCGCCGCGCTCGAGCTCGCGCACCATGACGGCGGCGAGCAGTCGGGCGTCGATATTGCCGCCGGACAGGATCAGGCCGACGCGCTTGCCGGCGAAGGCGCGCGGCTCGGCGAGCAGCGCGGCGAGGCCGGCGGCGCCGGCGCCCTCGGCCATGGTGCGTTGCAGCGTGGCGAAGGCGCTCACCGCCGTTTCGAGCTGCGGCTCGTCGACGAGGATGATGCGGTCGACGAGGGCGCGGACGATCTCGAGGGTCAGCACGCCGACATTCTTGACGGCGATGCCTTCGGCCAGGGTCGGCCCGCCGATCGGCAGGTCGCCCTGGCCGAGCGCGTTCCAGAATGAGGGGTAGAGCCGCGCCTCGGCGCCGATCACCTGCATCGACGGGCGACGGGCGCGCGCCACGATCGCCGCGCCGGCGATCAGTCCGCCGCCGCCGACCGGCACGATCAGCGCGTCGAGATCGGGCGCGTCCTCCAGCATCTCCAGCGTCGCCGTGCCCTGGCCGGCGATGACATGGGGATCGTCGAAGGGATGCACGGCGACGAGGCCTTCGGCGGCGATGAGCTCGCGCACGCGCGTCTCGCATTCGGCCAGCGTCTCGCCGTGCAGGATGACGCGGGCGCCGTAGCCGCGGGTCTTCTCGACCTTCACGATCGGGCTCGGCGCCGGCATGACGATGGTCGCCGGCACGCCCATGCGGCGGGCGTGCAGCGCCACGGCCTGGGCGTGATTGCCGGCCGACATGGCGATGACGCCGCGGCGCTTCTCGGCCTCGGTCAGCGAGGCGAGCCTGACGATGGCGCCGCGATCCTTGAAGGCGCCGGTCGCCTGCATGTTCTCGTATTTGACGAAGACCTCGGCGCCGGTGAGCGCCGACAGCGCCGGCGCCGGAAAAGTCGGCGTGCGCGCGACATGGCCGGCGACGATGGCGGCGGCGCGTTCGACGTCGGCGATGGCGACCTTCAAGCGCTCCTCCCATGCGTCGGCCGTCTCGCCTGGCCGGACGGCGCTGTCATAGCCCTGTCAGCTCCAGATGGCGACCGGCAGGCCATGGGCGTCGCGCGCCCCGGGGCCATGGCGCAGCGCCGTTCCGGCGAGGATGCGCTCGGCCGTCCAGGCGCAGGCCAGCGCGTCGAGCGCGTCGTCGCGGCCGGCGCCGGGCGGCGGCGGTGCGTCGAGCAGGGCGCGCGGCAGGCCGGTCGCCGCCAGCAGGCCGACGCGCTCGTCGAGGCCGGGGGCCGAGGGCGCGCCGCGGACCTTCTTGGGATGGCGCAGGGGCGCGCCGGCCATCATGCGGAAGGCGGCTTCGGGATGGGCTTCGAAGACGCGGGTGGCCAGAGCGGCGTCGGCGCGCAGCAGCGCATCGAGGGCGCGAATTTTCGGGAACAGGAAGAAGGCCTGTTTCGAGACCTTTTTCGGCGGGTCGGAGGCGGCCAGCGCGGCGGCGCAGGCGGCGCGGTAGTCGTCGGCGTAGACCGCGGCGCGGGCCGGAATCGCGAAGACGGAGGACTGGCGCGCCCCGAGCAACGGCCGCAGCGCCTGTTCCGGACCGCGTCCGCCGCGGCCGACGCGCTCGGGCAGGCCGATCGGCATGTCGATGGCCACACACACCAGCCCGGGCCGCCCCAGAATGTCGGCGAGATCGGCGACGACCTCGAGCCGCGTCGCGGCCGGCGCGTCGGGTGGGCGAATCGCCACGATCCAGCCGGCGCGGCAGCCGTCGATTCCCGCGATCCAGCCGGTCATCTCGACCAACCCGGACGAAAGGCTGATGACATTCGCAGATGCGGCACATTATGTTGCGGCGCGAAAAGCCACACCCGCCGATCCCGCGTTCCGAGGAGCCGTCGATGTCGATCCGCCCGCGCCGCAGCGTGCTCTACATGCCCGGCTCGAACGCCCGGGCGCTCGACAAGGCGCGCAGCCTGCCCGCCGACGCGCTGATTCTCGACCTCGAGGACGCCGTCGCCCCCGACGCCAAGGCGACGGCGCGGGCGCAGGTCGCCGAGGCGGTCGCCGCCGGCGGTTACGGCCGGCGCGAACTGGTGATCCGCATCAACGGCCTCGCCACGCCATGGGGCCGCGACGATCTCGCCGCCGCGGCCAAGGCCGGGCCCGACGCGGTGCTGATCCCGAAGGTGAATTCGCCCGGCGACATCATGGTCGCGGCGCGCGAATTGCGCGAGGCCGGCGCGCCGGAGCGCACCCGCATCTGGGCGATGATGGAGACGCCGCACGCCATTCTCGGCGCCGATACGATCGTGCGCGTCGCCATGGACCCGGCCTCGCGCCTGGCGGCGCTGGTGATGGGCACCAACGACATCGCCAAGGAGACGCGGGCGCGGCTGACGCCGGGCCGGCCGGCGATGCTCGCCTATCTGTCGATCTGCGTCGCCGCCGCGCGGGCGCATGGCGTCGACATCGTCGACGGCGTCTACAACACGATCGGCGACGACGCCGGCCTGCGCGCCGAATGCGAGCAGGGGCGCGATCTCGGCATGGACGGCAAGACGCTGATTCATCCCGGACAGATCGCCATCGCCAACGAGGTGTTTTCGCCGACCGCGCAGGAGACCGAGTGGGCGCGCAAGATCATCGCCGCCTTCGATCTCGCCGAGAACGCCGACAAGGGCGCGCTGCAGCTCGACGGCCGCATGGTCGAGCGCCTGCACGCCGAGATGGCGCGCCGCACCGTGGCGCTCGCCGAGGCGACGCAGTGAGCGGCGCCGCTCACCGCTTGCGCAGCATCTCCGCGGCGCGCGGGGCGAAGTAGGTCAGCACGCCGTCGGCGCCGGCGCGCTTGAAGGCGAGCAGCGACTCCATCATCGCCTTGTCGCCGTCGAGCCAGCCGTTTCTCGCAGCGGCCATGATCATCGCGTATTCGCCCGACACCTGATAGGCGAAGGTCGGCACGGAAAAGCTCTCCTTCACGCGCCGCACGATGTCGAGATAGGGCATGCCGGGCTTGACCATCACCATGTCGGCGCCCTCGTCGATGTCGGCGGCGACCTCGCGCAGCGCCTCGTCGCCATTCGCAGGGTCCATCTGGTAGGTGCGCTTGTCGCCCTTCAGCACGCCGCCCGAGCCGACCGCCTCGCGGAACGGGCCGTAGAAGGCGGAGGCGTATTTGGCGGCGTAGGCCATGATCTGCACGTCGTGAAAACCCTCGGCGTCGAGCCCGGCGCGGATCGCGCCGACGCGCCCGTCCATCATGTCCGACGGCGCGATGACGTCGGCGCCGGCGCGCGCCTGATTGAGCGCCTGGGCGACGAGCACCGCCACCGTCTCGTCGTTGAGGATGCGCTCGTCGTCGAGCAGGCCATCATGGCCGTGGCTCGTATAGGGATCGAGCGCGACGTCGGTCAGCAGGCCGATCTCGGGCACGGCGGCCTTGATGGCGCGGCAGGCGCGGCAGACGAGGTTCTCAGCGTTGAGCGCCTCGGTCCCGCGCTCGTCCTTCAGCGCCGGGTCGGTGTAGGGGAAGAAGGCGATGCAGGGAATGTCGAGGCCCGCCGCCTTCTCCGCCTCGCGCACCGCCTCGTCGACCGACAGACGGAAGACGTCCGGCATCGAGCCGACGGGAACGCGCTGCCTCGCGCCTTCGACGAGGAAGATCGGCCAGATCAGATCATTGGTCGTCAGCACGTTCTCACGCACGAGACGACGCGCCCATTCGGCCTTGCGATTGCGGCGGGGACGGTGGACGAGGGGGAGGGGGGTGGACATGGACGGCTCCGGCTGCGCCTCTTTAGCACGCAGGCCGCCTGCGCGCCTCATCGCCCGAATTTGACGCTCGGGCGGCGAGGAACTATCCGGGGAAAGTCGCGGAGGCTGCATGTCCGAACCGGAAGTCATCGTCGAAACCCGCGGCCGAGTCGGCCTTCTGACGCTCAACCGGCCGCAGGCGCTGAATGCGCTGACGCATGGCATGGTGCGCGACATCGCCGCGGCGCTCGACCGTTGGGAGCGCGACGCCGCGATCGGCTGCGTCGTGGTGCGCGGGGCGGGGGAGAAGGCGTTCTGCGCGGGCGGCGACATCCGCCAGCTCTACGAGCGCGGCAAGGCCGGCGACGTCGGCTTCGGCCTCGCCTTCTGGGCCGACGAATATCGGCTCAACCTGCGGATCAAGACTTATCCGAAGCCCTATGTGGCGCTGATCGACGGCATCGTCATGGGCGGCGGCGTCGGCGTCTCGGAGCATGGATCGCTGCGCGTCGCCGGCGACCGTTTCCAGTTCGCCATGCCGGAGGTCGGCATCGGCTTCTTCCCCGATGTCGGGGCGACGCATTTCCTGCCGCGCCTGCCGGGCAAGGTCGGAACCTGGCTGGCGCTGACCGGCGAGCGGGTGCGCGGGCCGGACGCGGTCGCTCTCGGTCTCGCCGATGTGCACGCGCCGAGCGCCGCGATGGAGACGCTGCTCGCCGCGCTGGCTGCGGGGGAGGCGCCGGAAGCGGCGGCGCGGCGGCTGGCGACGCCCTCGCACCCGCAACTGACCGACGCCGACCGCGGCGTGATCGACGGCTGCTTCGAGGGGCATACGGTCGCCGAAATCCTCGCCGGGCTGGATTCGAGCGCGGCGCACGGATCGGCCTTCGCGGCGAAGCAGGCGGCGACGATGCGGACGAAATCGCCGACCTCGCTGGCGATCGCGTTGCGCCAGATGCAGATCGGCGGCGGTCTCGATTTCGCCGAAGCGATGCGCACGGAATACCGGATCGTCTCGCGCGTCGCGCGCGGGCGCGATTTCTACGAGGGCGTGCGCGCCGTGATCGTCGACAAGGACAATGCGCCCAGATGGTCGCCGGCGGCGATCGGGGACGTGAGCGCGGCGATGGTGGACGCCTATTTCGCGCCGCTCGGCGACGATGAACTGAAGCTGCCCGCGGCATGAACGCGCAACCGCAGAAGGCGCGCCAGCGCATCGCCGAGCCGCAACCCGCGCCGCCGATCCTGATCGGCGCGACGGGTCCGGTCGAGGCCGGCGGCGGCGCGGCGCGCTGGGGCCTGATGCTGGTCTGGTTCATGCGCATCGTGGCGCTGCTGTGGTTCGCGCTCGGGCTGTTCTACTGGGTCTGGATTCTCGAGCCGGGGCCGGGCGCCTCGGGCTCGGCCTTCCTGACGCTGCCGCTCGCCCGGCAGGGCGCGATCGTGTTCTTCGCCGTGATGGATTTCGTCGCCGCGATCGGGTTGTGGCTGGCCGCGCCGTGGGGCGGCGTCGTCTGGCTGTTCACGGCGCTGACCGAGATCGTGCTGGCCGCGCTCGCGCCCGAACTCAGCCTCGGCCACGCCACTGCGCTCGGCGTCAACGGCGCGCTGATCGTGATCTATTTCCTGCTCAACATCTTCGCCGCGCGCGAGCAGGCGAACGCCTGATCGCGATGCGCGGCATTTGAGAAAACGTCTTCACAGTCGATTCACGTCGATGCGTAAATATTGCATTCAGTCTGATATTTAAGCCGCCTTTCATGGCCCCCGGGCTAGCTTGCCCATGAAGAACGGACCGACCGGAAAGCGTCGGCCTTCGCAGGGTCAGAACAGGGCGTCGTCATGAATTCGATGAGCAAAGCGGAAACTGCGGTCGCGAGGGCCGATCGTCACGCCGACGTGCGGCCGGTCTATCTCGAAGCCCTGACGATGGTCGAGCGGCTGCATCGCCGGCTGCTCGACGTCATCAAGGACGAGTTCGACCGGCGCGGCCGGTCCGACCTCAACGCCGTTCAGGCGCTGCTCCTCTACAATATCGGCGACAAGGAGCTGACCGCGGGCGAATTGCGCACCCGCGGCTACTATCTCGGCTCGAACGTCTCCTACAACGTCAAGAAGCTGGTCGAGATGGGCTTCCTGCACCATGCCCGCTCGCGGGTCGACCGTCGCGCGGTGCGCATCAGCCTGACCGAACGCGGCCGCGAGGTGCATGAGATCGTCGGCGCGCTCTACGACAAGCACGTCGCCACGGTCGAGCAGATCGGCGGCATCTCCAGCGACGAATTCCGCCGCGTCAATCAGGCGCTGGCGCGTCTGGAGCGGTTCTGGACGGACCAGATCAAGTATCGGCTCTGATCCGCGACCGAAGCGACAGCAAAAGAGGGCGTCCCGGCGGGGCGCCCTTCTTGTTTTGAGCCGTGGCGGGCGTCGGGAATGACGCTCGCCTGCCGTCCTGGCCGCAGCGGAGCGGAGAGCCGGGACCCAGGTCTTCGGCATGGAGCGCGACGCGCGGCCTTCTCCGGGTTCCCGCGCGCCGGCTGCGCCGGCGTCGGGAATGACAGTGAGGCAGGGCGCGACATTCCTCCTGTCATCCCGGCCGCAGCGGAGAGTCGGGAGCCAGCGGCGTGGGGCGCGCCCTCACACGGGCGTGAACGCAACGTGTCTGCCCTGGGTCACAAATTCGCCCCCATCTTCTCGCTTTTTCAACCATGACGCTTTATCCCCGCCGCGACAGGACGCGCGGGGCGCGCGTCGCCGCGCCTGACGGGCGGCTGCAGGGTCTGGAGTGCAACGTGGCCGGTTCTGTTCGATCCCTCGCTTTCCTCGATCGTCGCGCCTTTCTGACGGGCGCCGTCTCCGGCCTGGCCGTTTCGGCCGGCGCGGCTGTGGCGGCGCCGGGCGACGGCGCGCCCTTCGGCGCGCCGGCCGAATGGCGGCAGGGCTACGAATCCTCGGGGCGGCTCAGCGTGCCGCGCTCGGTCACGCCGATCCTGTCGCAGCAGACCGTGGCGGCGACGGAGCAGGCGATCGGCCAGTATCAGGCGATCGCCCAGCGCGGCGGCTGGCAGGGCGTGCAGGGCGGGGCGGCGCTCAAGGTCGGCTCGCGCTCGCCCGCCGTGCAGGCGCTGCGTCAGCGGCTGATCGCCGGCGGCGATCTCGACGCGGCGGCGGGCGGCTCGCAGGTGTTCGATTCCTATGTCGAGGCGGCGGTCAAGCGCTTCCAGGCCCGGCACGGCCTGTCGCCGACCGGCGTCGTCGCCCAGCAGACTTTTGCGGCGCTGAACGTGCCGGTCGGCGTCAGGCTGCGCCAGCTCGAGACCAATCTGGTGCGGCTGCGCTCCTACTCGGGCAATCTCGGGGCCCGGCACGTCACCGCCAACATCCCGGCCGCGACGGTCGAGACGGTCGAGAACGGCCAGGTGGCGACGCACCATATGGCCGGCGTCGGCAAGATCGACCGGCAGTCGCCGGTGATGCAGGCCAAGGTGCTCGACATCAACTTCAACCCGTTCTGGACGGTGCCGGCCTCGATCATCCGCAAGGATCTGATCCCGAAGATGCAGGCCGATCCGAACTATCTGACCGAGAACAAGATCCGCATCTACAACAAGTCCGGACAGGAAGTCGCCCCGACCCAGGTGAACTGGAACTCGATGGAGGCGACCAACTACATGTTCCGGCAGGACCCGGGCGGCGACGTCAATTCGCTCGGCTTCGTGCGCATCAACATCGCCAATCCGCACGGCGTCTACATGCACGACACGCCGTCCAAGGGCATTTTCGGAGACGATTTCCGTTTCGTCTCGTCGGGCTGCATGCGCGTGCAGAACGTGCGCGACTACGTCGCCTGGCTGTTGAAAGACAATCCGGGCTGGGACCGCGACAAGATCGACGCGGCGATCAATTCGGGCCAGCGCGTCGACGTGAAGCTGACCCAGGCCGTTCCGGTCTACTGGGTCTACATCACCGCCTGGGCGACGCCGGACGGGCTGGTGCAGTTCCGCGACGACATCTATCAGCGCGACGGCATCTCCGGCGCCGTCGCCTCGGCCAATGCGCAGCCCTTCTCGGGCGGCTATCGCCCGCCGCAGGGCCAGGCGACGCAGGCGGCAGAGGACGAGTGACGCGCGGCCGCGGCCGCGTCGCTTCGCCTCACAGGATGAGCGGCGCGCCGTTGATCGTCAGATCGGTCAGCTGGAACTGCGGCTGGCTCATCGCCACCTGCAGGTCCTGATAGGTCGCGCCGCCGTCGAACGACATGTGCAGCGTCAGGTTCGTCGTCTGGTAGGTGTCGCCCGGGTGCGGCAGCGCTGTGAAAAACCAGTGGAACTGAGCCAGGTCGCACTGGATGTCGATGCGGTCGAAGGCGTCGAAATCGAGGATCGCGTCGCTGCCGCGGCCGGCGCCCCAGACGAACAGATCGGCGCCGCCGCCGCCGGTCATCTCGTCGCGATCGGCGCCGCCGTCTAGGATGTCCGCGTCGTCGCCGCCGAACAGGCGATCCTCGCCGGCCTCGCCGCGCAGCCAGTCCTCACCCGACATGCCGTCGAGACGATCGCCGCCGTCGCCGCCGAACAGGATGTCAGCGCCGGTTCCGCCGGCGATCGTATCGCCGTCCGCGCCGCCATAGAGCGTGTCGTCGTCCGCGCCGCCGTCGATCGTGTCGATGCCGTCATCGCCGTAGACGACGTCGTTTCCGGCATCGCCGCGGATGAAGTCGCCGTCGGCGCCGCCATAGAGCCAGTCGTCGCCATAGCCGCCCTCCAGCGTGTCGATGTCGCCGCCGCCATAGATCGTATCGTCGTCATCGTCGCCGTAGATCGCATCGGCGCCCGAGCCGCCGCGCAGCGTGTCGTTGCCGCTGCCGCCGCGAATCGATGCGCCGTCGGCGCCGGCGTCGATGAAGTCGTCGCCGGCGTTGCCGCGCAGCTGGTCATAGCCGGCGCCGCCATAGATGTGGTCGTCGCCGCCGCCGCCCTCGAGCTCGTCGCGCCCGCCATTGCCGGCGATGACGTCGTCATAGACGCCGCCGCGCACGACATCGACGCCGTCGCCGAGGCTGAGATCGAAGGTCTCGATCCCGTCGAAGATCGTCGCGTCGTTCGCCGTGACGCGGCTCGTCGAGGCGGCGGTGAGATCGACCGACAGGCCGGCATGGCTCGCGGCGAGGCGCAGAATGGCGGCGTCGAAGCCGGCGCCGCCGATGAAGGCGTCGCTGGTCGAGCCGGTGAGCCGGTCGTCGCCGAGGCCGCCGTCGAGACGGTCGGTGAAGAGGTCGTAGGGCGCGAACTCGTCATCGGCGAAGAGCTGGTCGTCGCCGTCCTCGCCGTAGAGGTGATCGGTCTGGGCGCCGCCGACAAGCACGTCGCCCTGCGCGCCGCCATAGAGCCAGTCGCGGCCGCCGCCGCCCTCGAGATAGTCGGCGCCGCCATTGCCGCGGAAGGTGTCGTCGCGGGTCGAGCCGATGATGACGTCGCCGGCGGCGCCGCCGAGGATGATCTCGATCGAGTCGAGCTGATCGCCGGCCGCGGCGCCGGCGGCGTAGCCGCTGGTCAGCCAGAGCGTGACGCCGGTCGTCTCGGCGGAATAGTCCGCCGTGTCGATCCCGGCGCCGCCGAACATCCGGTCGGCGCCGGCGCCGCCGATCAGCGTGTCGTCGCCGCCCTCGCCATAGAGCCAGTCGTCGCCGGCAAGGCCGCGCAGGACGTTGCCGCGGTCGTCGCCGGAGATCGTGTCGGAAGAGCCCGAGCCTTCGGCGTTCTCGACATTGACATAGCTGTCGCCGGCCGCGTCGCCGCCCGTTCCGAGGCCTGTCTTGAGGGAAAAGACGACGCCCTTGGTCGAGTCGCGATAGGAGACCTGGTCGGCGCCGGCGACGCCCGCCTTGGCGCCGTCGCCGCCATCAAAAATGTCCGTGCCCGCGCCGCCGATCATCAGGTCGTCGCCGAGGCCGCCGAAGTAGCGGTTGACGCCGAGGCCGCCGGTCAGCGTGTCGGCGCCTTCATCGCCATAGAGCCAGTCGTCCTTGTCGCCGCCGACGATCACGTCGTCGCCGCCGAGGCCATGGATCGTGTGCGACTGCGTCCGCGACAGGCCGGGCGTGACGCCAGCGATGATGGAATCGTTGCGCTGCGTCCCGTTGAAATTCGCCATGACGCGCCCTCCGCCGGTCGGTGCGCTTTCGCACGCAGGACGGCACTCTCACGTCTGCGCCACGCGCGCGCTATGCGCGGGCGCACCGCGCGTTCGCGGCGGCGCGCCCAGACTCCCCGGCCGGCGCGGCGTCAGGCGGCCAGAATGGCGGCGATAGCCTCGGCCGCGCGACCCTCGCCGTAGTCGGCGATGTCGCGGCGCGGGCGCCAGCCGGGCGTCGTCCAGAGCCGATTCCAGCCCGCCTCGATCGTCTCCACCCACTCGGTCTCGTCGCGCAGCGTCACGCAGGGCACGCGGTGGAAATAGGCTTCCTTCTGCAGGCCGCCGGAATCGGTGTAGACGGCGCAGGCGGAGGCGACGAGCCGCGTCATGTCGAGATAGCCGAGCGGCTCGACGATGTCGACGCCGCGCGGCGCGCCGACGGAATCGAGCACGCGACGGGTGCGCGGATGCAGCGGCATGACGACCGGCGTCTGCGCCGCCTGCGCCTCGAGCCAGGCCAGCACGCTGCGCAGCCTTGCGGGATCGTCGGTGTTCTCGGCGCGGTGCAGCGTGGCGACGGCGTAGCCCTGCGGCTTCAGCGCCAGCGTCTCGAGAATACGCGAGCGGCCTGCGGCGCGTTCCGCCGCGTAGAGCGTCGTGTCGTACATGACGTCGCCGACGGCGTGAACGCCGGTCGTGATCCCTTCGCGCCGCAGATTGTCGACGGCGGTCGTCGTCGGGCAGAACAGCAACGTGGCGAGGTGATCGGCGACGATGCGGTTCTGCTCCTCCGGCATGGCGCGGTTGAACGAGCGCAGCCCTGCCTCGACATGGGCGACGGGAATGAGCAGTTTCGAGGCGGCGAGCGCGCCGGCCAGCGTCGAATTGGTGTCGCCATAGACGAGCGCGACGTCGGGCTTCTCGGCGAGCATCGCCTGTTCGATCTTCTCCAGCATGCGGCCGGTCATGGCGCCGTGACCGAGGCTGTGAATGTCGAAATGATAGGCCGGCTTCGCGATGTCGAGTTCGTCGAAGAAGACGTCCGACATCGACGGATCGAAATGCTGCCCGGTGTGAACGAGGATTTCGCGCAGGCCGCGCGCCGCCAACGCGCGACTGACGGGCGCGGCCTTGATGAATTGCGGCCGTGCGCCGACGATGGTGAGAATCCGCTTCATGCCTGACGATCCGTTGGGGACGGACTGATTACACCAGGCGCTCGTAAACCGCGAGCAGGGTCTTTTCCTCCTGCTCCCAGCTGAAGGCGCGGCCGGCCGCCAGCGCGTTGGCGCGCAGCTGCGCCAGCCGCGCGTCGTCGAGCGCGGCCAACGTCCCGGCGATGGCCTCGCCCGTCGCTGCGGGAGCGCAGACGCCGCAGTCCAGTCTGCGCACCAGCGCGCCGAGTTCGGACCCCTCGGCCGCCACCACCGCCAGGCCGGCCATCGCGTATTCGAAAAACTTGTTGGGCATAGCGAGCCGGTTCTGGCCGGTGTCGAGCGGCGCGCAGAACAGGCCGATATGGCTCGAGGCTGCGGCCGCGACCACCTGATCGGGCGCGACCGGCGGCTCGAAAGCGATGCGCGTCGCCGCCGGACCGGCGGCCGCCAGACGCCGCAAGCCCTCGACATAGGCAGGCGCGCCGCCGCCGCGGATCGTCAGTTCGCAGTCGGGCAGGCGGCCGACCGCCTCGATCGCCGCCTCGACGCCGCGGCCCTGCTTGAGGACGCCATGATAGAGCAGGCGCCTGCGCCCGTCCGGCGCGGGAGCGGGCGCAACCGCGACGAAGCGCGGCGCGTTGCGCACCACGACGGGCCGCGGCGCCTGCGGATAGAGCGCGGCGAGCGCCTCCGCCACGCCCTCGCCGACCGTCACGACGGCGTCGGCCTCATCAATGAAACGCCGCTCGGTGGCGCGCGCCGAATTCTGCGAGACGAGCCGCCAGCGCCAATTGTCGGCATGTTCCTCGACGCCGACCTCGTGGCTGTCATAGACGAGCCGGGCGCCGGTCGCGCGCCTGGCCTGCGCGCAGGCGGGCAGGGCGATCCAGTCGTTCGCATGGATGACATGCGGGCGGAGCGCGATTAGCTTTGCGCGCGCGGCGCGATGATGACGGCGCACGAGATGCAGCCACGGCGCGAGCCAGGGCGCCAGATTGGCCGGCGCCTGCGTCGCCAGCAGCGCCAGGCGTTGTGCGCCAAGGCCGCCGAGGTCAGGCAGCGGCTCGAAGCGCCAGCGCGCCGCGGGATCGGCGCCGAAGCCGATGACCACAATCTCGTGCCCGGCGGCGGCGAGGGAATCCGCCGTCCGGCGCACGCGCGCATCGCGCGCGATGTCGGTATAGGCGACGACGGCGATGCGGCGCGGCGTCATCGCCGGGCCGTCGCGTCGCGGAGGATCGCGTCGATGGCCTCGACGCGCCGCGCCCAGCTCGCCTCGTCGGCGACATGACGCGCGCCATTGGCGCCCATGCGCCGAGCTTCGGCCGGATCGCCGGCGAATTGCGCCACGGCGCGCGCCAGCGCAGCCGGGTCGGCGGGCGGGACGACAAGGCCGGCTTCGATACGCCGCACCAATTCGCCCTGAAACGGCAGATCGCTGACGATGACGGGCGCGGCGCAACCCATCGCCTCGAACAGCTTCAGCGGCGCGACGCCGGAGGCCGAGCGGCCGTGCGGGTCGGCGATGACGCAGAGCGCCGCCGTCGCGCCGCGCAGCAGCGCCGGCACCTCGGCGTAAGGCCGGCGCCCGAGCCAGACGAGGCGCGGATGGCCGGCCGCCGCCTCCAGTCGCGCTCTCTCGACGCCGTCGCCGACGACGACCAGCTTCAGCGCCGGCGGCCAGGCCGGATCGTCGAGCGCGGCGAGCATGGTGTCGACGCCATGCCAGGCGACGAGGCCGCCGACAAAAATCACATAGGCGTAGCCCGGCTCGCACCGGGGGCCCGACGGGACGAACAGCTCGCCATTGGCGCCGTTGGGCACCATGGCGACGCGTCGATGCCCGGCGAAATCGCGCGCCCATTGCGCCAGACCGGGCGTCACCGCGACGAGATGATCGGCACTGCGGAACTGGGCGCGGTAGAGCCACTCCACCGTCGCGGCGAGGGACTGCAGACCGGGATAGGTGACGGCGAATTCCGAGGGCGCGCCATTGATCTCGTGGACGATAGCGAGACCGCGCGCGCGCGCCAGACGGACGACCGGCGCGGCGGCGAAGTGGGCGCGCACATAGAGCGCGTCATAGTCGGACAGGCGGCGCGCGAGCCGCGCCTCGACGGCGAGATAGTCGAGAATGCGGCGCGCATAGCGGCCTCGGGCGCTCGCTCCGCCATGGCCGGTGGCGTAGAGATCGACGCGCCAGCCGAGACGCCGCAGCGCGCCGATCACCTCGTCGACGTGGGTGCGCGAGGCCTGCCCCTCGCGCGGCGTTTCGAGCGAGAGATAGGCGAGGGCGCCGCGTCGCGTCACACGCGCCTCAGGCGCGCGCGCCGAGCGCG